>NZ_BOQB01000097.1 GCF_018332475.1 Bacillus sanguinis | reverse complement strand
ACGGGCAGTTGATGTGTCTATGTGACTGTCTTTGTTCAACCGAATTTTTAGATGGGAGTCTTACTGCCCGTTAATACGGGGTAGAAGGAGGAGGTGGAAAGATATGCTAGTCATAAGCGCGAACGAACAAAGAAACTTAGTAAATATGAACGAAGTCATTGAATACGCGGCGCTTGCTTTACAAGAATTTTCCGCAGAAAGAACGATCACACCAATACGCGGCTCATTACCATTTGCAAGCGAACAAAATACGGCATTAATTATGCCTTCAGTAGCGGAAGGACTTGAAGCACTTGGCTTAAAAGTCGTAACAGTAGTCCCTGAGAACAAAAAGATAGGGAAGAAAACGATAAACGGGATTGTGATGCTGTCTGACTTTCAAACGGGAGAACCGCTTGCACTTTTAGAAGGGTCCTACTTAACGATGATTCGAACAGGAGCCTTATCAGGAGTAGCGACAAAACATTTAGCCCGTCATAACGCAAAAACTTTATGCATTATTGGGACCGGAGAACAAGCGAAGGGAATTGCCGAAGCTGTATTTGCGGTGAGAGATATTGAAAAAGTCATTTTATACAATCGAACAGAAGAAAAGGCGTATGCATTCTCGCAATATATACAAGAGAGATTCAATAAACCTGCTTATGTTCACACAAACGCAAATGAAGCAATAAGCGAAGCAGACATCATTGTTACAACTACGAACGCATCCACACCAGTCTTCTCAGAAATCTTGCAAAAAGGCGTCCACATAAACGCCGTCGGCTCATTTAGGCCAAGCATGCAAGAACTACCATCTCACGCCATCGCTAATGCAAACAAAGTAGTAGTCGAATCAAAAGAAGCTGCATTAGAAGAAACGGGGGATCTTCAAGTTCCGATACAGGAAGGGTTATTCAAAGCAAGCGACATCTACGCCGAACTCGGTCAAATCATTAGTGGAGAAAAAGCCGGCCGCGAAAACGATGAAGAGATTACTATTTTCAAATCAGTTGGTTTGGCAGTAGTGGATATTATCGTTGCGAAGTATTTGTATGAGAGAGCGGTGGAGCGCGGGGTTGGGAGTAGGATTGAGTTTTGAGAGAGACTGCCTTTTGGTGGTCTTTTTTTGTTTGGTGTGGTTGGTGCAGTTGTGGGATTAGTTAATAGTTTTGGAGGTAGCTTTCGCGAAAATTGTCGGTAAGTCGATATGTTGTGTCGAATCGTCGATATATTCGGAGTTGCGGTTGATATAATTGAATAATCGTTGATATATTTTTTCAGGGTGTGGTATTAATTGGCAGGATGAGCTTAATGATATGTTGGAACACGTGAATCCTGTGCAGATATCAAATTATTAATTCAATTAGCTTATGAAACAAACTGCACCTCTAACAATTAGAGGTGCAGCTTTTTTACCATTCCCGCCATTCTTCTGTGATATCTTCCTCAGATTCTAAGCCAGCTATTCGTGCTGCTGTATCGATAAATTCATAGAGATCTTCTCTTTCCATTGTTTCGATAAAATGGTCATGTTCGATATTTAGTTCATTTAATTTCATAACTACCTCTTTAACAACTTGCATTACTTCGACTTCGGTTGGATTCTCACCTAATTGCTGTAAATTGTTAATGTAAGTGTCAAGAACCTTATTTGTTGCACTTATATTTTCTTCAGTGAAAAATTCCCCATCTTCATCATACTCAATCCATGAGGTTGTAGGTTTGTTTTTTTTCAATTCATCAAATGTCATGATAACCTCCTAAAAATATTTTTTATCTTCAATCTCATTCTATATTTTTGATTATATATAACAACTATTTTAGAGGGGGTTTTTGTAGGTTGCTAGTTTTTCCAATCGTTTTGCGAGGCAACCTTTTCATGGTCTTTTTATTTTATTTTTTGCATAAATATATTTTATCGCAAGAACGCATTAATAGATTTTAAACTTTCTACCTTTGCGAAAAAGTTTGACTTTATATACGGGTAGTGGTAATTTAAAACCTATAAGAAAACTCGGTATTAATTCCGAGTTTTCTTATAGGTGTAAATAGTCGAGAGGGGTCGAAATATGAAGAAGAAGTTGTTTGTATTACCATTTGTCCTACTATTATTTATTGCATTAGCTGCTTGTTCAGGGGAAAAAGATTCGAAGCAAGCAGGAACTAGTAAATCAGGGACTCCGAAAGATGGAGGGGCGTTAACGATTGGTGTTAGCGATAACCCAGATACGATGAATCCGCTTTATGCGAATGATCGTGTGTCATTAACGGTGCAGCAAGCTTTATATGCACCGCTGTATCATATGGAAGACGGTAAGAAAAAGTTTGTTCTTGCTGAAAGCTTTACGCCTTCAGAGGATCAATTAACATGGACTTTAAAACTAAAGGATAATTTGAAATGGCATGATGGTAAGAAAATTACATCAGACGATATTGCATTTACATTCCAGTCTATTTTAGATGAGAAGCAAAATAGTTCAAGCCGTGAAAACTTTATCTTTAAAGGAAAGCCGCTTGAGGTGAAAAAAGTGGATGAGCTAACGACTCAATTCGTGTTACCACAAGTAAGTGCATCTTTCGAAGGTGTGATGAATGATTTCTTCCCAATTCCGAAACACGTATTTGAAGGGGAAGCAGATTTAGCAAAGAGTCAGAAAAACTTACAGCCTGTAGGATCAGGTCCATTTAAGTTTAAAGAGTATAAATCAGATGAGTACGTTGCATTAGATCGATTCGATGATTATGTAGGTGGTAAAGCTAAATTAGACTCTATCGTATACCGTGTTGTAAAAGACCGTAATACAGCAAATGTTTCACTACAAAATGGTCAAATCAACATGAAGATGATTGAGCCGCAAGACTTTAAGAAATTAGATAGCACTGGGAACTTCTCAATGGTGACATTCCCTGAAGGTAGATTATTCTACTTATCTTATAACCAAAATACAGATCTTATGAAGAAAAAAGAAGTGCGCCAAGCAATTGCGCATGCGTTAGATAAGAAAGAAATGATTAACTCAGCATTCGTTTCTAGTCAATTTGCAGAACCAGCAAATTCAATTTTAACGCCAGACGCTATGTATTATGCAAAAGACATTAAAGATTATAAATATGATAAAAAAGAAGCGAAAGATTTATTAGCGAAAGCTGGCGTGAAAGATAAAGAAAAAGTACGCGTGATGTATGTAACGAATAATAAAATTATGGAAAGTTTAGCGCTTTATACACAACAAAAATTACAAGAAGTTGGCTTAGAAGTTGAACTGAATGCATTAGATGCTAGTGCAGCAAGTGAAAAAAGCTTAGATAAAGCGAATAAAGAATATGATATTACATTCGGTGGTTACATAATGGGACCTGAGCCAGATTCATATAAGAGCTTATTCTTAAGTAATGCTGAATACAATTATGCACGTTATAAAAACGCTGATTTCGATAAGTTATGGGAAGAAGCTGCAGTTGAAACAGATAAAACAAAACGCGCAGAACTATACCATAAAATTCAAGAGACAGCGAGAGAAGACTTACCTTATCTACCAATCGCATATCCGAAAGCAGTTATTGCAGTAGATAAAAAGTTTGATGGATTGAAAGAAGCAAAAGCAATTCCTGTCACAATGTTTGAAGATTTATCTAAGATTTATGAAGTGAAATAAGAAACGATAAAGAAGCTGGTGGAAATCAGCTTCTTTATCCCGCTTTAATAGGCAGTAAGACTCCCGCTTCGAAATTCGGTAAATGCGTGGAAGTTAAGTTCTACTGATTAAAGTTTCACTTTATCCCGCTTTAACGGGCAGTAAGACTCCCACCTTAAAATTCGGCTGAATAGGTGGTGGGATGGAAGCTCAACTGCCCGTAAAAGCCCGATTGGTTCAACTAATAATCAGTGGGGATGGACAAAACCCCCACTGATTAAAGTTTCACTTTATCTTGAGGGGGGAAGTTTGTGTATAAAGTAATTGCGAAGAGGCTTTTAAATGCAATTCCGCTTTTATTTGTTATTTCTATTATTTCTTTTCTATTAATAAAACTAGCACCGGGCGATCCAGTTCGAAACTTTGTCACGCCGAATATGAGCCCAATTGATGTTGAGCGTATTCGCACAAGTTTAGGGCTAGATCAACCAATTTATATGCAGTATATTTTATGGTTAAAAAATATTTTAACAGGGAACTTTGGTTATTCACTTCAAAACCATCGTCCTGTTTTAGACCTTATCGTAGAAAGGTTACCTGCAACAATCGGCTTAATGGGATCGTCTTTACTCGTCTCATTTGTAATCGCAATACCACTTGGACTACTTACAGGTGTGAAAAAGAATTCTATCTTTGATCGTATTGTGAACTTTATCTCTTATGTGGGAATCTCAATGCCAGTCTTTTGGTTCGCTTTACTATTAATCTACTTATTCTCTTTAAAGCTGAACCTTCTTCCAAGTATGGGTATGCGTACAGTCGGTCAAGATTCCTTTTTGGATATTGTCCAGCACGGCATTTTACCTTGCATGGTGCTTGCGTTCCAAAACGTCTCTGTTTATATGAGATATATTCGTTCAAGCACCATCCAGCAATTAGAAGAAGACTATGTACAAATTCAATATGCGTACGGTGCTTCGAAAAAAACAGTTTTATTTAATCACGTACTTCGAAACGTATTAATACCGATCATTACAATTTTCGGATTATCCATTCCAAGTTTAGTAGGCGGAGCGTTCATTACGGAAACAGTATTCTCATGGCCGGGACTTGGTTCGCTTGGGGTGAATGCTATTTTTAGATTTGATTATCCAATTATTATGGCAATCACATTATTATCATCGTTCATGTTAATTCTCGGTAATTTAATTGCTGATATTTTATATGGCGTAGTAGATCCGCGCATTCGAATGAGGGGGTGATTTGGAATGAATAATAGGAGATTTCAAACGATAAAAAGTAGTTTTACAAAAAATAAGTTTGTACTAATGGGAGTTATTATACTGGCGGTTTTAACCATTGCATCGATATTCGCATTTGTATCACCGTATGATCCTAGTAAAATGTCGATTCCAGATCGTTTACAAGAACCGAGTATGAGTCATCCTTTCGGAACGGATGATTACGGAAGAGATTACTTAACGAGGGCGTTATATGGTGGAAGAGTGTCGCTTGCGGTTGGTTTTCTAGCGATGGTTGTTTCCATTACAATCGGGACCGCGGTCGGAACAATTAGCGGATATTATGGCGGAAAGTTAGACAACTTCTTAATGCGAGTTGTTGAAGTGCTTATGTCAATTCCATCATTCTTCTTAATGCTGTTATTAAATGCTTATTTAAAACCAGGAATTACGACTTTAGTTCTTATTATTGGATTACTTACATGGATGGACACCGCACGTATCGTAAGGGCAGAAACCTTATCGGTAAAAGAGCGTGAGTACGTTTTATATGCAAAAGTATCGGGACAAAAATCACTCACAATTATTGTAAGACATATTATTCCTAACATTTTATCAACCATTATTATCGCCGCGACATTAACAATTGCGACATCGATTTTAATGGAATCATCACTTAGCTTCTTAGGATTAGGTATTAGAGAACCAGATTCTTCTTGGGGTAGCATGCTAAATAATGCGCAAGGATATATCGGTGAAGCTTGGTATTTAACGCTCTTCCCAGGGTTCCTTATCCTTTTAACGGTACTTAGCTTTAACGTAATTGGTGAAGCATTGAAGAAAGCTTTTGCGCCAAAAGGAGCTGGAAATGAAAACTAAAGTGTTAAGTGAAAGGAGTGAGCAACGTGTCTGAAAAACTATTAGAAGTGAATAATTTAAAGACCTCTTTTTTCATAGAAAGCGGAGAAGTAGAAGCGGTTCGCGGCGTTACATTTCGTTTAAATAAAGGAGAAGTAGTTGGAATCGTTGGGGAGTCTGGAAGCGGAAAGAGTGTGATGGCGAAGTCTGTTATGTCTCTCGTTACATCACCAGGGGAAGTGAAAGAAGGGGAAATCCTTTTTCATAATGAAAACATCCTTTCTAAATCTGAGAAAGAATTACGTTCTATTAGAGGAAATCAAATTTCACTAATTTCCCAAGATCCAATGTCTGCACTAAATCCAGTCGTGAAAATTGGAAAGCAAATGACGGAAGTAATTATACGGCATCAAAAAGTTAAAAAGAAAGAAGCAGAGCACATCGCGGTCGACTTGTTAAAACAAGTCGGTCTTTCTTCACCAGAAGAAAGGGTAAAACAATATCCGCATGAACTAAGCGGCGGTATGAAGCAGCGGGTTATGATTGCGATGGCGATGTCTTGTAACCCTGATCTTCTCATTGCGGACGAACCGACAACAGCGCTTGATGTAACGATACAAGCACAAATACTAGATTTAATGAAAAACTTAAAAAACGAAACGAACATGGCGTTACTTCTTATTACGCATGACTTAGGAATAGTCGCGCAAAACTGTACACGTGTTATCGTTATGTATGGCGGACTTATTATGGAAGAAGGACCTGTACTTGATATTTTCCAATCGCCGAATCACCCATATACGAAAGGGTTATTAAACTCTCTGCCGAAAATATCGAACGGCGTAAAAGAGAGGCTCGCGCCAATTCAAGGTGTAACGCCAAACTTATTAAACCCGCCACAAGGTTGTCCATTCGCAGAGCGTTGCCCGCATGCGATGGACATTTGTGAAAAAGAACGTCCGCCATATTTTGAAATTGGAAACGAAAGACGTTCTATGTGCTGGTTAAATGATAGGGTGGTAGGTGATTCACATGCATGAAGAAAACTTAATTGAAGTTCGAAATTTAAAAAAGTATTTTCCTATTAAAAAAGGACTATTCGGCAGAAAAACGGAGCAATTAAAAGCAGTCGATGACTTAAGCTTCACAATTAAAAAAGGTGAAACATTCGGACTAGTAGGAGAATCGGGCTGCGGAAAATCCACGACAGGAAGAAGCATCATTCGCTTACACGATGTCACTTCAGGGAACATCCTATTTGACGGAAAAGACATCGCAAGTTTAAAGGAAAGTGAACTAAAAGAATATAGAAAACGAATGCAAATCATTTTCCAAGATCCATACGCATCATTAAATCCGTCGATGAATGTATTTCAAATCATTAGCGAGCCAATGAACATTCACGGCTCTTATGAAAAAGAAGAACAAAAAGAAATCATCTTAGACCTTCTAAAAAAAGTAGGCCTAAAAGAAGAACACTTATATCGCTACCCGCACGAATTTAGCGGAGGCCAAAGACAGCGCATCAGCATCGCGCGCGCGCTATCTGTCAAACCAGATTTCATCCTATGTGACGAACCAATCTCAGCACTAGATGTCTCAGTCCAAGCACAAGTCGTAAACATGCTGCAAGACATCCAAGAAGAAACAGGCGTTACATACTTATTTATCGCGCATGACCTATCTATGGTAAGACACATATCAGACCGAATCGGAGTCATGTACTTAGGAAACATAGTAGAAATTGCCGACAGCGAAGACCTATACACAAAACCGGCACATCCATACACACAAGCACTACTCTCATCCATGCCAGAACCAGATCCAACAAACGCAGGCAAAGAAAGAATCATCCTAGAGGGAGAAGTACCAAGCCCACTCAACTCACCATCCGGCTGTAAATTCAGAACGCGCTGCAAATTCGCCACTGAAAAATGCGCACAGGAAGTACCGAAGATGGTTGAGATTGCGAAGGGGCATGAGGTGGCTTGTCATTTGTTTTAGAGGAGAAAGCATCGGGGGGACCTGGTGCTTTTTGTTGTTTTACGTGGCATCCAGCTAACAAAGTAAATTATTAGATACGAAATGCTTCTTGTTCAAAAATAAAAAATTTTGATTAACAGTGCTCCGAAATTAAGTGGAGAAATCATCATAACTACTAGTAGTAAATTTGGAAAGGCTTTATCTGAAACTGAACTTCCTATATTTCCATCTCCCCAAAAAAGATTTATAGTTAGAGTGTAAATCTTCCTAAGGAGAGGATATATTGAATAAGAAAAAAAGAGTGAACATTGCTATTTCTACAATTTTATTATTAATAATAGGATATGTATGTTACACAATGTACAACAAAAACATTACTCAAGATAAAGCTTCAAAAGTAGCAATAAATTATATGAAGGATAAAGAAAATATAGATCTTGTAGTTACTAAAGTTGATATTTTACATGGAGTACGTGATGGTTTTATTGATGTAGAAGGTTATTCTAAAAATGATAAGAAAAAGGTAATCCGCGTTACGATAAACAAAACGCAAAACTATTTAGTCTCCGGTTGGGGATTTAAGGATCAAAGGTAAATGATTAGATTACTCAAATAGTAAATTCAAATGAGAGAAAGGCACCTTAAGGTGCCTTTTTTAACTAGACTTATTATTAGCTAGTTTATCCCCACCACCAAGCTCCGCCTCAATCTGCGAAGTCTTCGATGACTCATCCATACGCCAATACGTGATAAAGCTTATCGCGATACATCCAGCTACGTAGAAGTAGAATAGTGATTCCATTCCGATACTCTTTAGCCATAATGCGATGAATTCAGCTGTTCCGCCGAATATCGCAACGGTTAGTGCATATGGTAAACCTACGCCAAGTGCACGAATTTCAGTTGGGAAGAGTTCTGCTTTTACAATTGCGTTAATCGATGTGTAACCAGTAACGATAATGAGACCGACCATCATGAGTAAAAATGCTACGATTGGTTCTGTCGTTTTTTCCATAAAGAAGAAGATCGGTGCTGTTAGCAATGTTCCAAGAATACCGAAAGCCATTAATAGTGGGCGTCGTCCAATTTTATCGGATAGTAGCCCTGCAATTGGTTGAAGTACGACGAAAATAAGTAGTGCGACAAAGTTAATCCAGCTTACAACTTCTTTCGGAAGACCGACTGTGTTTACCATGAACTTTTGTAAATATGTTGTGTACGTATAGAATGCAACAGTGCCTCCGAGTGTTAGGCCGACTACTGTTAATACTGCTTTTGGGTGTTTCATAAGAGCGCGAACGGTTCCTGCGCTCTCGCGTTTTTGTGATTTTATGTTTGAGAACTGCTCTGATTCATCCATCGTGCGGCGAAGCCATAATACAGCTACTGCGCCCATTGCTCCAATAATGAACGGAATACGCCATCCCCAAGCTTTCATATCTGGTTCGCTTAGTAATTGCTGAAGAACAATTTGAACGCCTAATGCAACCATTTGCCCCGCAACGAGCGTTACATATTGGAAGCTTGAATAAAAACCGCGGCGACCACTACTAGCCATTTCAGATAAATACGTTGCGGAAGTTCCGTACTCTCCGCCAAGTGATAATCCTTGTAGTAAACGAGCAAGAACTAAAATAATAGGTGCCATAATACCGATGCTTTCGTAACTAGGTGTACAGGCGATAATTAAAGAACCACCGGCCATAACCGTAATCGAAAGCGTTAATGCTGCCCGGCGTCCGTGCCGATCTGCATAACGTCCCATTAATAAACTTCCGATAGGGCGCATTAAAAATCCAACTGCGAAAATAGCTGCTGTGTTCAGTAATTGACTCGTTGGATCGCCTTTAGGAAAGAACTCTGCTGAAAAATAAACAGCGAAAGCAGAGTAAACGTACCAGTCGTACCATTCAATTAAATTGCCGACAGAACCTTTAAAGATATTGCCGGCGACTCGATTAGATTTTGCTTGAGCCATATTAATTCCTCCTCTTGCTTATAAATAAAATGATAATTATGAAAGCGTGTTCATTATAGTTGAATTGTACTGTCTATAGGTTAAAATCTCAATATTATGACAATTTTATTCTTTTTGTACTTTATGTACATGGAGAGTTTTAATAGTTGCTTCATTTTTAGTTTTGTCATAATAATAGAAAAAGGAGATTGATAGTTTTGAATATTTTATCAAAGGATATGAAGTATGAAAAAATCACGCAAATTATCATTACAAACGAAAATAGTAAGCTTAATTATTTCATTAATTTTATTTGTCGTTCTCCTGTTAGCAGGAATATTTGTTTACATTCAGTCCGTTGATACGAAGCGTCAAGTGGAGCAGCTAGCATTGCAAACAGCGAAGTCGCTTTCTTTTATGCCAGCTATAAAAGATGCTTTTCAAAATAACGAGCATAAAAATACCATCCAATCCATTGCGGAACAAGTTCGTGAGCAAGCGGGTGCAGATTATGTCATTATAGAAGATCGCTCTGGGGTTATGTATTCCCATTCTAATTCGGAGTTGATTGGTACAAAGAGTAACAATCCATATAACTATGAAGCACTTACTTTTGGTGGCTATTATACACTCGAAGGAAATGGGGTAAGTGGTCCGTCTTTAATGGCAAAGGCACCTATTATTGTTCATAACGGAGATTACGATCAAGTAGTAGGTGTTGTGACAGTAGAGTTTTTAATAAAAGGAATTGAATCTAATATACTGAGCAGAACGAAAGAAATTATCCTCTTCTCCTTAGCGGTTTTATTAGCCGGAATTGTTGGTGGCATTCTTTTAGCACGTAGCATTCGTAAAGATACACTCGGTTTAGAGCCGAATGAAATCGCAGCGTTATACCGGGAACGAAGCGCGATACTACTATCTATAAAAGAAGGAATTATCGCTATTGATCAAAACGGTTTTATTACGATGATGAATACGTCGGCAGAAGAAATGCTACATGTAAATGGTGATTATATGCAGCGGCACATTTCAAAAGTTTTACCGGAATTTCATATGGAGAGAGTACTAGAAAACGATCAAGAAATCGCATTTCAAGATAAAGTGTTTATTTTAAACATGACACCGATACTCGAAAATAACAGTACGGTAGGTGTTGTATGTAGTTTTAGAGATAAAACAGAACTGCAAAACCTCGTGAACACCATATCTGAGGTAAGAAAGTATTCAGAGGACTTGCGCGCTCAAACACATGAATTTACAAATAAGCTGTTCGTCTTATCAGGATTACTTCAGTTAGGGCATTACAAAGAAGCGATTGAATTTATCCAACAAGAATCTAACATTCATCAAAGTCAAAACCATATTTTATTTCATCAAATTCATGATGCGAAAGTACAAGCTATTTTATTAGGAAAAATCGGAACAGCGTCTGAGAAGAAAATTGATTTTCATATTGAAGGAGATAGTGCGCTGCATCCGTTACCAGATCATATAAAAGTTTCGCATCTTATTACAATCCTTGGCAACATAATCGACAATGCATTTGATGCGGTGAATGAACGAGAGGAAAAGAGTGTTTCCTTCTTTGTGACAGATATTGGGCACGACATTGTGTTTGAAGTGATAGATAGTGGGATAGGAGTACCGACAGAGAAAATAAGTACGATTTTTCAAAAAGGATTTTCGACGAAAGGGAACAACCGTGGCTACGGACTAGCAAACGTAAAAGAAATGGTAGATCTACTAAAAGGAACGATTGAAATTCAGAATGAGAAAAATGGGGGAGCTATTTTTACAATTTATCTTCCGAAAACATTGAGAAAAAGTACATAACAAACAGGGGGATGGGCATATGTTGAAGGTTGCAATTGCAGAAGATGATTTCCGCGTCGCACAAATTCAGGAAGAGTTTTTATCAAAAATAAAGGACGTAAAAGTGATTGGAAAAGCGTTGAATGCGAAAGAAACGATGGAACTACTACAAAGGGAAGAAATCGATTTGCTTCTATTAGATAATTACTTACCAGACGGAATCGGAACAGACTTGTTACCGGAAATTCATGCTGACTTTCCAGACGTTGACGTCATTATGGTTACTGCGGCAAATGAAAACCATATGCTAGAAAAAGCAATTCGAAACGGCGTAAGTAACTATCTTATAAAACCGGTCACGTTAGAAAAATTTGTTCGCACAATTGAAGACTATAAAAGAAAGAAGCAATTATTACATAGTAACAATGAAGTGAATCAAGCACTCATCGATAACTTCTTCGGCATTTCGCAAACACAAGATATGAAAAACTTACCGACTGGTGTTGATCCGTTAACATTGCAAAAAGTGAAAGGAATTATAAAAGGATTCGACGAGGGCATTACAATAGAGGAAATGGGAGAACAAATGGGGGCCTCCAGAACAACCGCAAGAAGATATTTAGAATACTTAGTAGCGACAAACGAATGCACAGTAGAGTACACATACGGCATTATCGGACGACCAGAACGAAAATATCGCATAGGACGAGGACTATGAAAAAACGATTATTACTATGTATATGGATCATGACAGGAGTAATAGCTGGTTGTTCCTCGGAAAAATCTCAAACGAATACAGTAAACATAGAAGAAGTAGAAATCGTTGCACCGAACGTTCAAGGAGCAGGGTGGGACTTAACGGCACGAGCAATGCAAAAAACGCTAACAGAAGAAAAAATCTTCACAAAACCAATCAAAGTCACAAACAAAGTAGGTGGCAGCGGTGATGTCGGCTGGAAATATACGAAACAAAAAGGTGGTCACGTACTTGTGATTAACTCAAGCTTACTCATAACGAACAACCTACTAGGCCACAGTAAACTAACATATAAAGACTTCACACCACTCGCAACACTTGCGTCAGACTGGGAAGTCGTTGTCGTATCAAAAGACAGCACCATAGATAACGCAAACGAACTAATGGAACAACTAAAACAAGACAAGAAAAACTTCAAAATCGGCTTTGCCCCAGGCTTAGGAAACGACGATCACCTATCCTTCGTACAAGTAAGCAAAGCATTCGGTATAAACCCTGCCGAACTACAATTCTTCGTCTACGAAAACAAAGAAAAAATCATAAACGCCCTAACGAACAAACAAATAGGCGCCGCAACCATGACCCTATCCGAAGCCGAAAAACAATACAAAGCCGGCAAAATAAAAATACTAGCCGTATCCGCACCAAAACGCCTAGACCGACTACCAGAAATCCCAACATGGAAAGAACAAGGAATCAACGTCATCTTCCAGCACTGGAAAGGAATTATGGGCCCGAAAGATATGACGGAGGAAGAGGTTGCTTATTGGGATGGTGTTATTAAGAAGATGGTGGAGAGTGATAGTTGGAAGGGGATTTTGAGGGAGCGGGGTTGGGAGAGTTTTTATAAGGATAGTGGGGAGAGTAGGGAGTTTTTGGAGGAGAGTAGTGGGTGGTATGGGAGGATGGTGAAATTTAGTGATTGATGAATGTTCAGTTTAAAGAAATGGTATATATGACGTAAATAATACCGGATTTCGAGTTATAATTTAATAGTAAGATTTTTATTACTACAAATTTTATTGAAATATAAAATGTACTATATAGGAGATTCATCACTAATGAAATTAGCAAAAACAGAGATACAACAATTTATATCAAAACAACTGGAGCTTTGCGAGTTGAAAGAACTAGATGTCGAATTCGCAGTTCGAGGGCTGGATTTTGATCCGAATATGTTTATTCGTGCGGGAGAAATGGGCTTAGAAATAGGGTTTCATAGATTAGTATGGACTTGTCCTGTCGAACCAGATATGACACGGTTTACGCATCATATATTATTATGGGAACATTTAGAGGAATTAAGTGACAGTGAGAAAGCGGTGGAGATTAAAGAGAGTAGTATTATGGTGGCTGAGTTTAGAAAAAGACGGTATCAGCAGTGTAAGTTTTGTGATACAAGGACTTTGCCAGAACATCTTGATAGAGATGGTGTATGTTATGGGTGTGCTACTGTGCATTTTGGGGTGATATATTAATATTTGTGTATAGGAAGTTTTTTTGAATAATATGGTAGTTAATGAAATGCATTATTTATATAATTGATTTAAAAGTATAAAGTGAATCATTCCATACTAATATAATAAAAAATAGAGATATCTTTTGGAGGGGTTATACATATGCAAGTAAGTACATTAAATAAAACGGGTCGATTTTATAGTAGATTAACAGAGAAAAATAATTATTCAATAGAAACACAGCAATGTATAGAGAATACAGTAAACAAGTTAATTGAAAATGATACAAGCGTCAATAGACCAGGTATGTTACTAGGGAAAATTCAAAGTGGTAAAACGAGAGCGTTTATTGGTATTACTGCGCTTGCTTTTGATAATAGTTATGATGTTGCTATTGTTTTGACAAAAGGGACACGTGCGTTGGCGCAACAAACATTTGAGCGCTTAAAGAAAGAGTTCGAGGATTTTAAAGATGATGATGTGTTACAAATTTATGATAGCATGTCTATTCCTGATAATCTAATTGCCTACGAGCTAGAACAAAAGTTAATCTTTGTTGTTAAAAAAGAGGCAAATAATTTAAGAAGATTACATACTGCATTTTTTGAAACATATCCATCTCTTATAGGGAAACGTGTTCTCATTCTTGATGATGAAGCGGATTTTGCTAGTATTGGTTTTTCAAAAACTAAACAAGAGATATACGAAATTAATGTTATTGCAGGTCTTATTGATGATTTGCGAAAAAAACTAAAGTGTTCTGATTTTCTACAAGTAACAGCTACACCATATTCACTATACTTACAGCCGGAAGATTTGAAGATTCAAGATTCCATCCGAACTTTTAAACCGATTAAACCGTCGTTTACAGAACTGGTTCCGGTACCAGACGCTTATATTGGTGGAGACTATTATTTTGAAGAAAGTGAAGATGAAAATTCTGTCGCATCTCATATTTATGAACAAATCTCAATCGAGGAATTATTAGTTTTAAAAAAACAGGATAGAAGAAGGTTGAAAATAGAAGAAGTTTTGACAAGTAAAAGGGTTGAAACTTTACGTCATGCGATTATTAACTTCATCGTTGGTGGGATAATTCGACGCAATCAAGATAAGAAAAAGGGAGTACGTCAAAAAAAATATAGTTTTATTGTACACACTGAGCAAGCAAAAGTAGCACATGAATGGCAAGAAATGTTAGTAGTAGAGATTAAAAATGAATTGAAACGTATTGCAGATGAAGATCCTATCCTTCTCCATGATTTAGTTGAGGAGTCATATAAGAATTTGACAAAATCTATAACAATTCTAGAATGTGATATACCAGATTTAGAAGAAGTAAAATACGAGGTGCTAGTTGCCCTGACGCAAGATTATTTGATGATAACTAAGGTGAACTCTGAAAAAGATATGAACCAATTACTTGATGACACTGGTCAGTTAAAACTACGTGCTCCTTTAAATATTTTTATCGGAGGACAAATTTTGGATCGCGGTATTACAATTGGAAATTTAATAGGATTTTATTATGGAAGAAACCCGAAGACTTTTCAACAGGATACAGTGCTACAACATTCACGAATGTTTGGGTATCGTCCATTAGAAGATTTAGCGGTTACTCGCTTTTATACAACTTCGATAATTTATGATGTAATGAAAAAAATACATGAGTTTGACTCAACATTAAGACAAGCTTTTGAAAATGGCGGACATGATAAAGGGGTTGTGTTTATACAAAAGGACCCCAAAAATAAAATTATCCCATGTAGTCCTAATAAAATTTTATTATCCAGAACAACAGCATTAAAACCACTAAAACGTTTATTGCCTGTCGGATTCCAAACTGGATATAAAACATATATTACAAAAACGGTTCAAGAAATTGATGATACATTAGAGAGATTACATGCTTTTAATGGACAACCATTTTTAATGGACCTTGATGTAGCGGTAAAAGTAATAGACAACATTTATAATACATTTGATGAAAACGAAGGGAAACAATGGGATGTTGAATCATTTATTTCTAGTATGGAGTATTTAGCAAATGATACTACATCAAAACATCGCGGAAAAGTGTGGTGTATTGTAAGATCGGATAGAAATATTAGCCGTGTTCGAAAAGATGGGCGTTTTGAGGATGCACCAGATACGCCAACAGGAGCAAAGAGTGAGCTTAGAATTGCCAAACAGGTTGCGACTGATATACCGGCCTTAATTCTTCTTAGACAAGAAGGGAAAGAAGAAAATGGATGGCGTGGATGTCAGTTTTGGTGGCCGGTCTTAGTAACACCGGAAAATACAAAGACAGCTATCTATACAAGTAAAACACTAGATTGATGAGGGGAGGTAATTTTAATGGAGCGAAATAAACCGTTTGAACTGATTCAACATGTACTTTCTACTATTTTATTAGATGCAGTACAATTCTTTCCGCAAAATAAGAAGAAAGTTCATTCAGAGGCGCATGGTTTATTATTCGATATGGAAAAAAGCACAACTACAGAGTGCGATTATGCCTTTCCGGTCGGCAGTGTAATGGAGCGCTCTAATATGATGGTAATGCCTGATTCTCAAGTGGATAGGGCAGTTAAATCTGCTAAAAAGTTATTTTCAACTTCGCATTGCGTTGGAACATATCATAGCCATCCTTATGATGAATATTTTGATGAGTGGACAGATCCAAGTAATTCAGATTGTTACTCTGCTGATTATTTAAACTTACCATATTTTTTAATTGTTGCGATTGCTCGTAATGGTAAAAGAAATGAGCCGTTAAAGTTCTCAAATATCCAAACTAAGGCGCACGAATTTATATATGATCCAAAGGCAGAAGGACATGATGCTCCCACTACGAATCAACTAGATTACGATACTACTTGTATAAATGGGGCATTTCAAAAATATACATTTACAATTCGAGCGTACCAAAATACAGGGAAATCTTTAGTAGATGTGGAGTTGTTTTCATCTGAAGAAAAATTAATAACTTTATTAAATGAGAAGAAGTTGCCGGTGAGTAAACTTCAGGATGAAGAGACATACCGATTACGAAAACTGGAATATAACTTACGAAAAGAAAATGAAGAGCGTGGTAAGGGGAATACGGAATATCATTTAGAGAGATTAAAGTAAGTAACTTTTATTTTCGTTTTTTATAAACGATAACAAAAAGAGTGTTATGTCACGGATTTTTCTCAATATTTTTGGGAGAAGTCCGTGTTTTTTTCAATTACTTGATGTACTGTTCCATATATATTTAAGTTATAATTTATGATTTGTAGATTTGTTGATTAAGTGACGTGAATAATACCGGTTTTTATTATAGTGTTTTATATAAGATATTAACTAATAGTCGTTAAGAGCGTAGCAGAAAAACATCCACAAATTGGATTATACGCTGATTATATCAGCCTATAACAATTGGTATTTTTATATTATAATTGTATGTAATAAAATGTAAGGTGATGAGCGATGAATACTACTCTTATAACTGAAGAACAAAAGTATTTAGATAAAACGGTAAAAGTAATAGATAGTTTGTTAGACCAAACAGAAGATGAGATGAAGAAGGAAGTAACATCTCAGGTTGAAGCTAGTTTACAAGAAATAAAACATAAGCAAATAAAGAAGTTAAATGAGGCTCGAAAAAGTCCGTATTTTGGTAGGTTGGATTTTGAAGATGACTATGGTGAAGAGACTATTTACATAGGAAAAAAAGGTATTGATGATGATGGGGAGCTTGTTGTTGTAGATTGGCGTACGGATTTAGGTAAGCTTTACAACGCTTACCAAGGCGTGCAATCTCGTTTTTCTATTGGAAATGATCAAAGTCAATTTGTTCAAATTCTTGGTAAGCGCGGTATTATTATTCAAGATGGAACGATTAATAGCGTAAATGAAATTGGTCAAAGTGGAATTGTGGAAGAGGAAGACGGTCAGCAAGTAAAATATATGGATGATTATTTGAATGAAATTTTGTCTAATACAGGTGAATCTCATCAATTACGAGATATTGTTTCGAGTATTCAGGCGGAGCAAGATGAGATTATTCGTTTACCGTTAAAAGACACTATTATTGTTCAAGGGGCCGCGGGAAGTGGGAAATCTACAATTGCCCTTCATCGTATTTCTTATCTTCTATATCAATATCATGAACAAGTGAAGCCACAAGATGTTTTGATTTTGGCACCGAATGAAATTTTCTTATCCTACATTAAAGATATTGTTCCTGAAATTGAAGTAGACGGTATTGAACAACGTACATTCTATGACTGGGCATCGACTTATTTTACGGATGTAAACAGCATTCCAGAATTGCATGACCATTATGTAAATGTCTATGCTTCTTCTAATAAAGAAGATCTTATAAAGGTTTCAAAATATAAAGGATCTCTTCGCTTTAAAAAGTTATTAGATGACTTTGTTGAGTATATTGGGAGTACAATGATTCCGCATGGTAGTATTATTATTGGATCAGATGTTATGCTTCAAAAAGATGAAATTCATAATTTCTATCAAACGAAAGAACATTTGCCGTTAAATGTTCGTATGAAAAAAGTAAAAGATTTCATTACAAGTTGGAGCATAGGAGAGACTAAGAAGAAAATAAAGCAAATTGAAGATGAGTTTGAAGATGCATATCAGAAGTGGATTATTACGCTTCCAGAAGGAGAAGAGCGTAAAGAAATTTATGAAGCATTGGAAAAAGCGAAGGAATTACGTGAGAAAGTATTCCGAGAAAAAATGAAAAGTGAAATTGAGTTATATGTGAAGAAGATGCAACATATTTCTGCAATACTTATGTATAAATCTATTTTCCAGAAGAAAGTATTTGATACATTCCATAAAGGTATAGAACAAGAGCTACTTAGTTTGCTTCTGAAAAACGGAAGACAAGTAAAGCAAGAAAAATTTACATATGAAGATATTGCACCGCTTATTTATTTAGATGCAAAAATTAATGGAAAAAAATTAGAATATGAGCATATTTTTATTGATGAAGCACAAGATTATAGTCCATTCCAACTTGCAATTATGAAAGATTATGCGAAATCAATGACGATTTTAGGTGATATTGGACAAGGGATCTTCTCGTTCTATGGTTTAGATCGTTGGGAAGAAATCGAATCTTACGTATTTAAGGAAAAAGAATACAAACGTCTTCACCTGCAAACGAGTTACCGTTCTACAAGACAAGTAATGGATATGGCAAATCGTGTGTTGCTAAATAGTAACTATGATTTTCCGCTTGTAATCCCGGTAAACCGTCCAGGGGCTGTACCTGCTATTCAAAATGTGGAAAGTGCTGGAGAGCTATATGATGAAATTGTACGTTCTATTCAAGAGTTTGATGGGAAAGGACATAAAACAGTTGCTATTTTAACAGATACAAAACAGGCAGCTATTGACACTTATGATGAATTGGAAAGACGAGGAGTCAATAGTATTCAAGTAATTTCAGAAGGAAGACAAGAATTACATGAAAAAATTGTTATTATTCCATCGTATTTAGTAAAGGGATTAGAATTTGATGCAGTAATTATACATGATGTAAGTAAAACAACCTTTAAAGATGAGACTTTACACGCTAAAATGTTATATATGTCCATTACGCGTGCCCACCATGATTTGCATATGTTTTATCGTGGTAACATATCACCGTTATTGGAGGATCGTGATCCAAATGCACCTCCAAAACCGAGAAAATCTTTTGAAGACTGGTTAATCACAGACATTTCTAATCCAAACATCGAACCACAAGTGGAAAAGATGAAAGTAGTAGAACAAGAAGATACACTACGATTGTTTGACGATGAGGAAGAAGAGGTAGTTATGGAAGCATTTGAAGAAGATCGTGAACGCTACTATGACTTTTATGCATGGTTGAAAGTATGGCATCGTTGGGCAGAATTAAAGAAGAAGCTACAGGACTAGAAATTAAAAGGTTGTGATATAGAAATGAAAGTATATTCTGGTGGTTTTACAGCCGAACATTTATACCGTAATGAAATGAAGATAATGGCAGACCTACAATTAAAGGGGATGTCAAAGCAAGCTATTAAAGATAAAGTTTTTGAGGAAAATATCTTTCATTGCCGAAGTGAAGCAGCAATGAAAGATATTTTTCCACGTGTGTATAGAAGAGCGGAAAAGTTGGATGATACATTGCGTGAAATGTTAGTAAATGGCTCACGTTCTGATAATAATGCCATTTTGTTATATGCATTTTTAAAGCATTTTAAGTTTCCACGTGATTTTGTATTAGAAGTAATACACTATAACTTAAAACGGTTTAAGAATACGGTAACAGAAGGTAATGTTATGACCTTTTTTGAAGAAAAAGGTCAACAGTATGAAGAAGTTCGAAAATGGACGGACCAAACAAAGTATAAGTTAAAGCAAGTTACATTAAAGATCTTAGTGGATGGAGAGCTCCTTGTGAAAAAAGGAAATGAGTATGAAATCAAATCGATTCCACTAAGTAAAGAGTTACGAGAATACGTAGAAAATAATCCTGAATATAGTGACTTACTTATTCTTACATTAAATGACTGATGGTGATAGATGTGGAAATGATTCAACAGAAATTAGATCGTTTTTTTGAAGAAATTCAAAAAGAGGATTTTTTAAAGATGCGTGGACTTGGAAATGAAGTCCCTTATTTTGTGTTTGACTATGATCCTGAATATGAACTGATGGTTAGAAATTCAGTGAAATATTTTGCAGATAAAATGCAAGTAAATGTAAAAGTATTAAATTTATTTGACATGATCATCGACTTGTTTGAAGACATTGGTGGTATAGAGGGATTAAAGCAATTTGAAGAAGAGCAAGGAACAGAAGAATTATTCGAAGCAATTCTTCCAACTTTAGAAGAAGAACAATTAGTAGAACGTATTGGGGAAGAAGCTACTGATGCGCAAATGGTCTTTGTTACAGGTGTAGGCAGTGTATTTCAACTTGTAAGTACACATGAGCTCTTAAATCAACTACATGCACGAGTAACAAATACACCAATTATTATCTTTTACCCAGGAGAGTATACAGGCCAAGGGTTAAGCTTATTTAATCGCTTTGAATCAAACGGATATTATCGTGCATTTTCGATATAGAAGATAAGGGGAGAAACATGTATGTTGCAAGACTCTTTTACAATTAAGGAATTATTTAAAAAAGATATTGATCGTGAAATTAATGGAGTTGTTCAGGCGGGGCAGCGAGATGAAGATGTTATCCAAGATGAATTAGAAGAGTACGTAATGACAAAAGAGATTAGTGAGAATATGGCATACTTCTTCAAAAATTATGCATATAGCTTTGAAAATCAAACAACAAAAATGGGTGTATGGATTTCTGGTTTCTTTGGATCAGGTAAATCTCACTTCTTAAAAATTTTATCTTATTTATTAAACAACGAAAAAGTATATGGCAAACGAGCTGTAGACTTTTTTGTGAATAAGACTGATGATCAAGAGTTATTAAATATCCTTCAACAATCTGCAAATTATAAGAGCCAAGCGATTTTATTCAACGTAGATTCTAAATCAGCAGGTGGAAAAAAAGAAAAAGCAACCATAGTGGATGTATTTTTCAAAGTGTTTAACGAATATTTAGGCTACTCTTCTACACCATGGATTGCTAATTTAGAAAGACAACTTGCAGAAGAGGGAATTTATAATCAGTTTGTTGAGCGTTTTGAAGAGATAGACGGTACGAAATGGGTAGATAGCCGTGCACGTTTACTATTTAAGAAAAAATCATTTGTTGAGGCATTAACACAATTAGGATACACAACGGATACAGCTGAATCTGTCTTATCCGCTTCTAACAAAAATTTTGAGATGAGTTCGGAAGACTTCGCTAAGTTAGTTGCTAAACATGTTAAAAATCAAGGTGAGGAATATCGTCTTACATTCTTAGTCGATGAAATTGGTCAGTATATCGGTGATGATACTAATTTAATGTTAAACCTTCAAACGGTAACAGAAGATTTAGGAAATCACTGTCACGGTAAAGTCTGGGTTATTGTTACATCACAAGAACAAATCGATGCAGTAACAAAAATTAAAGGGACAGAGCAATTTTCGAAAATCCAAGGCCGTTTTGCAACCAAAATTCATCTTACAAGTTCTAATACAGATGAGGTTATTAAACGTCGTCTTTTAGAAAAAACAGCAGCAACAGCAGATCGCTTACAAATTGATTTCGATCAAATTGGCCAAAGTTTAAATAACACATTGACGTTTGAGAAAGATAAGTCAGTGCTACAAAATGGATTTAAAGAAGCGGATGAATATGCATCTATTTATCCATTCGTTCCATATCAAGTAGAATTATTACAACGTGTATTCAATAAAGTTCGCCGACAAGGAGAAGCTGGTGCACATTTATCACAAGGGGAACGCTCGTTATTGAATGCTTTCCAAGAAGTTGCGATTCAGTTGAAAGATGAAGATACAAACCAACTAGCACGATTCTCACAGTTTTACGAAACAGTAAAACGTTTCTTAAGCACGTCTGTTTCAGCTACGGTTATTGAAGCTGGTAAGCGTGATAGCATTACTGAATTTGATATAGAAGTACTTAAAGTATTATTCATGATTAAAGGTATTGATGAAGTAAAAGCAACTGTTGAAAATATTACAACTTTGCTTGTAGATAGTGTAGATTGTATTAAAAATGAATTAGAAAAAGACGTAAAACAATCGCTATACCGTCTTCGTCAAAAAATGCTGATCGCAGAAAATGCAGATCGTACATTTGTTTTCTTAAGCGATGATGAGCAAGAGATTAACCGTGAAATTCAAAGTGAGCATGTAAACGAAGCAAATGTAGTAGATGCGCTTGGTAGAATTTTCTATGAAGAAATCGTACAGATGAAATCATATCGTTACCAAAAAACACATGACTTTGAATTTAATAAGGCATTTGACACATACAACCGTGGTGGAAAGACAAATGCATTAACACTTCAAGTTTATACAGGCGATGTTTCAGAAGAACAAGCTCGTGCAGATGCAAATTCTGGAACGATGATTATGTATATTCCGGATCACTACGCAGAAAAGTTCTTTGAGCCAATGGAATATGCACAAAAGATTCAAGCCTTTGCTAATAAAAAGATTTCAACGAGCTTAACAGAGAAGCAAAAGAGAGTATTAGACGAAAAACGTCAACAAATTAGCGAATTTGAAAAGAAAGCAAGAGAAGCATTAGCCGAAGCAGCAACAAATGCAAAATACTTTATTCAAGGGCAAGACTACGAATTTAAGAGTACATTAGAAAATCAATTACAAAGTGCATTTGAGATTTTAGTTCGAAATACGTATAGCTATTTAGGTTATATTGATGAACCGGTACCTGTGAAAAATGCTAATGACACTATCTATGAATGGGCAACAAAAGGACTACCGGCGAGGTTGGATGGAACATTTGAAAACCACTTAGCTTATGATACGGTCGTTCGTTTCTTAGAGGAAAGTCGTGGTAGACAAATTGTTACTATGAAATTGTTAGTAGAGAAATTTAAAGATGTACCATATGGATGGAGCGAAAATGATATCGCTGGTATGGTTGCAGCGGCGCTCTATAATAAAAAATTTAAGCTGATGTATTTAAATGAAAGCTTTGATACAACAAACTCACAGTTTATAGCTCGAATTACAAAGGCTTCGGAAAGAGAAAAAGTTGTTATTGAGGCGCAAATCGGTATACCATCACGTGTACGTAAAGAAGTTATAGAAACAATGCGTGAACTGTTCAACTTCTATGATATTGGTGAAACTTATGATGAAGTTGCGAAAAGTATTCGCAATCAAATTCAAAAACATTTCATAGAGCTAATTGAGGATATGCAGCGTACGAAGCAACGTGAAGACCAACAATATCCATATCCAGGTGGAATTGTACTTTCTAAAATTAAAAATAGCATTGTAGATTTATTGGCTATTACAAAACAAGAAAACTTTGTAGAAGAGTTTGTTGAACTTGATGAGGATTTAGAAGAATGGTTAGAAGATGTACAGCATTTAAACTCATTCTATAACGGTAATGCAATTCGTCATTTTGATGAAAGTGTACGCGTATTAAAAGAACGCCGAGATGATTTAGATGTAGCGCAGCATGATGTAGAAGTGCAAAAAGTAAAAAATAGTATTGTATCTATTTTGACAAGTGATAATCCATACCACCAGATTCCGAACTTGCCAATTTTGAATGAGCAATTGAAACAAGGCCTTTCTAAATTTGTACAACGTGAAATTGGTACACAATTGAAGCAAATGGAAGCGATTCGTCGTGATATGGAAAACCTACAAACAAGATATAAAAATATTGATGCTATTAAAGAAGTAGTTCAAGAGAAAATAGCTGAATTACAGAAACGTGTTAAGCAAATGCAAGACCTTGAAAGTATTTCACGTGTGTACACGTATACGCAAATGGCAAATAATGACTATCATCGTTTGGAAGAGAGGGTCAAGGAACTATATAAAAGTTACGTAGATGACCAAGATGATCCAGAGGGTACTGATCAAATTAAAATTGTGGAAATGAGCGTCTCGCAATTAGTGGTAGCTGCACTACCAGGTGATCAATTAGAAATAGAAAATATTCAAGGTTTAAAACAATGGTTGAAAAAACTTGAAGATACAGTGAATGAAGAATTAAATCAGGGAAAAACAGTACGGATTAAAAAATAAAGGAGAACAAATACGATGAATAAAAGAGTATTAAAAGAATTTGCAGTCTATGCCCGCAACGAACTTCGTGAACAAATCGCATTACGAGCACAAGCCTTTGGGATCACTCCCGAGGGCTCTCCGGTGCTTGTAACAGGTGCGGATTATATAGAAATAAAAGGAAATAAATATCCAGCTGCTTATAAAAACAGCATTCAAAAATTGTTAAAGGAAGTTGAAACAAAAGGCTACGATAATGTAATTGAGGAAGTAGCATATACGTGGTTTAACCGTTTGATTGCAATTCGTTATATGGAAGTACATAACTATCTTCCATCAAAAGTACGTGTGCTTTCTAGTGAACTGAAAGGGAAAGTTGATCCAGATATTTTAACGGAGTATCAATATACGGATTTGCCAGTGAATAAAGATGAAGTAGCTTCTTTGTTAGCGCAAGGGAATCGTGAAGAGGCATTTCGTAAGTTGTTAGTGGCACAGTGTAATGAATTAAATGAAATGATGGATTTCTTATTTGAAAAAGTTGCGGATTATACAGAACTGTTGTTACCGGAATCTTTACTTCATGCAGACTCATTGATTAATAGGTTGGTTAGTAATTTAGAAGAAGGCGATTTCCAAGAAGTTGAGGTTATCGGATGGCTTTATCAATTTTATATGTCAGAGAAAAAAGAGCGGGTTGGTGGACTTAAAAATAATGCCGTGAAAAAAGAAGATCTGCCTGTCGTTACTCAATTATTCACACCAAAATGGATTGTGCAATATATGGTACAGAACTCTTTAGGCAAACTGTACGATGAGTGGAAGCCAGGGAACGACCTTGCAAAAGAGTGGGAGTACTATCTAAAATCTTCTGAGAAATTACCTATTCCGGATGTTGAAACTTTGGAAGAAATAAAGATAATTGATCCCGCATGTGGATCTGGTCATATTTTAGTATATGCTTTTGATTTACTATATGATATGTATCTAGAAGCAGGGTACTCAGAACGTGATATTTCAAGATTAATCATTGAAAAGAATTTGTATGGTCTTGATATTGATAAGCGTGCGGTACAAATGGCTAGCTTTGCACTGATGATGAAAGGGCAAGAAAAATATCGCCGTTTCTTAAAAAGGGCCAATGATATAAAGGTGAATATTCATGAATTTATTGATAGCGAATCAATATCTGAGGAAGCATTCTCTTTTCTAGCTGAAAAAGTAGGAGATGTAAGTTGGATTACTTCTTTACAAGAACAATTTGAAAATGCAAAACAATTTGGCTCACTTATAACTCCTGAAGGGTCGGCCTCTCTATATGGAGAAACTATTAAGTTAATCGATTCTTTTAATTTAGATTCAACAGATTTGTTAGAGGAAGCTTATATAATAGAGCTGAGAGAAAAGTTAATTCCTTTACTTCAGCAGGGATATTTACTAGCTTTGCAGTACGAAGTGGTAGTTACAAATCCACCGTACCATAATAAATATAATCCTTTTTTAAAGAAGTTTATGAATGATAATTATAAGGAATACAAATCAGATTTATATTCAGCCTTTATATATCAATGTAGTCAAATGATTGTGAGTAACGGTTTTACAGGATTAATGACGCCGTTTACATGGATGTTCATTTCAAGTCATGAAAATTTAAGAAGATACATCATTAGCAATCAGAGTATATCAAGTTTAATTCAATTGGAATATTCAGCGTTTACTGAGGCGACAGTTCCTATTTGTACATTTGTAATTCAAAACCAAAATGAATCTCCACTAGGTGAGTACATTCGATTAGAAGAGTTTAAAGGTGCAAATATGCAACCGATTAAAGTAAGAGAGTCTATTAATACTATAGTTGACTATCGTTTTACTGCTAATAGTAAAGAATATGAAAAACTATCTGGTTCGCCTATTGCTTATTGGATAACAAAGAATGTACGAAGTGTATTTGAAAACAATTCAAAATTGGGTGAGATAGCAAGACCAAAACATGGTATGTCTACGGGGAAAAATAGTGAGGTACTTCGTCTATGGTTCGAGGTGGAAATGAACGATATTCAGATTGCAGCAGAAAATGTTGAGGATTTTAAAAAACAAATGAAGAAATATGCTCCTTACAATAAGGGAGGGAAATTTAGAAAATGGTATGGGAATCAAGAATATGTCATTCGGTATGATGCATATGGAAGAGAACTGATGAAAACATTTCCTGGACACAGACATGATAATCCGTCGTACTATTTTCAGGAAGGGATTACATGGTCCTTTATTAGCTCATCTGCTTTTGGGGTACGCTATTCTCCAAAAGGGTTTATTTTTGATGTTGGAGGATCTAGCCTGTTTCCCAAAAATGATGAAGTTAAATTGTTATTAGGACTTCTAACAACAAAGATTGCTTATTATTATCTATTAATAATGAATCCGACCTTGAATTTCCAAACTGGAAATATAGCTAATATTCCTATTCCTAATTGGGATAAACATCGTTTTTTGATAGAGAAAATGGTTGATGAATGTATTTCTATCTCCGGTGCTGATTGGGATTCCTTTGAAGTATCGTGGAATTTTACAAAAAATCCATTATTAACCTATGAAGGGCGATCTAATAATTTAGAGCAATGCTATACAAGCTGGGAGAAACAAACTGAAGACCAATTCTACCAACTTCAACAAAAAGAAGAAGAACTAAATAAAATTTTCATTGAACTATACGATTTGCAAGATGAATTAACACCAGAAGTACCAGATGAAGAAGTAACAATCCGCCGTGCTGACCGTGTACGTGATACAAAGTCATTTCTATCATATTGCATCGGTCTCATGATGGGGCGTTATTCACTAGATGTAGAAGGCCTAGCATATGCAGGTGGGGAATGGGATGCTAGTAAGTATAAAAAATTCCAACCTGATTCAGATGGTATCATTCCATTAACAGATACAGAGTATTTTGAAGATGATGTTGTGACTCGTTTACAAGAATTATTGGTTATTATGTTTGGACAAGATACTCTTGCAGAGAACCTTCGTTGGTTAGCTGAGTCACTTACAATGAAAAATAATGAAACGCCTGTTGAGCGTCTTCGTCGTTATTTCTTTGATGAGTTTTATAATGATCACTGCAAGATTTATCAAAAACGTCCAATTTACTGGATGGCGGATTCAGGTAAGAAGAAAGGCTTCCGTGCATTGTTCTACTTACATCGTTATACACCAGAAACATTAGCGACAATGCGTTTCTCTTATGTGCAGAATCTACAAGAGAAACTGAACCAGGAACAAAAACGTTTAGAACAAGATCTTGTAAATCCGGATTTAACAGCTGTGATGAAGAAGCGATATAATAAGCAGTTAACGACAATTAAAGCGCAGCAAGATGAGTTAATCGACTTTGATAAGAAGATGGCTGAACTTGCAAATCGACGTATTGCACTTGATTTAGATGATGGAGTAGTTGTAAACTACAATAAGATTGAAAGCGTGCTTGCGAAGATTAAATAATAAAAAATGGATAGAGCATGCTCTCTATCCATTTTTTTATTTGAGTTGTTTACAATCGTCCTATTCTTTTTTATTCTAAGAGTTGGACAATAAGTTTAGTGAAAGTTGGTGACTGATGAATATCATAGAAGAGTTACTTCGACTGTTTCATCAACAACAGGAAGAAAATAATAGTACGAACCGTTCACTGGTGTTTTGGTATGATGCACAAAGTGAAGGGCGTGATGTGACTGAAATAGAAGCAGCACTCAAACGTGAAAATATTCAATTGTATTATTTAGACGAACATAATGCTTTCCGTACAAAGGTTTTATTGGAAAGAGAGGATACGGATAATTCATATTTAATTTATGCTCCATTTCCAAAACCAGAGGATCGGGAAAATTTTTTATTAGATATTTTATTATATAGTGGAAGTTACGGTGAGTTTCAAGCTGATGAGGTTGCGATTCGTATGAAGGAATTGCGTTTGGATCATCTTGCGATCCGACCATTTTTAGAAGAACATACGAAGTTCTTTGATAATAAGCAGCGTGTAGCGAAGTTTCAAAAATTACTTCCTAATAAGTCGACAGTTGAGCAAGTAAAGCAAACGATGCTGGCTGTTTTATGTAATGCTAAAAGTATTACGCCACAAGATATTTTAAAAAGTGTTGTAGCTGGTGGAAGCTTATCTGATACAAATGAAATGCTTGAGCAAGTTGCTAAGTATTTGGATACAGAAGTATTTTATACGTTCATAGAAGAGTATTTCGGGATGTCTAAAGAAGACAATAATCGTCTAGCTCAAATTATAGAGACGATTGTGTTCCAGCATTATGCTGCATACTTAGATGAGAAGTTATTAGCATTTAAGTATGAGTCAACAGTTCCGAATATATGTAAAGTGTTTGTTGAGGATTGGTTAAAGTCTGAAGAAAGAAATGTACTAGAAGGAATTTTAGATATATTAGAACAAAAGTGGAATGTAACACAATCAGTGGATCAGTACACGTATCAAGCTTTTCTTCGATGTGACACGTTTGCAGTAGTAGAGCGTAAAATTCTTGATGTGTTACATGAGCTCCTTCTAAATGAAACAATAGTGATAACAGAGTGGAAGAGTATTTTAACTGAGCGAAGTAAGAGTTATTGGTATAAGACTCGTTTTCATAAGGAGTATGAACTATTAGAAAAGGCACTCCGTTTGTATGAGTGGAAAGATGTATTTGAGCGTAATGACATTCCGAAGAATGAAGTAGAATGGGTTACGGTTTATACAGATAAATATTATAATATCGATCAAGCGTATCGTCATTTTCAAGTACATTATGTAAATGAGCCTAATTTAGATAAATATAGTGAGCTATTGGAGCGATTAACGTTTTGGTATGAGAATCGATATTTAGTAGAGTTAGGTCGTTATACAGATGAGATAGTAGAGGCTAAATTAAAAGCGAACTGGCCAATTACTGATGTAATGCAGCAGAAAAACTTTTATCGCTATATGATCCGTCCACTTGTGGAAGGTTCTAGAGAGCGTATTTTTGTAATTATTTCTGATGCACTTCGCTACGAGATTGGAGAAGAGTTAACAAATAATTTTAGTCAGCGATTGAATACAGAAGTAAGGTTACTTCCTATGCAAGCATCACTGCCGACGTATACACAACTCGGGATGGCTGCGTTGTTACCTGGAAAGATATCTGATATTGCAAGTGATGGTACTGTATATGTAGATGAAATTTCTACAAAAGGGTTGCAAAATCGAAATAAGATTTTACAATCGCGTGAACCAGATTCTGTTGCATTAAAAATGGAAGAGTTCATTGGTTTAAGTAAGGAAGACGGTTTAGGATTTATAAAAGGAAAACGTGTTGTCTATTTATATCATGATAATATCGATGCGATTGGTGATTCGGGTAAAACAGAAGGTTATACGTATGAGGCTGTTGAAAATACGATAGAACGTGTAAAGGTTGCTGTTCGAAAGTTGACTGGTACGTATGACGCTGGACGTATTTTTATTACAAGTGATCATGGGTTCTTATATCAATCTTCACAAGTAGAAAAACATCAGAAAACAGAAAGTATAAAAGGTGATGTTTTCGATAGTAATCGTCGATTTGCTATCGGGAAAGATTTAATAGTGCCTGAAGGAACAGTAAAGATTTCTTTAAAATATTTAGGGCTAGAACAAGAAGCGGTTATTACGAAAGGATTAAATCGCTTTACTGCTGGTGGTGGACTACGCTTTGTTCACGGAGGAGCAATGCCGCAAGAAAGTATTGTGCCTTTAATTGAATATCGCCAATTAAAAGGGAAAGCACGTAAGATAGAGAAAGAACTTGTAGATGTTCGAGTTACTTCTATTCAAAAAGTAATTACAAGTTATCAATTTATCGTACCATTTTTCCAAGAAGAAAAAGTATCAAATGAGTTATATCCACGAACATTGCGTGCAGCATTTTATCGTAATAATGAACGGATTTCAAATGAATTAACAATTTTGTTTGATTCTAAAGGAGCCGTAGTAGAGCGTCAAACAGATGCTGTATTTCATCTGCTAGAAGATCGTTATAAAACAGGTGATGTTTGTGTACTACGTTTAGAGGATGTTTCGGGACGTACGACAGAAGTGTACAAAGAAGAAGAGTTTGAACTAAAGTTATATAGTATTTAATAGGTTAAAGGCCTTCCGATTATTTCTAATATTGGGAGGCCTTTTCTTTTTGCTATAATGAAATATAGAAATGTTATTGGTAGGAGGAGTCTTATGTTAGAGGTAGGCGATATTGTTAAAGGATCGTTATGGCCTGAAATAGTAGAAATAAAGAAATGTGAAGATATACAAGGAAGTTTTTATCGTGTTGAGGCATATGGAAAAGATAGTAACCAGTACTATCAAGTAATTATGCTCCCAGAACAGTTGCAATCAATTGAAAAATTGAATGATTTAGCCGGGGAAACTTTGTTATCGCCAAAACAATTACAGCGTTATATGTTATATCGAGAACTTTTGATTGATCGGAAATTTTCTAAGTCACGTGCATTAGGAAATAAAAATATTCTGCCACTTCCACATCAAATTGAAGCAGTTTATGGGAGGATGCTTCAGGTGCCAACTGTACGTTTTCTACTTGCAGATGACCCGGGAGCGGGGAAAACAATTATGGCAGGGATGCTTATTCGTGAATTAAAGGCAAGAAGAAGTGCGGATCGGATTTTAATTCTTGTTCCTCCATTAGTATTGAAGCAGTGGCAGCAAGAGCTGTATGAAAAGTTTGGAGAAGAATTTACGATTGTGACGCGTCATACTTTAAAGGAATACAGCGGTAAAAACCCATTGGTTGAACAGACCTGTATATTAACTTCTCTTTACTGGGCATCACGAGATGATATTAAAAGCCTTGTGATGGAAGCTGATTTTGATTTAGTTATTGTAGATGAAGCTCATAAGATGGCGGCTTATACAATAGGTAATAAAAATAAAAAGACGAAGCGTACAAAGATATATCAATTGGGAGAAGGGATTCTTAGGAATAGTGAGCATGCTCTGCTGTTGACTGCTACTCCTCATAAAGGAGATGTAGAAAACTTTCGCCATTTAATGAAGCTGATTGATCCGGATATATTTTCTTCTATTGGGATTAAAGAGACGCTACGTGATAAAACGAACCCATTTATTATTCGGCGCTTAAAAGAAAGTTTGAAGCAATTTGACGGCACCGCTCTATTTCCAAAACGTACAACAAAAACAATTAAATATGATTTATCAGATAGAGAACTAGAACTATATGAGGCTGTGACAGAGTATGTAAAGATGCATTTTAATCGTGCTATGAATCGAGGGAATAACAGTACCGCTTTTGCAATGATGCTATTACAAAGAAGGTTAAGTTCTTCTATAGAAGCCGTGCATTTATCATTAGTACGTCGCCATCAACGATTGGTAACATTGTTAGAAGAGATGGAGAAAAAACATGTTGATCTTGAGGATATATCTGTAGAGGATTATGAAGAAGCAACATTTGAAGAGCAAGAACTATTAGAGCAAAACAGTGAAGAAAGTATAGATACGATTGATCCGGGAGAGCTGGAAGTAGAGATTACAGAATTAGAACGCCTTATTCATTACTCGAGTGATATTCGCCAAAATTGTGTTGAACGTAAATACATAGAGCTTGAAAATACGTTGTTTGGAACGGATGGCCTTTTGCAAAAAGGAGAAAAAATTCTTATTTTTACGGAATCAACAGATACGCTGCATTATTTAGAAAAGCGTCTTAGTGCACATGGATTACGTATTGCTAAAATTATTGGGAAATATTCTATGGATGAAAGAAGAAGACAGGTGGAATTTTTCCGAAGTGATTATCCGATCATGCTTGCAACAGATGCGGGTGGAGAGTCAATTAACTTGCAGTTCTGTAATCAAATGGTGAACTATGATATTCCGTGGAATCCAAACAAGTTAGAACAACGCATGGGACGTATACATCGTATCGGTCAAAAGAATGAAGTGTTTGTTTTTAATTTAGTAGCAGGCAATACACGTGAAGGGGATGTGCTACATACTCTTTTAGTAAAAATGGATAAAATGAAAAACGATTTAGGACAAGATCTTGTATATGATTTTATAGGAGATCGTCTCGAAGATCGGATGATAGATTTGCCTACACTTATGCAACATGCAGTTTTGAACCGGGAACAGTTAGAAGATATAAAACGAGATGTGAATCAAGTTTTATCGGAGGAATATGAGGAGTTATTAAAAGTTGCTCAAGAAGAGCGGCTTGCAATGGATAGTATTGATCTACCTGGTATGCAACGTGAACAACAGGAAATAGCCATCCAAAAGGTTCCGATGAGAGTATACGCAGATTTTACTGCTAATACATTAAGTGATTATAGGGTTAGAGTATATCCATCGCAAAATGATCAAATGTATCGGATTGATAGAATTCCGAAATCAATTCGCGAATTTGCGAGAAAGCATCGTATCCCGTTGAAAGGGAAAGAGGAGTCTTATCGTTTTACAAGCAAGGAAGAGTATATAGATGAAACGGTTTCTTTAATTCAAAACGATAATCCGTTGTTTTCTTTAGCAATCAAGCTTATGAAAGATGAGATGGAGGGAGTAACAATTGTTACTTATGAAATCCCAATTTCAATTCAAGAGAGACTTGAAGTTGAAGGATATGAAATTAGGATAACAGATGGAACCGGAAGAGAATTGCATAAAGATATAGTATATTTTGCAAAGCGAGAAAATGGAGAGGTAATAGAATTAGATTCATATTGGTTATATGGTTCTTCATTTGATACAGCGATTCAAAAGGAAGAAGAAGGAACTCATTTACTTATGCAGGCAATGGATCATGTGATGCAAAAGCGAGAAGAGTTCGTCATAAGGAATGAAACCCAGCTGAATAAAAAAATACAATTTTTACGTCGTGCGTTTGATTCGCAATATCAAAATACGATGGATAAGTTGGAGAAATATCGCAATGAAAATGTAGATAATCGTAATTCAGCATTGATTAATCAGATGAAAGCACAGCTACTCGACATTGAAGACCGTCGTAAAAGTCGTCTTGAAGAAGTAGAAAGAGAGAGAAACGTAAACGTTATGCCTCCGTATAAAGTGATGCAAGTAACCTTAGTACCGGATAAAAAGAATATTTCTCGTCTTATATCAAGTGATTATACAGAATTGATTAATGAGTATGAGGGTAATAATCAACGTAAGAATGTTAAGACATATTCCAGCCTATCAGTAGTAGATTTTATGAGTGAAGATGAAAATGGAAATATACGGTGTATCATTTTAACAGCGGATGAAAACTTTATTTTATCAATCAACCATCAACAAGATTTAGAAGAATTGCAGTTCGATATCTTCTTATATGTAATACAAAATAATCAAGTTGTAAAAGAATGTAAGTGGAATGGACGATAAATAAAATGAGAGCCCAAACAATTCAAATCTTCTTACTAAACGGTTCACCAAGAAGTATTCGTATGGCAGAATTTACAAGTGGAATTACCCAAACGATTGAATACTAAGAAATAAATTAGAAGACGCAAAGGGTAAAGAAATGTCAGGCGTACATTAGATGAGTGAAAGTGTCAAAACTAGTAGTGTAAGTTAGAAAGGAAGAAGAATCATGAGTAAGTTAAGTAATACTCTTCGTATGATCGAGCTTCTTCATGGACGGGGAAAAATGAAAATTAGCGAACTTGCAGAGGAGCTTGAAGTTAAGGAGCGCATGATTCGCATCTATCGAGATGAACTTGAAAAAGCAGGTATCTTTATTGAAAGTGAAAGGGGGCGCGGGGGTGGATACTATATTTCTAACACCTCCCTATTCCCAATAAAAAACTTGTCTCATAAAGAATTGCGTGCGTTAACTTTTGCGATTGAACAATTACTCTCGAAAGGAAATTCTATTTATTCAGGTGATGCACAAGTAGCGTTAGATAAGCTGAAAGCATTACGAAAATTGGAGAAAGATCGAGATCGGCACATTTATTTTGTACAGCGATCCAGACCAAATTATGAATTTTCGGATGAAAATCGAAAATATATACAATTACAAGAGGCCTTTGGAGCAAGATGCAAAGTGAAAATTCAGTATGAAAAACGATCTGGTGAAAGATCAGAACGTATCATTGCTCCATATGGATTTGTACATTACAACGAATTTTTCTACTGCATTGCCATGTGTGATCGTAGAAAAGATACACGTATGTTCAAATTATCCCGAATAAAAGATATTCGAATTATTTATGATACATATCAAATCCCTGAGGGATTTGATATTCAAAAAGAGTTTCCTAGGTTCGGTATTATGAAGGAGCCGCTAGAGGTAGAGTTACTTATACATCCACCATTTTCTGTATCCGTACCAGAATCCATTTGGGGAGACAATCAAATTATAGAACATAATCCGGATGGTAGTATTCGTTTTCATGCAACAATGAGTGGGAAAGAATCTATAAAGAAATGGATTCTTGGTATGGGAGCGGCTGTAGAGGTAATAAAGCCTGATAGTTTAAAGGAAGATATTATTCGGGAAGGAAGAAAGTTGCTAAAGTTATATGGAAAGTAACATGAAATATGTTTAAGGAAGTTTATATATAATAATAGATTTTATAGAGCTCCAATTATCCATTAAGAGTTATGGGTGATTGGAGTTTTTGTATACAAAAAAATTCATAAATAAGAAATATTGTAATTATGTGACGTTATAATTACCGGAAAGATTGCTAATATAGAGATGTGGCAATGATTATATTAAGAAAAGGAGAGTAGGATTATGCAGGATATGAAGTTGTTTTTGTTTTATTTATTTTTGATCGTAGTAGGAGGGGGAATATCTTACTTTCTTATAAATAAAGTGATTCTCCCATTTTTAGAGAAAATTGGGGAAATAAGTGCAAGAAGATTAATAAGGATGTCAAAGCGAATAATTAAACGTGTTTTAATTGTATTTGAAGTGTTGATTATCATAGCAACACTGATATTAATCTATTTTATTTTCCAGATTATTATTGGGACGGAAATAGAAAAAATGAAATGGTCAATTTTAAGTGTAGTATGTGCTTATCCAATATTTGTTGTAATAGTTAGTAGGATTAAGTTGGACGTAGAAAAAGAATTAGGCACTTTTAATAGTGTTATTCAAAAAATGGTATCCAAGATTAATAAAAAGAATTATTTAATAAACAGATTGGATATCTTATTTGGGAAAACAACACTTAGTTTAATGATTCATATCACAATAATATGTGTGTTGTTCGCTGGAGCAGTCAATTTTGAACATATGCCATATCAAATTTACTATATAGTAATCATTATATTGCCAATTTCCTTAATAACTTTTATTTACTTTACCGATCGCGATTTGGTCTCGCAAAATATGAGAAGAATACTTAGTTACTTCTTATTAATGATGATAGCGCTTGGAAAAGGATATAACGATTTTAAAATTTTGATGGGAATAGATACTCCTAATCAATTTAACGATTATTTAGTATTTCTTTTTTTGACAGTATTTATTGCAATGGATAGATTAATAAAAAGTATTGTGGATGATTATATTGACTATCATAAAACAGAAGAAAGTACAGATTCAGGTGAAAAAAACTAAAGCTTTTATTTGATTAAAGGGGCGTTATATAAACTTAGAAAAATATTAATAAAGAGGAGAGTGCACATGAAATTTTCGGAGAAATTTGAGTTGGAAATTCATCATCAGTCTAACTTTGATTTTGCTAATATACGTATTGATAGAGATAATAAACTTTTTATTGATCCTACACGTATAACTGCTGAGGATAGAGAGTGGTTTCAAAAGTGTGATTTAATTATTCAAGATTTTTTTAATACAATATTTGATTTATATTCCAAAGGGGAAACAGATGAGGCGAGAGAATATTTTCAATCTTCAGGTGAATCGAATGAACTGTTTTTAGGATATACTGAAGGTTTTCCGAGAGGTAATGGTAATTCAGAAGAATCATTGGCGAAAGTTTTTGAATATGTTCATAAGCAAGGATTACTAGACGATGTAATTGTTGGGAGATTAGAAGATTTTTTTGTTTTCGTTCCAGAGTTTGGGGAGGACCTATTATCGGATTTAGTAGCGAGCTTGATAAAGGGAGAATTAGTTTTATTTACTCAAGAACAATGTGAAATTCATGATATTCCCTTATCGGTTAATTTTGAATTCCATTATTGGAATCATGTTAATCATAGATGGGAATTGAAGACAGAACAACTTCCTGGTTACAATGGATATCCAATTGTGCTGGTACCGAAAGATATAATTGTTTCTAAATATTTATATAGCTCCAATAGATATTGGACACAAGTAGTGAGTATATGGAGGCAACGTAAGCATCTTGAAGAAAACAGTACTTTACATCAAAACCGTCCGAAGTATGAAAAATTTGCTTCCAAAAAAGATATTAAAAATTTAGAAGTAAATGAAACCTCGATTACAGAAAAACAATACTTAGTCAATATGACAAGGGAAAACCCTGCAATGATTGTTAGCTTTCGTAATAATATTACTCATACTCAAAGAGGTACTAATTCTAATAAGATGAGTGATGAAGAATTAGAAAAATTTATTCAAGATTCTTATCAATTGGTCGAACCTAGTGGAGAAATGAAGTAGGTATTGAAAATGTATAGTAAAAAGGAGAGGATTCCTCTCCTTTTTGTGTTTTAGAAGTAGATGTTATAGAGGATATTTCCACTCGAAGAATATTTAACTTTTATGTGTTAATATTGCTACTATTGGTATAAGTGATAAAGAAGGCTTGTTATTTTGGGATAGATTCATTGAATAAATGATATCGTTTTATTCATATGTTTTTTACTTGTAGATAGTTTGATAAAATAACAGTAATTGTAATTAATTGTAGCTACGGGGGATAAAGATGCTAGATAAAATAATGATCGAATTTATTAAAGTAAAACAGCGAATTACTCATATCATTGATAGTAAATGTAATTGGATTACGACGATAAAAAATAATGAAGTATATGTAGAAAGGGAATTTGGAATAGAAGAAGAATTGGATTTAGAATTTAGTGTGAATGATGGGGAGATCCAACAATTTTGGCGAGATTTAATAAATGTTCAATTAGTTAATGTTAACGATTTTGTACGACAAGAGGAACGGAATGCTTTTTTTATATCGCTATTTGCAGAATTACCTTTTGTAAAGGTAACAAAGATTAATGGAGAAAAGGCTATTACATTTAAAGAATTCCAAACAGATAACCTACCAAGTGAAAAATATGATAAAGTCATGCTCTTTTTAGAAGAGATAATGAATGGTACATATAATCCAAATATGTTAAGTGAACAAACGGATGGGAATTTATATAGTAGGAAGTCTCGCGCGCGCCAGGATTTAAGGTTGTTGGGATTTTTGAATGAATCTCATGAAATGAATAAGCTTCTATTAAGCGAATATGTTCAATCAAAGGATAAGAATGCTTACGTTGCACAGCTAGTTTTAAGACAAGAATATTTCTGTCATGCTTTATTTGTTCTTGGATTGTTAGAGAAGTATTCAAAGGATGAAAAGAAAAAGGCTCTAGTCGATTTAGGGATGACGATTGTCCGAAATTCATTAGGGGATAATTTGATGGTTGAATCAGTGGCGAAGAGGCGTACGGGTAACTTACTGGATTGGCTGGAACAAGTAGGGCTGATTAATAATGAATGGATTCCATCCGAACAATACATAAAAAAGCGTGAAGAAAAGGGCGGTAATATGAGTAGTAGTTTACGTGAAGGCTTTTTAAAGATAATGAAAGAATATTTGGATGCAAAAACAGAAAAATTTGCAGGACATAAATTAGGATTAACAGTCCGAAATGATATAGCAACAGAGATCATTCGTTTACCATTTATAAATGAGAAGCAGTACAGTGTGATAGGGTCAGTCGGAAAAGGGAATTGGGCAACAGTTCCGTGGATTGCGCTAATGCATAAAGATATTACAACATCGACACAGCGAGGATATTATATCGTCTATTTATTTAGTGAAGATATGCAACGATTGTATTTGACTATTGGACAAGGTGTAACAGAAACGTCTAAAGAAGAGATGCAAAAAACTAAAGAAGAGATCCGCGAGCAAATACATATGTCCCAAAAGGTGAAAAAAGATGATGAGATTTTCCTAGGGACAAGCCCAAAAGCAAAAGGATATGCGAATTCAACAGCGGCTTATATTGCGTATGATGTTAATAAAATGCCAAGTGAAAAAGAGTTAGTAGAGGACCTAGAAGAAATGCTTCGCTATTATGAGGGATTCATAGCTTATAAAGAGGAAGGAACGAAATATGAAATGATTTATGAAAGGAAAGAAGTGTATTTAGATCAACAATCAATTATCGATCATGTGTCTTCTTATATTCAAAGTAAAGGTTTCTTTTATGAGAAAAAGGATCTTGTTAATTTCTTCCTTTCGTTAAAGACGAAGCCATTTGTGATTTTATCAGGTATTTCAGGTACAGGGAAAACGAAAATTGTTCAGTGGTTTGCGGAGAGTTTAGGAGCAACGGAAGAGAATGGACAATTTACACTTATTCCGGTTCGACCTGATTGGAGTGATAGCTCTGATTTACTTGGGTATGTGAACCTTCAAGGGGAGTTTCAAGAAAGACCGTTAATTAAAGTTCTTGAAAACGCAGATGCAAATCCAAATAGGCCGTATTTTGTAGTGTTGGACGAGATGAACTTAGCTCGAGTGGAATACTACTTTAGTGACTTTTTAAGTGTAATTGAAAGTCGTAAGTGGAAAGATGGAAAAATTGTTACGTCACCAGTACTTCCAGAATCAATTACGAATAAGCATATTACAATTCCATCAAATGTATATATTATCGGAACTGTAAATATGGATGAAACGACACATCCTTTAAGTAAGAAAGTGTTAGATCGTGCGAATACTATTGAATTTAATACTGTTAACTTAGATTATTTTAATTTCTTAATGGATGTAGGAGAGAAGGAAGCTGAAATTGTTTCTGATAGCTCTTTAGCAACCAAGTATCTTCATTTAAAAGAATGCTTTAAAGAAAACGAAGACCTTGTGAGAAGTATATCGAGCGTTTTAATAGAAATAAATAAAACACTTGAATCAGTTGGAGCTCAAGTTGGGTATCGTATACGAGATGAAATTTGCTTCTATATGGCATATAACGAACAAGGGAAGTTATTATCGTTCGAGGAAGCACTTGATTATCAAATATATCAAAAGATCTTACCGCGTCTTGCAGGGAGCGATGGACGAACAGAAGAGGTATTAAAGCAGTTGTATGTATTATGTGCAAATGAAGAATACGATAGTGGTAATAATGATGCTTCCTATGCTAAGTATCCTCGTTCGGCTAACAAGTTGTCTCATATGTTAAGGAGGTTTGAGTATGATGGTTTCACCTCTTTCTGGATCTAATAATGAGATAGAGCTAGTTAAGATTGAAACAGAGGAGCTGTCATTGACAATTAAAGGAAATCCTTATCATGAAAAATATGAGAGTTTAAAAGAATATCACGCTATGAACGCAGATGAAATGATGTATTTTCATGTAGATGGGAAGACGGAATCCGTTTCTGTATTTGATGCAAGATTGCAGGGGCTGGATGAATGGAACGAACATCCACCAATCTTTTTTGAAAATAGAAGTTATCAGCTTGTTGTAGTTCCGAAAAATAACAAACAGCTCTCTTTTTATCATGAACATCCAGGATTTCGAAAACAAGTTAGTTCTATTCAAATGGGATCACTTCATGTGTTAATGGGGAATCTTTCGTTTCCAAATGAAGTAGGAAATACAAGGTTTGAAATTAAAGATGATAAAGATACTTTATTAACTGTTACATTTGAAGTTTTCCCGGCAAAATTGGATTATAAGGATGATTATAGAGCTTTATTGGATGAAGTAAATGATGAAATTTATAATTTAGCGTTTCATTTACTAAAGAGAACTTACTTAGGAGCATCTGCAATTTACGCTACAAATCCATCAAAGAGTGAGTTTTATCGTATTTTAAATGATTCCTTTGAGCGATTTATGAAGTCGATCTCTCACATTAAAAGACAACCACATCATATGCTTATGACTAGACATCAACTAGTACGAGGAGAAAAAATTCGCAAATTGGATTCTGTCGGAATGAACTATTTGAGAAAGCGACCACACTTGCTGCAAGGAGAAAACAGTATACCGACTAAAGGTATTACAGCTTATAAGGAAGTGTCTTATGATACGTTAGAAAATCGATTTGTTAAATGGATGATTCAAAGAGTTATATATAAAATCGATGATTTACTTAAGGCGCTAGAGAAAAAGTCTAGATATACACGTGGTGAAACTGATGAAGATTTGCTGGAACGTGTAAAAAATATGAAGTATCGAATGAAAAATGAATTGAACGATCCATTTTGGAGAGGAATCGGAAAATTAGATCGATCAGTTTTTTCACTCGTTATTCAAATGGCAGCAGGCTATAGAGATGCGTATCAAATCTTTTTAATGCTATCCCGAGGTTTAACATTAAGAGGACAAATTTTCAAAATGTCGGTAAAAGATGTCGCAAGGTTATACGAGTATTGGACGTATTTAAAGCTCGGACAAATTTTATCAAAAAATTATATACCGCTCCATCAAGATGTTATTCAAGTTAAACAAGACGGTTTATACGTGACGCTTGATGAAAGTAAAACCGCAAAAAGAACGTTCAAGCATCCAGTCACTGATGAAGTGATAGAACTGTACTTCCAGAAAAGAAATGGTAGACTGCCAACAGTTACACAAAAACCAGATACGATGCTCGCTATTGAGAAAAAGGGAAAGAACTATCAATATCAATACATTTTTGATGCAAAATACCGAATTGATTTTGCTGAAAGCTCTCATTATAAAAGGAAGTATGGCACCCCTGGTCCAATAGAAGAAGACATTAATACAATGCACCGTTACAGAGACGCATTAGTAGTAGAACAAGAAGGACCATTTGAACGAACTGCTTACGGAGCGTATGTATTATTCCCATGGAACCAAGAGGAAGCGTACGAGAACCATCCATTTTATAAAAGTATCGAAAAAGTAAATATCGGCGGTTTCCCATTCTTACCAAACGCAACAAGACTAGTCGAACAGTTTCTAGATCATCTCATTGAAAAAAGCCCAGAAGAAATTATAAGAGAAGGCATCCTTCCAAGAGGAACAAAAGAAGAATGGCACTCTTCACTAGAAGAAAAAGTGTTAGTAGGAAGCGTGAAAACTGAAGCCGACTATGAAGCATATAGAAAAGAAGGCTTATACCAGTTACCAGTCACACAGCTAAAACCAGGATGGCAAGAAGCAAAGTACATAGCATTATATGCACCGAAAAAATGGCACGGAGAAAAAGGCGGAATCCAATACGTAGCCAAAATTAAACACATTCAAATGCAACAAAACGATGAGTATGTACATTTCGAACTAGAGCCATGGAAAAAACTAGACAACCTCATCCGCCCAGTCGGATATGGTATTCAAACATACACAATAACAACTATGTCGTTATTAAAAGAAGTACAAGAACTCCCAGAACTATTTATGAAATCAAAAGAAGAACGAGCGCTTTGGAAAACACTGCGTCGTTTTACGAAACAGGTTAAAGTTGAACTGGATCATCGCAATTTAGATGAGGCATCTTCTGTTAAGAGTTATTATGTGCAGGATGTTCAGATTTGGGTTGATTATGAGAATGGGGTTGTTATGGTTGGGAGAGATGGACGAGTTAAGAAAGTTTCTTTGGAGTTGGTTGTTGGTAGGGGATCGGTGTTGTTTAGAGAAGTTTTAGAAGTGCTAAATGTTAAAGAATAGCACTTAGATACAAAGGTGATTAAGTCATGGATAAAGGCCAAGTTTATTTTTGCATGGAACAAAGGATTTTAGGTGAAGTGGAGAAACATTATTAGTTGGATAAAGTGTATTGTTAGCGATGGGAAGAAGAGCATATGAGGGATATGCTCTTCTTTTTATTTGTAAATAAGGTGGCTGTAAAATTTAAATGATGGCCTCCACCCTGTCAAGATAAGAAGCGTATATTTTACGTTTCGGTAATATCGAGCAGAAAGTTAGTTGTATCAAGGGTTTAGAAGGTAGTCTATATTTCTTCTTGTAAATCCATTAATGTAGAAAAATAAAAATTATTGACCGGAATTTTGACTAATCTTTACTCAGTTTCTTATAAGTTTAAAGAAGGGATTGTTCTAAAATTTGATGACTTATACACTATAAGTAACTGAGTTTTTCCTAGTATGAAATTAAAAAGATTTCTTCACTAGGCATTGAGTCTTCCTTTATACTAAGATAAACAGATATTTGAAATTTTGCAGGAAATACATAATTTATGAGGCTTACTGCAACAAGGGGGGGGACTTAGGATTGGATTGGAAGCAGCAAATGAGTATCGGGCTCGATTATTGGATTCAGCTTTGTTCAAATGAACAGAAATACGTTTCCATTAAAGAACAAATCATCGGTCTACGAGAGGATATAGAGAATGAACTCACGATAATGATTACAGGCGAGTTCAACGCAGGAAAGTCAACATTTATTAATGCTTTGCTTGGGGAAAAGGTTTTGTCTTCTGATGTTACTCCGGAAACGGCAATGGTAACAAAGTTGGTTTATGGAGAGAAGAGGAAGGTCATCGCTCATTATCTTAATGGCAATTCGGAAGTGTACGATGATGCTTGGTTTGAGCAACTAACGGCAGAACGTGATGGGAAGTTCAAGGTAATCCGTCACCAGCTTTCCCATGTTGAGTTGCAAATGCCTTTTGAGATTCTTAAGGCTTTTACAATCATTGATACTCCGGGACTGAATGCAAATAATGAATTTCATACGAAGGCAACGGAGCGATTTTTGGGAAGAACTGATTATGCCATTTTTTTATTCCATGCTATGAATGTAGGAACAGCAACAGAAATAAAATGGCTGAAAAGGTTTAATGAAAATTCAATTTATCCCTTTGGAATCATTAATCGAATTGATGAATTAGATGAGGAAGAGGATGACTTAGAGGACTTGATTGATTTTAATAAACCACGGCTAGGGCCTTCAGTCCAGAAGTTGATTGGCGTATCAGCAAAGGATGCTTTAATCGGGAAATTGGAGAAAAATACTCAGACAATTGAATGGAGTAATTGGGGAGATGTAGAACAGCTTCTGGAGAGCTTTAAAGAAGAGACCAATAAGAAACTGGAACGGACTTATACGAGACTGTTGCAGCCAATTCGCCAAATGGACCAGCTTTATTTAGAGAGAAAAATATCGTTACCATTAAAAAAACTTAATACTAGGAATGTAGAGTTTTTTGTGACAAGGGAGTTTCCAGAGCTGTTTTTAACTAAAGAAAGATTGGATAGTCAAAAGAAACTAACCAAATCTGTGCAGGATAAGTGGAATGTTTTTTTTGATACAAAGATATATACAATTGATAGCCTTGATGGATTTTTGCGAAGTTTCATGCAGTATTACAAAAAGTTGGGGGATCAAAGAGGAGCTGAATTAAAGAGTAATCCTCTGCAAATCTGGGAGAAAATGATACTCCCAAAATATCACTCCTTCCTTGAAAATCGTAAAGAGTATAATAATAAAGTTATTGATTTGAACCAGGATAGAGAAAATCTTGATCGAAATTGGAAGACTGTCCAATTTAGCTCCTCGATAAATAAAAAGAAAAAGCTTAGAAGGCATGGAAGGAAGCTGGAATTTTACCATCATGAACGGGGAAATTTGGGTGAAAAGCGCAAGGTGTTAACCGATATTTTTAGGGAGATGACGATAGGAATAAATGAAATCCAACAAAGTATCAACACTTTTGTCGAGAGTGACCTTCAATCCCATGTAGAAAATGAACGGAAAGAGCTTGATAGCTGGAATAGACAGATCAAAAAAGCGAAAAATTCTTTTGATGGATTTTCTAGGAGTGATCTTACTCATATAGAGTTATTTTCAAAAGGGTTAGACGATTTCCAAGAGAACGTTGCTGTACCGCTATTAAACGCAGGTCGGACACTTGAAAATCTTCTCGTTTATGAGGAAGTAAACTATCTCTTTAGTAATTTGGCACAATTGGGTCATGACTTGCCACCGAAAGAGTTTTATCACAAGTGGAAAATGATGGATGTATCGTCGGAAGTAAGGGAAAGAAACTATAATTTGAACATTTCAAAAATTATCTCTCCGGAGTTGTTGCATCATGAGCTTAAAGTTCTCCCTGATGAACTTAAGCACGATGTCCAGATAGAAATTGATATAGTCCGTGCCGAACTAAATCGATGGATGAAGAGTAGTGTAGCGGCTATGTTTCTGTTATTAGTAATAGTGGGGATTGCGGAATTAAACGATAGAAGTTCTTCGCAACACAGTGATAACAATATTTCAGATTACAAGGATAGTGATTATTCCGAGAATGTTGCCGATGCAGCTCCAAGTCTTGAAGAAGAAAAGCAGACATTAGAAAATCAGCACTCTGAGGAAGATGTGAAGAGTTTTCTAATGTCAGTATATCAGCAGCTTAAATATGACCAATCCAGTCATTTCCGTTTATTTAGCAATGATGGGTGGGAGAGATTTTTACCATACTATGATAACCTTGCCAAGGGAAAACTGGAAACCTTTAATATTACCAATGTTGAATATTTGTCAGGGGATGAAATTAAGGCAACGGTAAAAGAAACCGCTATACAATCAGGGTCTCTTAAAGAATTCGAAACAGATTACACGTTAACAATGGATTCCAATGCAGGTAATAATTTAATGATTAGTGCATTTTCATACACGCTTGTCAATGAAACGGAAACCGAGATTGCACTTGAAGATAGGGAACTTAAAGAATTTTTTAGCAAATTCCGAAGCGAGTATATGCAGGTTTTGAATTGGGGGAATTCCGTTTACATTGCTGATTTCTTTGATCAGGGTAGCCCTGCTTATAAAGAGCTGCAGACTTATATTAATTCGATTGCCGGAAAGGGCTACACCTTTAAAGAACTTGGTTTCCAGATTGATAAGGTGAATAAGGTTAATGTTAACGAATATAGTGTCTCTACTTCTGAAAAGTACATGTTTACAGATGAGAAGGGAGAGAAGACAAATTATGAAAAGACCAAAAATTATATAGTGAAGGTCTTACCTGAGAAGAGGATTGTCATAAAGGAAATAACTATTAACAATACAAAGAAAGAAGTAGTTAAGATGCCGACTGTTCAGCTCGTAACCACCCAGGATGTGAACGGATTTATTCATCGCTATTATTCTGCCTTTGAGGGTGCCTTCAATGGTAATGGTTTCAGCTATGTGCAGGACTATTATGATCCGAAGGGCTCAGGCTATAAGAGTACGGAAGAGTATATCAAAAACGCGAACAATAAGAATATGCGCATGAATAACATCGAAAAGAGTGTTGAATCTATCAGTACAGTTGACGAAAATCATTATATTGTTATTGTTAATTTTATTGATGAATATGCTTATCGGGATGGATCAGGAGACCGGAAACGGGTGCGTACTACTTATAAAGTTTCAGTATCGAATAACGGAAATATGTTAATTTCGGAAGATCCGAAAGTCGAAATTCTAGAAAAAACAAAGTACTAGGGAGTGAATAGCATGAGTCTTTCACTGGATTTTTATACCACTAAAAAGAAACAGTTGTTTAATCAATTATACAAGCTAGAGGTTATGCTTCAAGATATGGGGAACCGCACCGATTTGAAAAAAATTAACGAGGCTAGGAATCAGGTATTGAAGGAGCAATTCCAAGTAGTCGTTGTAGGCGAATTTTCACGTGGGAAGTCGACGTTTATCAACGCGCTTTTGGGCAAAAAGCTGCTTCCTTCTTCGGCAAAGCCGACAACTACTTTACTGAACATCATCACCTATAGTAAGGAGCCGTTCATCAAGCTTCATTTTCGAAAAAAGGGTGTTAAGGAAATTAACGAGGAAATGTTCAAGAAGCTTGTTGCACCGAAGGATCCAACTCCGGGTGATAAGGAATCTGAAGAGGCCTATGAGAAGCAGGTTGAACTATTTAAGAGTATCGAATACGCGGAAATAGGCCACCCACTTTCCTTTTGTAAGGATGGGGTAAGGATTATCGATACACCGGGGACGAATGACCTAGACCCGGCGCGCGAGCAACTTACTAACAGTATTATCCCTCAATCTGATGCAGCGATTCTTCTCCTCTCGGCAATCAAGATTTTATCCGAGTCCGAGATGAGCTTCTTGAAGGACCGAATTCTTGCGAGTGACATTCAGAAGGTTTTTATCGTTGTTAACCAGAAGGATCTTTTGGAATCACCTGAAGCGGCTGAAAAAGTGTTTAATCATGCTTATAAGCACCTGAAGGATATTTTACATGAACCGAAGATTTTTATGGTTACATCGAAGGGAGCTTTGAATGCGCGGCGAAAAGCCGCTGGAGAGGAACTTGTCACAAAGCGTGGAAAGCAGATTCCAGTTATGCCCCTTGAAGAGTCGGGATTTCTGGAGCTGGAGTCTGCATTAGGTGATTTTCTTCAGTTCGAAAGAGGGGTAGTTAAACTGCAGAGGCCGATACAAAGAATGGACAAGCTCATTTCTGATGTACTGGAGAAACAGATTGATTTTGAATATAGGACCTTGACCCAGCAAATGGATGGTATTCAGGAAAAGGTGGCATCATTCCGTCCGCGCTTAAATGAGGTGCATAGGACTGGCGAGGAATCTTTAAGGAAAATTGTTATAGAGCTGAACAAAGAGGAAACCAAGGTAACTAAATGGTACGATGAAGAGCTGGCTAAGATTACTGCCAAAGGAATGGAGGCCTTTGATAAGAACCGATATCGTGGAATAGATGAAATTAGCGGTGAAGTGGAAAAGGCAATTGCCTCGCTTGAGCGAAGTCTCCATGAAAATAAAAAGAAGAAAATGACGAACACAGCCAAGAGGGTCATCGAGGAGATGAGTAAGCAACTAAATAATGAATGGTTCAAGCTTGAGGGCGACCTGAAAAGCCTTGGTTCTTTCAGCGAGACTTTGAATGAAATAGCCCCGACAGGACTGGTACTTGAAAGCGAAGTAAAGCATTCTATTTTCGACGAGATTTTTGATGAACTAGATACTGCATGGGAAAGAAGCAACAGCTTTATCGGCAAGCTAGCCATCGGCGCAGGATTTGTCGCTACTGCTGTTGTTGGACTTGCCTCATTCATCTTCGGAGGGGCGTGGGCCTGGTTTACTGGAGAGGATGAAAAGACTAAATTCCGTCGTAAGCTCTCTGCTCAGATGGATACATCAGAAACACAGCGCCGCTTGCATTTTAAGGGTGAATGGGATGGCATGGTCAAATCGATTTATAAACAGTATCAGGAAATCGTTAATGAGAATGTTCAAAACGTTGAAAACCAGTTGAACCAGCTCTTGGAAAATACACTGCTTGAGGAAAAGGAAATCGAACTCAAAATGGAAATGTTGAACCGTAGATCACTGGCTTTTAAGCAGATTAAAAACGAACTCAGCAGCTTATATCAAGAACTTATAAATCCTGCAAAAGAAAAGGCTGGTGCTAAATGATGAACTATACAGCAGAAAAGGAATTGCTTAGGGGGAAGATAGGGAAGCTGAAGGGAAAACTTGTTGAATTGATGCCCGCGAGCTCACAGTTGAAAGTGCTTGAGGAAATTGAGGAGGACTTGATCCAGGATTATTATACGATCATGGTTGTCGGTGAATTCAAGCATGGGAAGTCGACATTTGTCAATGCTTTGCTGGGCAAGGACATCATGCCGAGGGATGTCACGCCTACAACAGCAACTATCAATGCAGTATTCCACTCCGAAAATCCAGAGATGCAAATTTTAAAGGTGGACGGTCAGGTTGAGAAGAGGGATCTTACTGTAGACGAGCTTAACCAGTATACAGCTTCAGCTGATTTTAATGCGGAAGAAATTAAATATTTAAAGCTATTTATGAATGCCCCATTATTGAAGAATCGGGTGGTACTAATTGACACTCCAGGGGTTAATGACCTTAATCAACAGCGTTCTGACATCACCTTCGAATTCCTTCCGCGTGCTGATGTTATTATTTTTATGACGTCGATGGATGCCGCAATGAAGAAGACTGAGAAGATATTCATTCAGGAATTTTTACTGAAAAATGGGCTGGACAAAATAGTCTTTGCTGCTAACTTCATGGACCGGATCGATGAGGAAGAACTAGATGACACTATTGATTACATCAATCGACGAATTCAAAACATCCTTGATGGGGAGAAGGCTACGCTGTTCCCTATATCAGCCCGCGAAGCACTTGAAGGAAAGTTACATGGAGATGAAAGCCTGCTTCGATATTCTGGGGTTCCAGAGATTGAGGCGGAAATTGTAAAGAGGATAGAGAGCGGTTCGCGCAGTATGGAAAAGCTCGAACGCTTCCACTGGAGGCTTAAGGCAAGTGCAGAAGCTGTTAGAAGTGAGATTGAAACTGCCAAGGGATTGTCTTCCGAGTCGCTTGAAAGCCTTGAAGCTCAGTTAGCAGCCGTTGCGAGTTGGTTTTCTAATCAAGATGTTTGGAGGGGACAGCTACAGAATTATTTGAATGATCGTCACAATGAGATCAAGTACATGGTACGGAAATCGGTCCAGCACTTTGGTAATAATGTCCGAGAAGATATTGAGAATCGGATTCATCTGTACCATGGTGCAGATGTCAAAAATCTTGTTGAATCTCAAATTCCGATTGCTGTAAAATCCCAATTTAACTCATGGGTTAATCAATATAGTGACTATGTCCATGAGCTGCTGCGCAAAATGCAGGTGGAAGTGATTAAAGGGCTGACCACTGCGTTCAAAGAGAGTGTCCATATCCAGGTAGTTAAAGGAGCTAACATTCAAATTGTCGATTCAATTCCGATATTGAGTGCACGGACAGGAAATGCGAATGTAAAGGCAGGGCTTGTTCTTGGTGGAGCGAGTACTCTTGCGATATTGCTCGGCGGACCGTTCTTTTTGCCGATAGTAGGGATGGCCGGACTTCCATTTTTATCACAAAAGCTCGCCGAAAAACAACTTGAAGATATCAAGCCAGAACTAATTACCGCAACTGGCCGCCAAATTAGCCAGCTGGTTGATAACTTTGAAGAACAGATTAACCACTACGTACAAAGAACAAAGGAGCAAATCGAAGAGGAATCATTGGAAGAATTCTCGCGCCTGCTTCGCTCTTATGAAGTGATTTTGAAAAATGAAATCAATAACAAGCAAAAGGAAGCCAACTTCATCAAGGCTTATCAAAGCAAACTTACTGATTTGGATGAATTAATCAAAACAGAACTTATGGAAGGGGAAAAAGCACTATGAGTGAACATAATCTGCAGCAAGTATCCGATTCATTTGACCATGACTTTGGCCAATCCAATGATCATTTAGTCGTTCCTGACCATCATAACATCCTAAACAATCATCATGGACCTGGCACCTATGACAATTCAAACGACTTCTTGGACTACCAAGATCCATTGAAACATGCTTATAAACATCAATTTCAGCCACTGACTCTGGACAACATTCATTTTGTTAACCCGCACCATGTTGATGGATATTTTAGGAATGATGGAACATATGTAAACGGCTACTTCCGTGACGGTGACGGTAATACCGCAATTGACCATACAGCCGAGCAAGGTGGTGGGTACATCAGAAGTAATCCGGATGGGAATCCCTTTAATAACTTGAAATAGTATAAAAAAGCAGGAGCAATGCTCCCGCTTTTTTTATGGTGGGAGTTAGTATGCGTTCTTCTAGAAGGGGCAAAGTTTAGGGGATATCGAATGGAAAGCTAGTTGTATCAAGGATTTATAGGATATTCTATATTTTTTATGCAAATCCTGTAACGTAGAAAAATGAAATTTATTGACCAGAATCTTGACCAGTTTCTAAGTGTGTTTATAAGTTTAACGAAACATTTTTCTGTTAAGATATGTTGCTATATAGAACATTGTTTTAGATTATAACAGGTAAAGTAAAGGTGGAAAATGATGATATTAGGTACTCACCTTTTTTAATACACCAAATTAACTAGGAGATAACTGAAGACAGTATATAGTCTGTTTTGAGATGGGATTTATAAAAAGTAATATGATATAGCATATAATGAACTTATGAATAAACTATTTCCCTAATGGTAAATATAGCTATCTTAGTGCTTGCCCAATTGACAAGGTCACTGTGGAAATTCAGTATTTGTAAGGAGAGAACAGCTATGCAGTTTAACACCTAGTTAAACTGCTATAGAAGAAAAACCAAACGGAGGAAAATCCCATGCCAACCCACAACAAACTAATCAGAAACAAAATCCCACAAATAATAAAATCCAACGGAAAAACACCCACAACAAGAATCTTACCCGAAGAAGAATACATAAAAGAAATCTGCAAAAAAACACAAGAAGAACTAACCGAATATCTAGAAGCAGACACAAAAGAACATAAACTCGAAGAACTATCTGACCTCCTAGAACTAATAAACGCCCTAGCCGAACACGAAGGCACAACACTAGAAGAAATCAACAACATCCGCAAAAAGAAAGCAGAAGAAAGAGGTGGCTTTTCAGATCGAGTCTTTCTAATCGAAGTAACCGATAACTAGCCCCTCCTAAGCCCCTTACAAGCCCCTATCAAGTAATAAATCACTAAGAAAAAACACAACAAAACAAAAACACCAACAAACACCGTAGTAGTAGTCAAAAAAAATTTAAAATAACACGCCAAAAACCCGACCATCCTCCCATATATATTATGAAGAGGTTTTCATTTTTGAACGGAGACGGGAGGAATTAGGATGGCGGTGTATCGTAATGTGCAGGTGAATTTTTGGCAGGATGATTTTGTTTTGGATTTGACGCCGGAGGAGCGGTATTTTTATGTTTACTTGTTAACTTGTTCGAAGACGACGCAGTGTGGGATTTTTCCTTTTCCGAAGCGGTTAGCTGAGATGGAGACGGGTTATAACAGGGAGACTGTTGATAAGCTTGTGCAGCGCTTTGTTGATTATGGGAAGGTTCTTTATGATGCGGATACGCGGGAGTTATTCGTTTTGAATTGGCTTCGTTATAATCCGGTGACGAATACGAATGTGGAGAAGTGTGTGCTTCGTGAGCTTAAGGGTGTGAAGAATAAGGAGTTTGTACATATGTTTCTTCAGAAGTGTGCGGAGGAGGAGATGAATGTTCCGATGCTGTTAGCGCATTTCGGTATGCCTGGTGATTTGGCTATGGATGATGTAGAGCCGGTTTGTGAGGAGGCAGAGGAAGAAGAGGTTATAGAGGAGGAAATGGGAAGTCGCGTGTTTTCTTTTTATGAGCAGCATTTTGGTAGTTTGTCTCCTCATACGGTAGAGGAACTGAGTGCGTGGATGGAGGATTTGTCAGAGGAGCTTGTGCTGAAGGCTCTTCAAATTGCGTTTGAGAATAATAAGCGGACGGTTGCTTATGTGAAGGGGATTTTGAGAGGCTGGCACGGGAAAGGATTTACGAAAGTGTGTGAGGTTGAGGCGGATACGGCGAGCTTTAGGAAGAAGGATTCGTCTGTTAGTACGGGGGAGACGGAGGAGTTTTTGGCGAGGTGTGAGGAGTGGGAGAAGAATGCGCCGTCTGAGGAAGAGTTGCAGCGCTTTTTAGCGGAGCGCGGGTGGCGTCCATGAGTATTCAAAATGTGGAGGCGGAAAAGACGGTGTTAGGTTCTCTATTACTTGATGGAGAGCTTATTAAGGAGTGCCGTTTGACGGAGCAGTATTTTTCTCTGTCGGTGCATAAGTCTATATTTCAGTTAATGCGAAAGATGGAAGAAGAGGGGCAACCGATTGATCTTGTGACGTTCATTTCTAGGGTAGATCCGAAGTTTTTAGAGGGGATCGGGGGAATGGAGTATTTTATAGGGTTAATGGATGGTGTACCTACAATTGCCAACTTCTCTTATTATGAGGGGCTTGTTCGAGGTGCCTGGAAAATGTATCAGGCGGGTGTTCTCGGGCACAAGATGGGAGAGCGTCTTATTGCGGAGAAGAATGAGAAAATTATTGGTGAGACGATTACGGCACTTTGTGAGTTAGAGGAAAAGGACTGTGTATGTGAGTTTGATTTGAAGGATGCGTTAGTTGGTTTGTATGAGGAGCTTCATCAAGATGCGAAAGAGATTACTGGTATTGAGACTGGTTATACATCGCTAAATAAAATGACGTGCGGATTGCAGGAAGGTGATTTTGTCGTTCTTGGTGCGCGTCCTTCTATGGGGAAGACTGCGTTTGCGCTGAATGTTGGCATGCATGCGGCGAAGTCTGGAGCGGCGGTTGGGTTATTTTCGTTAGAGATGAGTAGTAAGCAATTGCTAAAACGGATGGCGTCGTGCGTAGGGGAAGTGTCAGGAGGTAGGCTGAAAAATCCGAAGCACCGTTTTGCGATGGAAGATTGGGAAAAGGTGAGTAAGGCGTTTGCGGAGATTGGTGAACTGCCGCTTGAGATTTACGACAATGCAGGTGTTACGGTGCAAGATATTTGGATGCAAACTCGTAAGTTAAAGAGGAAGCACGGTGATAAGAAGCTTTTAGTGATTGTAGATTATTTGCAGCTTATTACGGGTGATCAAAAGCATAAGGGCAATCGATTTCAAGAGATTAGTGAAATTTCTCGTAAGCTTAAGGTATTAGCACGTGAATTAAATGTTTGTGTAGTGGCGTTGTCGCAATTGTCTCGTTCTGTAGAGTCGCGTCAAGATAAGCGTCCTCTTTTATCTGATTTAAGAGAGACGGGACAAATTGAGCAAGATGCGGATGTCATTATGCTTATGTATCGTGAGGATTATTACGATAAGGAAACGATGCAGAAAGAGATGACGGAGATTCATGTGGCGAAGCATCGGAATGGACCTGTAGGCAGTTTTAAACTACGATTTTTGAAGGAGTTTGGGCGATTTGTGGAGAAGGAGAGTTAGTTGGAGGGGAAGTTTGTGTCTAGAAAAAAGTTATGGATTATTATACTAATCGTTTTCGTTATTGCTTTAGGCGTAATTGGCTATAGATTGCTAGGTCCTGTTATAGAAGGAAGAAGTTATTATTATAGCCATACTGCTTTTACAGACCTTTCAAATGAATCGATTGGAAAGATGAGGCTTCATGACAATATTGATAAAGAAGCATTTAGAAAAGAATATGGTGAACCTATTAAGAAGATAGATAACGTTTATTACGATTATTATGATTGGAAGAACGGAGTAGAAACAGCTTCAATTATAGAGGGAAAAGAGAAAGGGAAGATTGTTCGTTTAATGATTGGAGAAAATAAAGAGCTTAAGACGGCAAAAGGGATAGGGCTTGGTAGTACGAAGCAGGATGTTATTAATTCATATGGTTCGAATTATTATGAACGGACAGAGCAGGGTACTACGATTATTGGCTATGTTGACCATAAACGCTATGTAACACTTGAGTTTTGGTTAGGAGAAGGAAAGGTAGCGCATATTCGTTTGGATGATGCGGATGTGGAATAGGGAAGAGGAGCGTTTAATGGAGCAATGTCTGTCATTGCTCTTTTTTTATACGCCACGACATAATATGACAAATTCTGGATGCTTTCTTTGCTAAGATGGGCTTGGTAATCTTACATTATGATTAATAGGAGGCTATTAAAATGTTAAAGAAGCTAGGGATATTGGTTTTAGGTAGTGCTGTAGCTTTAAGTTTAGTTGCATGTGGTGATTCTACTAAGGAAGCTTCTAATGAGAAAAAAGAAGAGCCGAAGCAAGAAGCGAAGAAAGAGAATAAAGAAAATAAAGAAAGTAAGAAGAAAATTACAGCAGCTGATGTAGAGGCAATTAAGGTAGGTGATTCTTTAACTGGAGCAGGTGGGGAGAAATACGAAGATGTGGTCGCGAAGTTTGGAGAACCGGATAATAAAGCGGAGTCTCAAGCTGGGGATATTAAAATGATTATTGCTAGTTGGACAAAAAATGTTAATGGCGACCTTGGAGCGAATTTTAATGTTACCTTTACTGAAAAAGATGGACAAAAACTTGCTACGAGCAAAGCACAAATGGGAATGAAATAAAGAAAGGGTAGGAGATTTAAAATGAAACGTACAACAGAATTTGTATTAGGACTTATTGGTGGTATTTTCGGTATTTTATGTGCATTTATTGCTTTATTTATAGGTGGAGTTGCTTCAGCTATGGAGGCAGAAGGAGCAAGTAATGTTATAGGTTTAGGCTGGGCAGCAGTCGCTTTATCGATTTTAGGTATCGTTGGATCAGTTATGGTAAAAAGTAAAGCAAAAGTCGGCGGCGGTATGATGACAATTGCTGCAATTGGAGGATTCATTTGTATTTCTTTCATTTATATTTTACCTGCTGTGCTTTTATTAATCGGTGGATTAATGGGGGTTTTCCGCAAAGAGAAAGTGACAGTGTCTGCATAGATAAATGTAATTAAAAATAGCCGACTCTAGTCGGCTATTTTTATTAGGTTAAATACGCAAATTTTTTGATTTGCTTTTGTAAATGTTTATTAGCTGGTGGGACTCTTTGAAGCTCTGTTTGAAGCAATGCTAATTCTTCCGTTAAAACTTTTACTAATTCAAAGTTAGTTTTATCTAGTGTCAGTTCATATACAATGAATTTCGCAAGTGGATCTGCATTTGTATCTGCTCGTAATTCTTGAAGGATCTTGCCGAAAGTATCTCGTAGTTTGGCCCCTGAACTTCATGGGATTTATGAAATAGTATGTTGGTGAATTCAACTAATTCTGTATACTTATTTTCCCATAAAGAAAGCCCTTCTCTCCGCAGTAATCCATTGCTCCAAGTCATCTTGGCTACGTCGGACAAGTCGATTCACTAAAACATCATGCCATACATAATCCTCTAATAGGTATATATGAACGGGGTCATCTGTATAAAAGGCAATATTACGCTCCTCAAGTGATGGTCCATAGATCATTTCTTTAGAATCTATCGATAAAATAAACCAATGCTCTGTAGAGAGGGTTTCGGTATAAGCAGTTATACGATGGGCTTCTAGATTTTTAAGGGGATTTTCAACATGCAAGGTAATGCCTTGTACTGTGACTTTATCAGCTACCTCAGCTAGATCCTCTTTTAACGCTTCATACATTTCATCCCACATCGAAATGACAATACGATTTTCGGCTTTTTTTATTAATGTCTGACAATAGCTAATGATTGTTTGATTGTCTTTTAAAGTAATTACTCGATTATCCGTTTTTTCCTCGGAAGTTTCTAGTTTTTTTAATGAATCACTAATTCCTTCATAAGTAGACTGCCATTCTGATTGAGCCTTCTGTAAAAAGATTTCAACAGGTAGAGGTGAATAGCGAGTGGTGTCATTTATTTCTTCTTTCATGACAATTCCTTTTTCTACAAGGTTACCTAAAATCTCATAAATTCGCGCTCTTGGGACACCCGAATCCTTACTCACTTGATAGGCTGTGACAGGCCCCTGTTTCACAAGAGATACATAAGATTTAGCTTCATATTCATTAAAACCAATTTTTTTAAGCTGTTGCACTATGTAGTCCACTTTTTTGTCCTCCGATGTTTGCTTTTATCCCGCTTTAACGGGCAGTAAGACCCCCACCTCAAAATTCAGCGGAAGCAAAGAAGTTAGGTGGGGATCAACTGCCCGTAAAAGCCCGATTGGTTCAACTAATAATCAGTGGGGGATGAACAAAACCCCCACTGATTAAAGTTTCACTTTATATTGTAACGTTACAATAACTCTTTACATTTAGCAAATAGGTAGTTACTATTACAATAGTGACTAAAGGGGAGGCTACTAGTATGGATTTTTATTTAGACCCATCTGTATTAATGATTTTGATTGTTTTTGGATTTGTAGCTGCATTTATTGATTCAGTTGTAGGTGGTGGTGGATTGATTGCCTTACCAGCTTTATTATTTACAGGATTGAATCCAGCAAGTGCAGTAGCCACGAATAAATTAGCATCAACAATGGGGAGTGCAACTAGTAATATTGTGTTTTATCGTTCTGGTAATCTTGATTTGAAATCGGCGTTTAAATTATTTCCAATCACTTTCATAGGTTCCATAATAGGGGCATGGACCGTTCATTTAATGAATCCAGAAGTACTGAAGCCATTAATGCTGATCATGCTTGGTGTGGTCGCTATTTATACGATATTCAAAAAGGATTGGGGTAGTATTTCCACTCATAAAAAATTGTCTGGTCGACACGTCATTATTTTTACCTTTTTTATTTTTGCTATTGGTTTTTATGATGGATTTCTAGGTCCTGGTACAGGTTCATTTTTAATGTTTTCTCTTTTATTTATTGGGTATGATTTTTTAAAAGCAGCAGGTACTGCGAAGTTTCTTAATTTAGGAAGTAACGTTGGTGCATTGTTGATGTTTATGTATGTAGGGCAAGTAAACTATGTGTATGGTTTTATAATGGGGATTGCTCAAATTGCTGGAGGAATCGCCGGCTCCAGATTTGCTATAAAAAAAGGAAGCGGGTATGTTCGCGCCCTTTTCATTACCGTAACTTGTTTGCTGTTAGCGAAAAATCTGTATGACTATGTGCAGTAAGTAATCAAAGGACGTAGAAAAGGTCAAGATTACATAAAATATAAGAAGACACTAGGGAAAATTCCTTTTAACTTTTTTAGATGCTACCTTATTCGAAGATAGCATCTAAAAAAGTCTCATTAAAAAAGAAAATTTACGTGAAGAGATGTTAGCACATCTCTTCTTTTTGTTATATGCCATTTATTCGCTGTAACATTTATATCGTATTCTATCGAAAACATATCATGTTCTTATCTGTAGTCCTACTCTTTTTCAAACTGAAAAATATCCCGATTAATAAGTTGATGGAAATACTTATCCATTTCAGCTGCAGGCAATTTCCTTTCATTTTGAAACCACCATGAGCTTAATGAGTTGATTACCCCTGAATAAAATTCCGTTATTAAATCGTTTGGCATCGTATGATTTTTACAAAGACGATTTAGCGCTTCGGTTTCTTGTTTTCTTATTTCGTGGCTTAAATAATGAATGCAGCTATTGAATTGTTCATCGGACATTTGTGTCTCTAATATTTTACCGATTTCTTCATGGTGAAGGAATTGTTCCATCACTTGAAATGGTTTACTTAATCGATCTAAAAGCGGTATTTCGGCAACTATCTTGCTGTATCGTTTAAATCCAAATGTTAATAAAGCATCTTTATCTTCAAAGTGTTTATAAAAGGTTGTTCGGTGTACCATTGCACGATCACATATTTGGTTAATCGTGATGGTACTATATTTTTGTTTTGATTGCGTCATTAATTCGAATAAGGAATCCCATAGTAATTTATGTGTACGTCTAATACGTAAATCGAGTTGTTTTTCATTATCATTCATCTACAATTCTCCTTTTTTGTAGATTAAGTATACAATGGCTGAAAATTGATTCTCCCTTTTTAATCTACACATGTATATTATATTACATGTGTTCGGGTTTATTTAAAGCTTTTTAAGTAAGAAACAGGAGGAGAATCTGTAAATGAATATGACAACTAAGAGCCCTACAAGTGGCAAAGTTGATACTTCTAATTTGAAACATACCCCCATTTTAATTGCATTACTTTTAGGGGCAATGGTTGCATTATTAAACGAAACATTACTTGGTAATGCGTTAACTGTATTAATGAAAGAATTTGGCGTAACGGCTTCAACGATTCAATGGCTTTCTACAGCTTACATGTTAGTGGTTGGTGTTTTAGTCCCGATTACAGCGTTACTTCAGCAATGGCTCACAACGAGACAAATGTTTTTAATCGCTATGGTAACGTTTTTAGCTGGTACATTAATTGCGGGATTCGCGCCGACATTTTCCATTTTATTAGTCGGCCGTATCGTCCAAGCAGTAGCGACGGGATTAATTACACCGTTATTAATGAATACGATTTTAATCATTTGTCCGCCTGAAAAACGTGGTGCCACAATGGGATTAATCGCACTTGTGATGATGGCAGCTCCGGCAATTGGCCCTACATTATCTGGAGTAATCGTTGATTCATTAAATTGGCGCTGGTTATTCTACATTGTTATTCCGATCGTGATCATTTCCATTATGATTGGAATGAAGTACATTCAAAATGTTTCAGAGTTAACAAGGCCAAAAGTAGATTATCCATCAATCCTTTTATCGACATTAGGATTTGGAGGACTTGTGTATAGCTTTAGTGCATCAGGTGATTTAGGATGGTCTGATGCGAAAGTGTATGGCACTTTACTTGTTGGGCTTATCTCATTATGTATTTTTGCCGTTCGACAATTGAAAATTGAGAATCCAATTTTAGAATTACGCGCATTTAAAGTTCCGATGTTTACATTATCAGTTGGATTAATCGTCATCGTGATGATGTCATTATTTTCAACGATGACTTTATTACCGATGTTCCTGCAAACAGTTTTACTCGTTACAGCGTTTAAATCAGGAATTATCATGCTTCCAGGAAGTGTTATTAACGCCATAATGGGACCAATCGCGGGTAAACTATTTGATAAATTTAGCCCGAAAGTTATTATCGTTCCTGGTATTGTGTTAGTAGGGATTGCGATGTTCTTGTTTAAAGGCATTACTCCTGACACATCAATGGTACAAATTATTGTCATGCATAGCGTATTAATGGTTGGACTCATGTTTGTCATGACAGCACAAACATACGGTTTAAATCAATTAACACCAGATTTATATCCACACGGAACAGCACTGTTTAGTACGTTGCAACAAGTAGCTGGCGCAATTGGTACGGCTATCTTTATTTCGAAAATGTCTTCAGGAACAGCTAACTATATGGAAAGCTCCGCAAATCCAATGGATCCAGTAGAGAAGTTAAACGGTTTAACATCAGGATTCCAAGGTGCATTTACACTTGGATTAATCTTTATTGTTGTTGCATTTATCGTATCGTTGTTTTTAAAAGAAGAGAAAGAGGGAGTAAAGGCAGCGAGGGTTTTACAGAACGAGAATTAAGGTTTATATAAAAAAGACATCTTTAATAGATAAAGATGTCTTTTTACATTTCTTTTGTAACATCATACCTTAGCAACTGCCTTTGATCATAAAACCTCTCAAAAATAAGCCCCATTACATAAAAGAACACTAAACCGAAGCAAATATGAATGAATGTAAAAGTAGCACCAAATGAAGAAAATTCATACACGAGAATCGGCAATTTCGCAGTTGTCCAAACGCCTAAGAAAAATACGATGTATCGAATGCTTGCGCCTTTCTTTAGAAGTAGTGCTGCAATTGGGAAGGCAACGTAGAGAGGACCAGCTGCAATGCCGCCTAATAAGAGAGAGAATAAGATTCCGTATACGCCGGATTTTTCGCCCATATATTTCATGAGCGTTTCTTTTTTCACCCATTGATCAAGTAATCCTACAAATAGTAGGACAGGGGGAAGGAGAAACAACATATCTAAAATGCTATTTCCTGTTAGTTGTAATGCGCTCCATCCTAAAGATTGATTTATAAAAGTTAATATAAAGAGACCGAGTAGTAAGATGAAAAAGAAGCGATATCTTTTTAGTTCTTTCATACCATCACCATCCAAATGATATAGGAGAATAGAAGAGACATGAGTAATGCAGATGCATTACGTGCGTAAGCAAAGCTTCGTCCAAATATCTTTTGTTCCATCGGCAAGGTTGTAATCCCTACTGACATGAATGTAGACATAAGTGCGGCAACTTGAGGGAGGCCTGCACCGTGTTGGACTAATGTATTTCCAAGAGGGAACACGACAAAGCTTGGAATAAGTGCAAAGGATCCGAGTATTGCTGAATAAATAACACCTAACAATCCAGACTGTTCTCCAATGATGGAAGAGATGAAGGATGGTGTTAATATAGAAAGCGATAAGCCAACGAAAAGCATAATAGATAGCATCGCAGGTAGGAGATTTCGAAACATTTTCCATGACTTACATAGAGCTTCTTTCGTTTTCGTCCGGTCCTTCATAAAAGAAATCCCCGTAAGAATAACGGCTAAAGTGTAAAGGATCACGCCGTTAATCATGATCAGATTCCTTTAAGTCTTTATATTTATCTAAGAAAAAGGATAAGTTCTTCATTTTTTCTTCAATATCCATTTGAAAATCTGCCAGTTGTTCCTTTCCAGCAGGCGTAATTTTGTACATCTTTCTCGGTTTGTCTTGATGATCTGTGCTTACGTAAGATTCAATTGCACCTTCGTTTTCTAATTTCTTTAGCGTGCGATATAAAATGGCGCTATCGATTGGATTGACGGGAAGTTCCTCTTCGCACTTTTGCAATAATTGCCCGCCATAGTTATCTCCTTCAGCTAGAAATAACAAAAGAAATGCCCCCGTATGTCTTCCTGTATGTTTCATGGATATACCTCCTAGAATGAATTATATTACTGTTAATGACAGTATACTGTTGTTAACAGTATAAGGTGCATGAAATGCTATGTCAATTTGAAAATGTGCAATCTCGAGATAGGGGTTGTACATCCAAAAGCAGAAAAAAAGACACTCTCAAGAGTGCCTTTACTTAGCAGCCGAATCCGCCGCCCCAACAGCTAGCGCCAACGATGATTAATAAGATAAAGAGTACAACAAGTAAAGCGAATCCGCCGCCGAAACCGCAGCCTCCACCACAAGTACCGCCATAGCCCATATTAACTCCTCCTTCCATAAAGACCATTAATTAATGGATTTAATTCACTTTATGTTTTTACAGATAATCTTGAGCAGGTCCTTTTGAAAAATAAAAGAAGGTTAGATTTTATAAGAATTGACGACCTTATTTTTGTCACGAGTATTATGCGGATGACATATTGTATTTTATTCTGTGTATTGGGGGAAGGAGGATCTTTATGGCCAATTCTGAAATGATTTTACGATTACTTACGGATTTAAAGATTGAACAGCAAGCCTTAAAAGAGCAGTTGGAAAAAATGCAAACAGCTGTGAATACTCTTGAAGAAAAATCAGCGATTGTGGAAGAAAAACCAATGACTATTGAAGAAAAACCAGTTGTTGCTGCTGCAAAGCAAAGAGCTCATTCTGGACGCCCAACATCTTTTCGTGCTTGGAGAGCATCTTCGCAAAAGAATTCATAAAACTATACGAAAAGAAGACATCTAGTAAGATGTCTTCTTTTGTTTGTACAATCCAAATGAAGTTAAGAAGATATATCCATATTGCTTTAAAAAATAAGAAGAAAATAACGATTGTCGACTCCTGTTTTAGTATAGCATGTAATAATGAAATTTTTCCATGTAATATTGCATATATATAGATTATACAATTTTTATGTTATATATTTTAGTTGTCTGTTATTTGTTTTAATTCATTTACTTATATTATTTTTTGAGCGCCCCAGTGATGGGGCCTTTTTTTATAATTGTTTTAAAGCGGAAACCCCTCAAGTATAGTGAGGGGCTACATGACTAGGTAAATGAATGATTATTAGTGTTTAATGAGCTGAAGTTCAGGATATTGCTTCTGAATTTCTTCTAAATGATTTTCGTTTATTCCTTTTAAATTTTGATCAAAGAAGCTAGTTACTAGTTTATTAATGAGTGTATAATTTGCGGCTACATCTTCGTCTGGTTCGTTAATAATAGGTGAAAATGCTGCTAAATCTGTAAAACTAGTATGGTTTGTTTTTGGAATTACCACTGTGTACACGCCCGGTTTTTCAATAGTTTTATTTCTTAAATAGACTATTTCCAATAATTCATTTTGGATTCCGGTTATCTTTGGATTCTCAGCTTCTTTCATATAATGAATCGACGCCTCAGAATTCATCAACATGAATGGTTTCTGAGGACCGTCTTTAGGCATTGGATCGCCATACAATCCACCATCCATATCAATTGCAGCTTTAATACGCGTATCTTTTACTAACATTTGTGCGGAAGTTGATCCGCCAACAGAGTGACCGAACATTCCAATTTTGTCATAATCAATTAAGTCTGCGATAGTTTTAAAACTTTTATCGAAATTGCCTTTTATTACTTCGTTTAAAACAAAAGTAGTATCCTGTTCCCATTTTTGAACTATGGTATTTAAGGCGGTAGGTGTATATTCAATTGGTATAGAGTCTACACGGTTTCCGTTAGGGAAAATCGTTGTTGCTGCATATCCTGTGAAATTAAGAGCGATTACTACATAGCCTTGGCTAGCTAATTCCTCTAACTGGAATGTATTTTGTTGACCATATAATCCCATCCCATGGCCGAATAAAAGTAGGGGGAATTTTTCTTTATCTTGAAGTGGCTTAGCATCTTGATAAGAATGTGTTTTTGTCAGCCCTAAATGTGTCGTTACGATATATGGAGCACCGTTTATTACTGCCAATTGTTCAGCCAGCTCGTTTATGTTCTCAAAATAAGCAGAAGGCTTCCCTGATCCTTTTTCGGCAGGATAGTATACTTGTATCATTAACTCACGATTTTCATGATTATTTGGTACAGTGGTTTCTTTTCGATTTGTATCAATTAAATGAAAAGCTTTCGT
>NZ_BOQB01000096.1 GCF_018332475.1 Bacillus sanguinis | reverse complement strand
ATTGCGATTATGTTTACTGGCGTAACAGTCGCAACTATTACAGGTACACCAATTGGAACATTTATTGGTCAACAATTTGGCTGGAGAACATCATTTTTAGCAATTGTAGTAATTGGAATTATTGCCTTAATTGCAAATAGTATTCTCATTCCATCTAATATGAAAAAGGGTACGTCTGTATCATTCCGCGATCAATTTAAACTGATCACCAACGGAAGACTGTTACTTGTTTTCATCATTACTGCACTTGGATACGGTGGTACATTCGTAACATTTACGTATTTATCTCCGTTATTACAAGAAGTAACAGGATTTAAAGCTAATACAGTTACTATCATTTTATTAGTGTATGGAATCGCAATCGCGATAGGGAATGTGATTGGCGGGAAATTATCGAACCATAATCCGATTCGAGCGCTATTTTACATGTTCTTTATTCAAGCGATTATATTATTTGTTTTAACATTTACAGCACCATTTAAGGTAGCTGGGTTAATCACAATTATTTTCATGGGACTATTCGCATTTATGAATGTTCCAGGGTTACAAGTATATGTCGTAATGTTAGCTGAACGATTTGTACCGAGTGCTGTCGATGTTGCATCGGCAATTAATATTGCGGCGTTTAATGCTGGGATTGCTCTTGGTGCTTATTTAGGCGGTATTGTAACGAACTCGTTAGGGTTAATTCATACAGCTTGGGTAGGCGGCGTTATGGTAGTAGGTGCTGTTATTTTAACGGCGTGGAGTATGTCATTAGAAAAACGAGATCAAGTAAAATAAAAGGAGAGAAAATAAAATGAAAAACTTACAAAGTACAACAACATTGCATAACGGTGTAGAAATGCCTTGGTTCGGTTTAGGTGTATTTAAAGTAGAAGAAGGACCAGAACTTGTAGAAGCAATTAAATCAGCAATTAAAGCAGGATACCGTAGTATCGATACAGCGGCGATTTATGGAAATGAAGCAGCTGTAGGTGAGGGAATCCGTGCAGGTATTGAAGCAACTGGAATTTCAAGAGAAGAATTATTTATCACTTCAAAAGTGTGGAACGTAGATCAAGGATATGAAGAAACAATTGCTGCATATGAAGAGAGCTTAAAAAAATTAAAACTAGATTATTTAGACCTATATCTTGTTCACTGGCCTGTAGAAGGGAAGTATAAAGATACGTGGAGAGCGTTGGAAACACTATATAAAGAAAAGCGTGTACGTGCAATTGGCGTAAGTAACTTCCAAATTCATCACTTGCAAGATGTAATAAAAGATGCAGAAATTAAGCCAATGATCAACCAAGTAGAATACCATCCTCGTTTAACACAAAAAGAATTACAAGCTTTCTGTAAAGAACAAGGTATTCAAATGGAAGCATGGTCACCACTAATGCAAGGGCAATTATTAGATAATGAAACATTACAAGAGATTGCTGAGAAACATGGTAAAACGACAGCGCAAGTTATTTTACGTTGGGATCTTCAAAATGGAGTTATTACAATTCCGAAATCAACGAAAGAACACCGTATTATTGCAAATGCTGATGTGTTTAACTTTGAATTAACGAAAGAAGATATGGAAAAAATCGATGCGTTAAATCAAAATCACCGCGTTGGTCCAGATCCTGATAATTTTGATTTCTAAGATTAAAGAATGGGTAAAAAGAGTGCAAAGTTGCACTCTTTTTTTATTTTTTATTCAATAAAATGCTTCTGTTTATATTATGACTTTTAAATTACTTTAGGTGATTTAAAGAACGGATTCTAAAATAGTATTAAAGTTTGACATGTAATCATGCATTCTATAATATGTATGCTATAGCATGTATGTTGTGATTTATTTGGTGGTGGCATATGGACTTATATGAGGTAACAGGACATCTTGTTCATTATACTAATGTGAAGTTAACAAATTATATAATGTAAGTTTTTAATCACATATTGCTTATAAAATTCACCTTTTATATGCTATAGCATATAAAAGGTACCTCTTAACTTGTAATGCTCAAAATTTAAATAACATAGTAGAAAATTCATGAAACGAGGAGATTTGATTTATGGAAAAATTTATATTAGCGTTTGATAGAGAACTTGTAATTGCAGAAAAAAAAGAATCAACATGGAGCGTCCAGTCGCAGTTTATAGGTGCGAATCCAGTTGCTTTAGCTTCTGATCCATACGATCCAGAAAGAATGTATTGTGGTACTTTTGATAGGGGATTATGGAGAAGTAAAGATGGAGGAAGTTCATGGGAAGCGATTGGTACGTTACCTTCCTTTGGTGAAGTTTTCCCGGCTAATGCTATTCATATGAGAGCTATTACAGCAGTTGCTGTATCTCCAGCAAAGGGGGATGACGGTAACGGGATTGTATATGTAGGAATTGAACCGAGCGCAATGTTTGTATCTAAAAATGGAGGAGACAGTTTTGAACTGCTAACGGATTATCGACAAATACCATCGTATTCATCATGGTTCTTCCCTCAACGAACATATACGCACCATGTAAAACATATTGAAATTGATGCTAATAATCCAGAAACTATTTATACAACGATTGAGGTAGGAGGATTAATTAAAAGTGTAGATGGTGGTATGACATGGACTGAGGAAAAAGAGGGGAACTATCCTCAAGATATTCACATTCTTAAATCACATCGCAATGCCCCAAATCGTTTATACGGGGTGTTAGGTGATTCATTCTTGAAAGAACCAGGTCACGAGTATGCAGAGAGTAATGATGGAGGTAAGACTTGGAACTATATGTGTAGTGGGCTAAAGCATCATTACGCATATCAAATGGCAGTTAATCCTAATGATCCGGAAAATATTATTATCGCGACATCTTCAAATCCACACGTAGCACACGATTACAATAATGGAAATTGTGAATCATTTATTTATAAAAAAGAAAAAGATCAGCCTTGGACAGAAATGAATGCAGGTTTACCAACTCCTAAGGGCACAATCATACCAGTATTAAAGGCAACAAGTGATGGAACGTTCTATTTATTTAGTAATAAAGGGGTTTATCAATCGGTAGATGGCGGTTCAAATTGGACTTCATTAGATATTCCGTGGGAGAACAGATTTATGGAACAACATCCTTATGAGATGTTAATTATTAAATAAGCGATGAGTATAGTTTTGACTACTATTCATTAAACATGGTTAGTTGAATTTACAATGTAAAAAGCCAGGTAATGTGTTATTCATGTTACCTGGCTTTTTTGATCATCAATTTAAGGTTATTTTCATATTTGTGTAAATATGAAACAAGCAGAATACATGAATAGAGAATGGGGAAAATAATACCGAATGATCACTAGATTGTATCAATGATGCTATAAGAGTTTTTTAGGTAAACTGAAGCAATAAGCAGTGGTTTAGATTCAGAATGACTGGCAATTGGTGTTATGGAGTTCAATGATTTAAAAATGGACTCATTTAAACGCATATTATCTTCGAGATGTATCATTTTGAAGAATATTAAAGCTTGGGAGGAAATGAATTATGACAAAAGATTTCTATACTGCACTGAAAGAAAGACGTACTTACTATGGGATTAATAAAGAGGTACAAGTATCAGATGAAAAAATTAAAGAAATTGTGGAGTTTGCTGTAAAATATACTCCATCAGCTTTCAATTCACAAACTGCGCGAGTAGTTGTATTATTTGGTGAAGCTCATAATAAATTATGGGATATTACAACTGAAACATTAAGAAAAGTAGTTGGAGACGGAGATTTTTCAGGAACGCAACAAAAAATGGATTCCTTTAAAGCTGGTTATGGAACAGTATTATTCTTTGAAGATGAGTCTATCGTTAAATCGCTTCAAGAAAAATTTGCTGCATATGCTGAAAACTTCCCAATTTGGTCACACCAAGCATCAGGTATGCACCAGTTAGTTGTGTGGACAGCATTAGAAGCAGAGGGATTAGGTGCATCTTTACAACATTATAATCCGTTAATTGATGATGAGGTAAAACAAGAATGGAACGTTCCTGTTAATTGGAAGCTCATTGCACAAATGCCATTTGGTAATCCAACGGCTGCACCAGGTGAAAAAGAATTCCAACCGCTTGAAGAGCGTGTGAAATTTCATAAGTAATATTCAAATGTAATAATACGGTCTAGCTATTGTAGAGTTATTGGCTCTTTTTCGGGATAGGGCTATGCTATTGATGAAATCGGAAAAATACTATTATATTTAAAAAAGAACAAGGCGATCATTTTTGATCGCCTTGTTTGACATTTGTACAATTAATCTACGCATTAAGCTTAATTAGCTAAACAGCATGAATCAATTATTTATATTATCGAGTTATAAGTTACCAAACGTTTTTCAACACTATTTTACCTATTGCTTTATTCGACTCCAAATGATCATGTGCTTGAGCAACTTCATCAAACGTGAAAGATTTAGAATCTAGTAACGGGCGAAGTTTTCCTTCTTCTACAATTTGCGTTATTTTCGTTAAGATTTCTCCGCAATCATTACGTTTATCTGTATGTAATATTTTTAACGCCATAAAAGTAACGTGCAGAGAGAGTCCTTTTGCGTGTAAAGAAGAGAGGTCATGAGTTGAACGGGCTGCAATTGTTACGACAGTTCCATTGACCGCAGCAGCTTCAAAAGAATTGTCTAGATTCTTGCCACCTACTGTATCAAATATAACCTCAAATCCGTTGCCATTCGTATGTTTTTGCACATATTCTTGAACAGATTCTTCTTTATAATTAATAGCTATGTCGGCTCCTAGACGATGGGCTATTTCCATTTTGTTTTGCTGAGAAGCAGTTGTAAAAACTTTAGCACCTGCCCATTTAGCTAATTGAATGGCTACGTGTCCTATGCCACCAGTAGCTCCATGAATGAGAACGTTCTGACCAGGTTTAATATTTGCACGATCAAATAAAGATTCCCAAGCTGTAATTGCAACTAATGGCAAGGCAGCTGCTTCTTCCATTGTTAAATTGTTAGGCTTATGAGCAATTAATCGCGCATCAGCAAGCATAAACTCTGCAAGTGCACCTCCAGTTTCTTTAAAACCTCCAGCACATCCATATACTTCATCACCAGTTTTGAATTTCGAAACGCCTTCTCCTACTCCTATAACAATACCAGCTACATCCCCGTGTAATATAGCTGGGAATTCAGGAGCAACTGATGAAACAGCGCCACTGCGCATTTTCGTATCAATTGGATTTACACTTGTTGCTTTTACATGAATTAGAACATGACCTGGTAAAAGTTTTGGTTTTGCAACTTCTTCTAATTGAAATACAGATGAATCTCCAAAAGAATGGATAATTTGTGCTTTCATTGGTCCTTACCTCCTGTTCGTGGTTATAGCATAGCAAAGTACGAAAAATAAGTATAATATTTTGAATTTGGTTAGTGAGAATTTTATATAAAGAAGGGGGATAGTACGTGAAATAATGCAACGTACTTGCGAAAGCAATTGTAAAGCTTTTTGAAGAAAGGATAGATGTTATTTTTGCAGCATGATTTATTCATTATGTTTATTATTACTCACTTAGTATAGGTACTTAAAAGTGCCTACATCACTT
>NZ_BOQB01000095.1 GCF_018332475.1 Bacillus sanguinis | reverse complement strand
ACTAAATCATTCGCTTTTTTTCTTAATTTCACTACATGTTGCATATAAACACCTCTTTTTATATACTTTGTATATATTTTATATATACTTTTTATATACATTATACATATTTTTATTATTTTGTATACCGTATTACCAAGGAACTATAAAAATCGAGAGTCTGTAGGAAAGGCTTTTTGTATATAAATACCCATTTAAGGATCGGTATCTAATTCACAAATAAAGAGCCGAAATACACGATAAAATAAGAAAAGAGAGGTTGTCATCCCTCTCTTTGTGTTATAATCTCTATATAATTTAAAATTGTCTTTTGAAGTTGTATTCCGCATATAATACATCTTCATCACTAAGCTTACTCTTATACGCATTTGAGTAGGCTTTTTTTATTCCACGAGATTCTATGTACTTCTCTATATACTCCAGAGCGTTCTTCCCTATCAATTCCCGTGGTCGTTCTAAGTTCTTAGAACATTGGTAACTTTTCTTTCCTATCAATCTTTCATCCGCATCTTCTTTGGTCATATACTTAATTACATACGCCCCGATATTGTCGACATGATCAATACTATTGATTCGAATAAATCCATTACCCCACCACTTCTCTAACTTTTCATGTGGGATATAAACCTCTATATCTAATAAAACATGATAATGAATAGCACCTCGGTTTTGAAACTCAATTACCGCTATATACTTAAAGTCCCCTAAGTTCCGTTTTATATTTCTAATGAACCGCTTGAACTCCTTATTAGCCTTATCTAAATCGGTCATATTCTCTTCAAAGGTCAATGTAAGGAACTTTGATTTACTACCGAAATTCGCCAATGCTAGACGTCTTAACGTATTCCTAGCCCTAATATTACTCTTTGCTCTTGAATCCATTTTTTCGCCTAGTAAAGTATCATCTAACGATTCAACCGAAACATTTGTAACCGCACTTCTTTTAGAAGTAGATTGCAAGTTTCTCCAAATAGTTTCGGGGTATTTATACACTTCTACCACATTACCGCTAACTATGACTCTAACGTCATAACCGATGGGTTTAGACTTTGGTGTCTTAAACACTTCGCACCCTCCTTCCTGTCTAAAATAAGGCTTCTCATTGGTATACTACCGCCTTTCATTCACTATGTTCATTCCAGTTGCTGTCTTCCTACGCATTCGCTCCGGTCGACTATCAAACATATAAAAACCTTTTTAGGAATAGTGGTCAATCAAAAATTGACGCTTTAGTGAGACTACAATCAAGTTAAATAGCTTCACTTCGTTTCGCCCGTCTCACTTCCCTAAATCTGTTCCTTCTCTTGTAAATACTTAATAGCTATATCAATCGCTTTTCCTTGGCTCAATCCCTTTTCTTTCTTCAGCTTTTCTAGTAAAGCATCCGTTTCTGGTGCTATCATAATAGTTTTCTTAATTCTAGCTTCAGAAGCCTTTATAACTTTAGGCATAAATACACTTCCTTTCTTTTTTGATTTACCGTATATAAAAACATGATAACATCAAGGTTTGTAGCTTGTCCACTAATATAAAAAAGAAGCTACTCTATCAATGGAATAGCTTCTACTCTTTATACGTAATCAATCATTGACGACAAGCAACACATCCGTGTTTCTTAGCCAATGCCCCACTCCTTCACTCGCTAACGCTCAAACAAGGATTGGCAAGCCATAACAGGCTAACACGGATTAACTTGTCGTAAATGAACCGCTGCGCTTTGATTACTTAGCGCACACCCTCTATATACCTTTTCAAACCGATCACCTAAAACCAAAAGTTCCATACCTTCATACCCGTGTCACTAGGATACCGACTATTTACGGGGTTCTCTATTAGATTTAGCGTTCCTGTATCTTTCCAAACACTAACTTATACTTCTTTACTTCTCTTTCTAATATATCCCTCATTAGTTCTCCCGCCGTTTTTCCCGTTTCCTTTGCAACATATTCCAAATACAATATGTCACTTTCCCTTAGGCTTACAGAACGCTTCTTCATTCTGTAACGTACATCCAATAAAATCCTTCTTGCGAACCTAAAATACTATCTAATTCTTGATAGTTTTGTTTTAATTCCTCATCAACCGCAAGAAATTCTGTCACTTGAGTTTTCATGAATTTATGCAATTCTTTAATCTCCGCTCTTTCCTCATCACTAAGAGAAAGATATGCTTTCTCCTTTAATACCCCAATCAATTTCTCGCTACGCATAATCATTTGTCCAATTCCCATTCTAATTCCCTTCTTTCCATTTATTTTATTAAGGCTTCATCCTTTGAAATTTCTCTTCTAAGTGCTTGCTCTGTATACTTTGTCATTGATACGTTCTTTTTCTCCGAAACCTTCCGCACTTTATCCTTTAACGATTTAGGAATACTTGCGGTTATAGTTTCTTTACGCTTCTTTATTTTCCGCTTTATTTTCGTCACGAACTATTCCTCCTTGGAGGTTCTTTTTACCCTTTTCTTCTTAGCAATACGCTTTTGTTCTTCATTCGCTTGCTTTATTGCACTAGAAACTAAATCCTCTGTTTCTTCCGGTGGTTCTTCACCTTCTCTACGCATTCTTTGGAACTCCAATTCCTCCATTTTATGAATGTATTCATCTATCAACATACAAACCGTGGAATTCATTGATGCTCCTGTTTTCTCCGTAATTTCTTTAAACCGATCATGTTGTTCTCTTGGTAGTGAAAATAACTTTTTAATCTTAGTTACCATTGTTTACCCCTAATAAAGTTTGTCGTACTTGCCCTAACATCCAAACAGTTTCATTAACCGAGGAATCGTATTTCTGAACTTCTTGTAAATCAGAATGAACCTTCCTAACTTCGTTATACAACATAGCCTTCTGTCTTTCTGTATGTGGTTGTCTTCCTAATGCATTCCAGCGACTA
>NZ_BOQB01000094.1 GCF_018332475.1 Bacillus sanguinis | reverse complement strand
ATAACTGCAGATATAAATTATAAAGATAAATATAAGGTTGAAAGTATTAGTTATGATGACTGAAATTAATATGAAAATACAATATATTTTTTTGGGGCATTCATATTAATTCTAATTATTTCATGTGTATATAAAGGCTAGGATGACTATTCAATCAGCCTGACTTCTAACATTAAAAATTTAAAACTTAAAAACTAATAACCTTTTTACTTTAGAGTCCCGTTTCTTTATACCCATCCACACCATATTCTGTGGATATACATTTTAGTTAACAGGAATATAACGCACTATTAACGGAGTGATTATTCGTGAAAAAATATGCTATAAAATTATTCTTTATCTTTACACTTATCCTTTTAGGGGGATGTACTATGGATCAAAAAAATGAGGAACAACAAATCGTTAATAAAGCAACAGAAACTACAATTCAACATTTTAAAGAAAAAGAGGATTTAGAAGTAATAATTACAAGTCATAAATTTGCTCCTAATGATTTTCAAACAGTTTTTATAAATGGACATGTTAAAGATGATAAAAATAAAACATTCTCGGCAGCTGTTGAATACGCTAATGATTATCACATCGGTTCCATTTCCACATCTGAAGGTTTTGATTTAAAACAATAAATCTAACGGTTTCACTTCAACATAACTAGTTAAGTTTGTTTCTTTCATTCAGGAGTGTTCCTTATAAAAAATAAAAAGCATCCTAAATCACAATTTTAGGATGCTTTCTTGTTAATCCCTATTCAACAATCGCATACGATAACAGTTCATCGTCACTTCCCCGAGTCTTTGCAGTAGTTGATAGTTCGCATATGCGCCGACCGGGGCACCGATTATTGGTACGAGCTGAAGCATTTTGGCTAAATCGATATAGTCTCGGTACTCTGTTTGGAACTTTTCCCAGTCCATATGATTTTCTTCTTCTGTATCCCACGTTTCGATTGCTTTCCATATTTCTTTCCGGTGGTCGTCACTTGAAAAGGCGAGCTGAAAGACATGAAGGATAAAAAGGCGCTCTTCTTTGTCGCTCGTGTCAAATCCGTACAGTGTTGCTGCATCGAATAAAAATTTAATTTTAATGCCGAGTAAAAGCGGAAAGTCAGCAAGGCCAAGGAGAATACCGCCAGCTCCCGTCCCTGCTCCTTCTGCCGCTGCTATTTTTTTGTACTCATCCATTTTTTTACGTACTTCGTCGTCTCTTCTTTGCAATGACCAGTTCGTCTCTTTTAATTTCGGCTTTATAAAGTTTGATCCGGCACTAATCGTTTGCACCATCATCCGAATCGTTTCTGTTAATACTTTTTGCACTTTCGCCGGAATAAGCTGCTGTACTTTCGTCTGCACTTTCTTTGAGAACCGTGTCATCATAGAAGAATCTTTCATGAATGTAGCTTTCCACTGCTCCAATTCTTTTATAACCTTCTCTTCGTATGTAATCATAGGTTCATTCCCTTCAATTTAAACGCTCAATACGTTTCGCCCCGTATTGATAAACGAAACCGATACTAAATACTATGCTTACGACTAGTAAAATTCCCGTCATCATGAAATCTTTCGTCGCAAGAGCAAATATAACTGTAAATACCACGCTGCCAGTAAGAAGAATTGCATTTAATAAAGTAAGAAAATCTTTCTTCTTCTCTTCTCCCCCGACCGGATACAAATCAAGCCAAATCTTCATGCGGTGATGCTTCCATAAAGTTAATAGCTGATAACCGATTAAGTATAGGAAAATAAGGCTTACGATAAATCGTCCATATAAAAACGGAATGAAGTAAAGAATAACTCCGCCAAGAGCGAGCAGGCGCACATATAAGCCAAAATAGTTACCAGATCGTAAAAATGTTCTCGTATATAAGTATAAATACGTACGCTTTTCACCAATCATCGAAAGGATGAAATCGAGCCATTTTCTGCGTGCTACTCTTTCTTTTAATGCTGGTACATCAACGAACATATTCGCGATGCGATACAGCAGCATCATCTTCTTACCTTCTTCAGAAATTAAGTACTCCCAGTTTAACGGCTTTCCCTTCACCATTTGATGCAGCATCACAAGGTATAACACCATGAGAAGGACGATTCCACCAATAAACATAACGGAAGTACGTTCTACAAGGAAGTACACAAATAAGCCGTTTAAAATAAAACGAATGAGCCAATCAGCTCTTTGTATATTTTGATCTGTTAAAAATGATTTTTCCCACGCGACGAATAAGTTCCACGCTTTTACAATGACAAACGCGAGTACAATCCATATGTAAGCCGCTCCTGTTTGCTTCATTTGCTGGAAGTATAACGGGGCAAGCGCTGCCGCTACGATTGCGATTATGTATAACTGAATCATAAACGTAAAGAGAAATGCCTTTGTGAAATAAGGTTTTAACTTTTCTTCAACTGGCAATAAGTAAACGAGATCCGCTTCTTTTAATAACGTTTGGATTGATCCAGCCGTTAATACGAGTCCAAGCAACACTGCCATAACGAGCGCCGCCGGAAACGAAGGGGTTAACGTTTGTAACCATTGCTGATAATAATACGCTCCTGCGCCGATGATGAATACAAAAATAAATTTCAAATGATCATTAAATACGTATTTACTATATGTACGAACTTCTTTTAGAAAGTGACGAAATCGTTCTTTCCATAATGCTGTGCTATTCATAATCTTCTTCCTTCGTTAATGCAATATAAATATCATCTAGCGTTGCACCTGGCATATTAAACTGTGATTGCAGTTCAGATAATGTTCCCTTCGCTCTTACTTCACCTTGATGCAAAATAATGAACGAATCACAATAACGCTCTGCCGTCGCTAAAATGTGTGTACTCATTAAGATTCCTGCACCGCTCTTTTTCATTTGATCCATCATTTGAAGTAGGGATTGAATCGCTAACGGATCAAGCCCAACGAACGGTTCGTCCACAATGTAAAGAGATGGTTCCACTAAAAACGCACTCATAATCATTACTTTTTGTTTCATCCCTTTTGAGAAATGAGATGGAAACCATTTTAAACGATTTTTCATGCGAAATTCTTGTAATAGTTGTCCTACGCGTTCTTCATATTGCTTTTCATCGACACCGTACGCCATCGCTGTTAACTTCAAATGTTCTTCTAGCGTTAGCTCGTCATATAATACTGGTGTTTCTGGGATGAACGAAAAACTAGAACGGTACGCTGTCATATCATCACGAATTGTTTTCCCATTAATTGTGACAGTTCCTTTTTTCGGTTCCATTAAACCGATAATATGTTTAATCGTCGTACTTTTACCCGCTCCATTCAAACCGATTAAGCCGACAAGTTCGCCTTTATTCACAGAGAACGAAACATCTTTTAGTACAGGTCGCTTCGTATATCCTCCTGTAACATTTTCTACACGCAATAACTCGCTCATACGACACCACTTTCTTCATTAGTATTCATTCTATATTCATCTTACCAAAAATGGCGCTGTACTACATAGTATCGATGTCTTAAAAAATTTTTAAATTTGTTCGCATATATTTTTACGAAAGCGGACATCATAATTAGTGAAGAAGGAACACATTGAAAAAGCGACCACCAATTGATGAGTACAACAACATAGTGAAGTCATCATGAAATGGGGTGTCCATGTTGGACAAAGAAATTTACACATAACCAGATCATTTGTTTCATTTTAGAAACGGGGTGTCTCCGAAAGAGCATATACTGTTTTAAAAAATAAACAATTTCCTTTTATAAAAGATTGCAATTCATTTCACTTGAAAATGGGGTGTCTACGGCAGAAACTTTAGCCGATTTACCGTGCATTTCTTAAATAAATGAGGTGTCTGCGAAACGTAAATTACGATAATGCTTTTTCAATCCCTCTTCAGAAAACAGGAAGCTGAGTCAGCTTCCTGTTTTTCGTGTTTGTTCTCTTATGTAATTATGGTAAAATACGGCTAAGGATATTTGAAAGGATGAGATCGATGAATCATACAGCAGATAATTGTATTTTTTGCAAAATCATTGACGGGCAAATCCCTTGCTCCAAAGTATACGAAGATGAACATGTGCTTGCATTTTTAGATATTAGTCAAGTAACAAAAGGACATACCCTTGTTATTCCAAAAGTTCACAAACAAGACATTTTTGCGTTAACGCCAGAAATCGCATCACATATTTTTTCTGTCGTTCCGAAAATCGCAAATGCGATTAAAGCAGAGTTTAATCCAGTTGGCTTTAACCTACTTAACAACAACGGCGAAAAAGCTGGACAAACTGTGTTCCACTTCCACCTTCATTTAATTCCACGCTATGGTGAAAAAGATGGTTTCGGTGCTGTTTGGAAATCACATCAAAATGAATATACAATGGAAAATTTACAAAACATCGCAAGTACAATTGCAAATAGTGTGAAATAGTGACACTATAATAAGAAGTAATACATAACAAGCCACTTTCCTAAAGTGATTAAATATTGCACGGCTTGTTTCTCCATTTAAGATGCCGGGGAATGTGCACTGCACACTTTTCTTCCCCTTGTCTTAAAGATATGCATATTTTTTCACATCATGAATACGAACAAAAAATAAGGAGGTTTCCTTTTATGTCAAAAGCTAAATCCTTTATTACAGGTGTCATTTGCGGCGGAGCAGTTGCTGGATTAGCTGTTCTTTTCTCTACTCCTTCTTCTGGTAAAGCTATGCGCGGTAAGCTGAAAGAAAAAGGAACTGATATTAAAAAGACTTTAGCTGATATTACAGCTGATACAAAATTATTAAAACGTCAAATCGTTGAAACTGCTTCAGAAGGTAAAGAAGTGTTTCAAGAATTAAAAGACGATATGCAAGACACGCTTTCTAACTGGAAGCAAGATATTTCTCAAAACAAACGACATATTGAGCAAGAGATTTTGGACATTCAAAAATCAATTGAAAAACTACAAGAAGCTGTTCCGGAAAAGGCGTAAACAAATTCCTGCTTAGTTTTTTGCATATAACAAATATTTTTTATATAAATTGACCTTAACACGGCATATCACACAGATATGCCGTGTTTTTATGCATTTACAATATATGTTATCACTTAACATGTAAGGACAACACATGTATTCACGACTCATAAAACGCTTCCATAGATATGCATGATTTGTATAGAATGTCATTTTTCCAAAAAATTTTCACAATTCTCACAAAAAGACTTTATTAATTTTTATTTTACTGGCATAATAGATAGTAATGAAAAAGAATGTTAAAGTGGGTGAGTAAATGAAAAGTGGAGAAAAAGATTACTCGGTAAAAGAAGCGATGATTTTCAGCCAACGCATTGCTCAATTATCGAAAGCGTTATGGAAATGTGTAGAGAAAGATTGGCAACAGTGGATTAAACCTTACGATTTAAACATTAATGAGCATCATATTTTATCAATCGCTTATCATTTAAAAGGGGCTTCTATTTCTGAGATTGCTAAGTTTGGAGTTATGCACGTATCAACGGCGTTTAACTTCTCGAAAAAACTGGAAGAACGCGGTTATCTTGTATTCTCGAAAAAAGAAGATGATAAACGAAATACGTACATTGAGATTACAGACAAAGGGGAAGAATTACTACTTCGTTTAATGGAGGAGTATGATCCTGAAAATAACTCTGTATTTAATGGGGCTCTTGCACTTCGTAATTTCTACGGTAAGTTCCCAGAAAATATCGAACTTATCGCTATCTTGCGCAACATTTACGGACAAGACTTCATCGATATTTTTGAGAAATCATTAGAGAATATTGAGGAGAATTTTACGGAATCCGATCAGAAGTTAGTTAAGAAGTAATCTATTTATTTTTCGCAATCATGCTTAAGAATTCATTCATAAGCGGCTTAAATAAACCTTGTTTTGCTAGCGCTTCCGCAGTTTCGTGTACTTCGAGCTGATGTGGAAGCGCTTTTTCAAATTGATTTAACAGCGCATCGAACAGAAGAAGCCCTTCTGCTTTCTCCACTACATATTGCTCGTTCAGTATTTCACAAAGATGTAGTATACGTTCAATATCTTTTTTACGAGCTTTTTTCTTTATGATCAAAGAATAAAATGGACACTTTTCTTCATCAATCATTTTAAATAGTAGGTCTACGTAGTATTCAGCTTGTTCTAATCTTCTAACAACGTCCATTTTCTCCCTCTCTTTCTAACACAAAGTCTTCTATTTCTGAATTTTATAACACGAACAAAATATCGTATGATACAATATATAAAGTATATGTATTTTAGCCAAAAGGAGGTCTCGCCTCATGACACTTATAACAGTTGTTTTTGTCGCATTCGCACTTCTTGTTATATTTTACACGAATTTCATGACACATACACTGTGTGAACGAAAACAAATAGCTGCGAGCCGCCAACCCGGTGTCTTTCGGGTTATTAATGTATGTATAACAATTTTATTAATTTCTAGTTATATAGAAATTATATTTCATGGAAAGTGAGGAAGGAAGCCCCTTCCTCACTTTTTTCCTCTATAAGCAAATTATACCTACTATAACCAATAAAATAAACAGTACAAGTAATAAAATAAGTTGAGAATTCATCCCCATCCCCTCCTCTTTTTTGTATATGCGGCATGCGCCCAATATGGAACACCTTCAAAATCTGACACGTACTGGTTAATTTTTCTTTATCAATATGAAATCGAGTCGAAATATGATATATTAAATTTTGTACATATTGCTTATACTATGAAATAACTGACACGCATCTTAACTTTATCCTCAAGCCTCGGTAAGCCCTGTTAAGCGCGCTTTACCAATAGAAAAAGCAAAAGTATCAGTGAGACTTAATCGGGCTCTTATGAAGCAAAATTCATTGGTGTAGGATAAATTAAAAATACATAATAGTAGGAGTGTTTATCGAATGAAGAAAGCTATGCTTGCCTTAGCCGCAACAAGTGTAATCGCATTATCAGCATGTGGAACATCATCATCAGACAAAATTGTTACATCTAAAGCTGGTGACATTACAAAAGACGAGTTCTACGAGCAAATGAAGACACAAGCTGGTAAACAAGTACTAAACAACATGGTTATGGAAAAAGTACTTATTAAAAACTACAAAGTTGAAGACAAAGAAGTAGACAAAAGATTCGATGAAACGAAAAAACAAGTTGGTGATCAATTCGATACACTGTTAAAACAACAGGGTATGAAAGAAGAAACATTTAAAAATATGTTACGTGCTCAATTAGCTCAAGAAAAAGCAATTGAAAAAACAATTACTGATAAAGAATTAAAAGACAGCTACAAGCCTCAAATTAAAGCAAGCCACATTCTTGTAAAAGATGAAGCTACTGCGAAAAAGGTTAAAGAAGAACTTGGACAAGGTAAATCTTTCGAAGAGTTAGCGAAACAATACTCTGAAGATACTGGTTCAAAAGAAAAAGGTGGAGACTTAGGATTCTTCGAACATGGTAAAATGGTTAAAGAATTCGAAGATGCTGCTTATAAACTGAAAAAAGATGAAGTAAGCGAACCTGTAAAAACCCAATTCGGTTACCACATCATTAAAGTTACAGACATTAAAGAGCCAGAAAAATCATTCGAGCAATCAAAAGCTGACCTGAAAAAAGAGTTAGTTGCGAAGAAAACACAAGACGGCGAATTCATGAACGATCTTATGATGAAAGAAATCAAAAAAGCTGACGTAAAAGTTGACGATAAAGATTTGAAAGATCTTTTCAAAGAGCCAAAAGCTGATGAAAAGAAAGACGAAAAGAAATAATGAATTAAAAAAAGCTTGGGCTTAGGCCCAAGCTTTTTACTTAATATCAGTTTCTTCGATTTTCATTAAATTGTCACGAGTTAAATTTACACCTCGTAAACGTACTGCTTGATTTCGTTTTGTTTCCTCATATACATTTCGTACATATCTTCCGTTACCAAACTGTTCTGCTGTTCGAGCTATTTCAGCCTTCGCTCGAAGTTTCTCATAAGCAGCCTCTGTTAACTCATATCCGTTCTCTTTAAACATTTTCTCTCCCATTTGCAGTAGCTCATCAACACTATAATCTTTAAATTCAATTCTATTTGGAATACGCGACCTCAGTCCTGGATTTGTATTTAAAAACCCTTCCATTTCATCCGTATACCCAGCAAGAATTACGATTAAATCTTCACGATGGTCTTCCATCGCTTTTAATAACGTATCAATCGCTTCCTTCCCAAAACCATGGCTAGTATTTACATCTTTAGCTAGAGCGTAAGCTTCATCAATAAATAGCACTCCACCAAGGGCCGATTGAATCACTTCTTTTGTTTTTATAGCCGTTTGACCTACATATCCAGCAACAAGACCAGAACGATCTACTTCAATTACCTTATTAGAAGAGAGAATTCCTAGATGATACAGTAACTCTGCCACAACTCTTGCTACAGTCGTTTTTCCTGTTCCTGGATTACCAGTGAAGATCATATGTAATGCAGATCCTTCATCTACTGGCAAACCTAAGTTTTTCCTTGTTTGTGTAATTCGAATTTGATCTTGTAAACTTCTCATAAAGTCTTTCACTTCATTCAATCCAATAATTGCTTGTAAATGTTCTTCTAATTGGAATTCTGCAGTTGCATTATTTTGTTCCTTCTCAAAATCTTCAGGAAGTAAAGTAACCATTTCATTTTCATCTAGAATTCCTTCATTTACAATCCGATTATCTAACTCCCTCTTAGCTTTCTCAATTACATTTCGTACCAATCTTCCATTTCCTGCATCGGCTTTCAAGCGTTTTACCTCTCTTGCAAGCACTTTCGACAACGGTGCAATTGACTCCTCTGCTAATACCAGTCCTTCTTTTTCTGTCGTTACCTTTGCAATCTCTACTAATTCAGCAACCGAATAATCCTGGAAATATACATCATTCGGGAATCGAGATTTCAGACCTGAGTTCGCTTGTAAAAAGTCCTGCATTTCTTTCTCGTATCCAGCTAGTATAACGATAACGCTATCTCGATGATCTTCCACTAGTTTCACTAATGTATCAATCGCTTCTCTACCAACATTATCAGTACTCAACGCATATGCTTCATCTATAAACAGTACTCCACCAAGTGCAGACATAAATACTTCTCTTACCTTCTCAGGCGTTTGACCAGCGTAAGGGGAAATAAGATTACTCTTATCCACCTCAATCAATTTACCGCTTTTTAAAACCCCCATTCTCTTTAATAAATCACCAACTACACGAGCTACAGTCGTTTTTCCTGTCCCTGGATTACCAGTGAAAATCATATTTAAATTTTGAGAAGACTTCTGCCTAATCCCAACGCTTTGGCGAAGTTGCTGGGCAATTAGCTGTTTTTCTAATGAACGGACGAAATCTTTTATGTCCGTTAATCCAACAATTGTTTCTAGCTCTTTTTCTAAATCAAATTCTTTATCTCTTGTATCTACGAGAAAATCTGGTGCTTTGAAAGTAATAAGTTCTGTAGAATCCGTATATTCGCATTCACTTTTACTAATTCGTGCTGACTGTCTACGGATCCCTTCCTCCACAATATTTCTAATCATTCTTCCGTTTCCTGATTCTGCGGAAGATAGCTGCATTTCAGATTCTACTCTTTCCACTAAAGCCTCTCTTGCCTCTTCTGTTAAAACGAATTCTCTTCCTTTAATCATGCTTTCTCCAATCGCAACAAGCTCCTGTAGAGAATAATCTTTGAAGTCAACATTTAAAGGGAATCGAGATTTCAGACCTGAATTTGTTTTGAGGAATTCTTTCATTTCCTTCTCATACCCAGCTAGTATAACGATTATATTCTCTCGATGATCTTCCATAAGTTTTACAATTGTATCGATTGCTTCTTTTCCATAACTATCAGTAGCTAACGCATACGCTTCATCTATAAATAATATCCCGCCTAAAGCAGACATAAATTTGTCAGTTGTTTTCGGCGCTGTTTCTCCTACATATCTCCCAACAAGCCCACCACGATCAACTTCAACAAAGTGTCCTGATTTTAAAATTCCCATCTCTTTCATCATTGTCCCTAATAATCTAGCGACAGTTGTTTTACCAGTTCCAGGGTTACCAGTAAAGATCATATTCAAGCTTTGATTCATCGTAGAGTGTAATCCAGCAGTCTTCCTTTTCTTTTGCGCTACAAGCTGAAGTTCCATCTCCCTCATAAATTCTTTCACTTGATCGAGGCCAATAATTTTATCTAATTCAGCATTTAAGTCAAATGTATTTTCGGCACCTAATCCAAAATCTTCTTTCGTTAACATATTTAATTCTTCATCACTTAAAAGTTTTAAAGCTCCACCAGAACCTTTAAGTCGAACTGATTGCTCTGCTATAGCTTTCTCAACAATATTTCTTGCCAAGCGTCCATTTCCAGAATCATTTTTTCCGGGTATTTGTTTTCTCGTAAATTCTTCAATCAATTCATCTTTCAAATCATCTTCAATAGTAAACCCTTCACTTTCTACAATTTTTTCAGAAATCATGAAAAGTTCTTCAGATGTATAATCCGGAAAATCTATATGATTATTAAATCTAGATTGCAGGCCTGGATTTGTCTTTAAAAAATCGTCCATTTCATCCTTATATCCAGCAAGAATTACAACTAAATCTTCTCTAAGGTCTTCCATTCCTTTAACTATAGTGTCAATGGCTTCTTTCCCAAAATCATTTCCTCCACCTCTAGCTAAGGAATATGCTTCGTCGATAAATAAAACCCCGCCTTTTGCAGAATCAATCACAGCTTGTGTTTTTGGCGCTGTATGTCCTATATATTGACCGACTAAACGAGATCGATCTACTTCCACTAAATGACCGCTTGATAAATAACCTAAAGCCTTTAAGTATTTCGATACTAATCGTGCGATAGTAGTCTTACCCGTACCTGGGTTTCCTGTAAAGATAAAATTCATCGTTAAACGCGTTTGTTTCGACCCGCGAGATTGTCTAATCTTTTGTAATGCCAAAAACTCTTCCAGCTGAAATACTCTTTCTTTCACTGCATTTAAACCAATAACTTTTTCAAATTCTTTTTTAATATTTTCTAAATTTTCTGCTCCTGCTTTTTTACGAGTAACTTGTATTTTCTCCACACCATCATCTAAATATAATTCATCTGATGCTGTAAGCTGATAAATGATGCCTGGTTCTACTTTTCCTGATATGCGTAAATTAGTGATAGATTGATAAATATCATCTTCTATATAATTCTTAATTCCGTGTACACCCATTGCTAAATTGGCTTTCTCAACAATAAAGTCAGATACACCATGAGTGTAATTCATATTCACTTGTAATTTCGTATGAATACGTTTTTGATATTTTTTCAAATAACGATCTGATATTTTTGTTAAAGTACGGGGCGGTAATACAGACGTTTGCGGATAATCTATTATTTTCTCTAATACTGTGGCCGGAAACATTGTACGAATATCTTTCAAATCTTTTTCGGTAGATAAAATAATTAACTTATTTTCTATTCGAATCGAATCAATGCTTTTCTCCGCTAAACTGCTATATGTTTTTTCGAGCGTTTGCCAATTCGCATTGTAAATATAGCGATCCTTCAACTTAATTTTTCCATCCATAATTAATTCTGATAACTTAGAAATTAAATTAGGCGGACATTTATCGATATTATCAAAGTACAATACATCTGATTCAGACTTGATTCCTCTATATACATCTGATAAAAAAGTACTTTCAATATCTGACGCTCCAAGCGAACTGCTAATATCGATATAGTGTACATCTGGTTTTTCATATAAATCATACTCATTCATAATCGCTGTTAAATATTTTACGGATTTATATATACCTGTACCTTTTCGACCAGAGACAAAAATAACATTTTTTAAGTTCGCATCTGGACGTTCGTAAATAAAGCTTCTCATATAACCCGTACATAACTGATCGATAAACTCTTCCTGACCAAGGATATAGCTATTTAAACGTTTTTTCCCATCTTCAAATACCCTTTTATACTTATCGATTTCGTTGTTACGATTTTGCTCCTCCGTATTGGAATCATAATTCGGGTCTCTTCTTCTTTGCTGCTTATATTCCTCTTTAGGAGGTTGCTTCATATTTACACCTTGAGCATGTAGCATTAACTCACGGAATCGATCAGCCCACGAGGAATTCGGATTTCTCATCAAAAATTTCTTACAACACTTTATACATTGTGCTTCCATTTCTGACTGTAAAAGAGCTTTCGCATAGTAATACTCTAACTCTTCACTCTTTCCGCTTTTCAACGCCTGTTCAAAATATGTAATTGCTTGTTGCACTTGTTTTTTTTCAAATAGATAAGCTTGTCCAATTCTAAAATTTGCTTCATGGTGCGATGCATCTTGACTTAAAACTTTATTGAAGTAAAATCTAGATTTCTCGTAGTTTTCCTGTTTTAAATATAATTTTCCTAACCCCATTAACGTAGTTATATCTGCTTCACCTAAATTATATGCACTTAGAAGCAATGTTTCTGCTTGATTAAGCTCATTCAATTCTACGTAAGTTATCCCTAAATACACCATGTATTCACTATTGCTCTCGTCTAATGATAACGCTTTTTCAAAATACATTTTTGCCTTATCATAATTTCGATTATGTAAAAATAATAATCCGGCTAAATAAAATAACCCTGGATGATCAGAATATCTCGCAAGTAATCCCTCAATTTGAGTCAATGCTTTTGACAATTCTCCTGAATGGACATTTGCTTCAAATAATGATTTAAAAGCCAAAAACTCTTCTTTGTTATATAAATTTGTCGTTGACATTGTATCCCTCCTATAAAGCAATTAAAGATTTATGAATAAAGAAAACTCCTATATAGGAGTTTTCAAATTGTTTCATCATCTTTTACCAAATACAACCGATATGGCGGTTAAAATACTTCGATTTCGCTTCTCTCTTTGGCCCGTATGAACTTCTTTATTATCAAGCCAACCTGGAATTCTACTAATTTTCCAAACAAAATAAAGCAAAGCTCCACTAATTACTAAACTAATAAATGAGAAAGAAAATAGTGCATTTAAGAACCATATTGCTGGAATAAATCCTAAACCAACAAAACGTCCTACAAGGAACTTTGTTTGTAACGCTTTTTCACCTAAATCAATAAATCTTTGAATGAATCCAAGTAAATCTCTATCTGTCGCATAAATCTTAGCTTCTCTTAATAAGATTAGCCCTTGTTCAGCGCTCTCTTGAGAAATATAGCTATAATAAGTCTCACCATTACTCTCTTGAGCATATAGCATCGATAAACACTTATAATAGTAATTATAAGCTAATTCATTACCTAAACTTGGGTCTTTCCCATATGTTTCAATTAATTGATGTAAAATATCAATCGCTTGATCATAATTATCTCTATATCTTGCGATTACTGCCATTCTGAAACGATATGCTCGCTCATTCGGGTTAATGCTTAATGCTTGTTGAGTTAATCTTTCAACATGATCTAATCGCTCTTCAAAGCTTAATTTCGGATGATCGAAATATACATCAGATAAATCATAATAGAATACATCATTATTCGTTTCGATATCCATCGCTTTTCTATACTCATAAATCGCATCATCATACTCATTCCACATATAATGCGCTCTCGCTAATATCGCCCATCCGTGTGCGTTAGCTCCATAATCTTCAGTGACCTTTTTCCCTACAACAATTGCATCTGCAATTCTGCCTTCTTCTAATAGGCTCCATGCATAATCTATTAATTCTTGCGCAGTAGATTCTGTTGTATTATTAAACTGTTCTTGTTGATTCGTATTCACTTCAGATTTAGAACCTTCTAGCATACGGTTATACTCACTTCTCTTCGCTTCATCCAAAAGGATTACCTCAGCTTCAGCAAGAATCTCAACTTTTCGTTCTGCTTCCTGTCTACGCTTTAAATCAGGTGCATTTGTTCTCCCTAACCATTTTCGCTGCGCCTCAGTTAACTTCTCTTTCAGCTCACTTGCTCCAATATTCGGATCGACCTGCAGCAATTCATAATAATTCTCCAAAGGTTAAACACCCCTATCCGTATAAAATACATCAAAAAAAATCGTTATTCTACTGAAATTCCTGCTAATTTTTCAGCTTTTTGTTCAATTGCTGCTTCTGTTAAATTTGATTTTCTTTCAATTTGCATTTCACCTAAATGTTGACCAGTATTTTCATCTTTTCCATAAACGTGTACAACGCCATTTTCATCATATGTAAAAATGAAACGAACTGGGTATCCTTGTGGTTTTGGTCCTCTTAAATCTAGAATCGATTCACCGATAATTTTTACAAAATCAGGGTCACTGTCTTCCCCTTCTGTTACTTGAACGCGAAGAGATGTTTGCCCCTCATCAACTGTATAAAACACAGCTTCTTTACTAGTTGGAATTGGTGTATTTCGAACAATCATTTTTTGGTTAATGTCTCTACCAGTGTTATGATCAACAAGTAACATCCCTAAACTATGCGAGTTTACATCTACTACTCTCGTTTTCGGTTTAAACTCTTCTGCATTGTTAGACGCTTCATTATCTACTTGTAATAAACTTCCTTGAATAGCAGCTCCTAATGCAACTACTTCATCAGGGTTAACATCTTTTGAAGGCTTAATTCCTGTTGTACGTTCAATTAAATCTGAAACAGCTGGAACCCTTGTCGAGCCGCCAACAAGTACAATCTTATCAATATCTCCCCAAGCTAAATCAGCATCTATTAAAACATTCTTCATAATTAAAGCAGTACGACTTAAAAGGGGTGAAAGAAGCTCATCAAATTTTTCTTTTGTCACTTCAACTTTTACTGTACGCCCTTGAGATGAAAGTGTAATAACCGATTTTTTACGAGATGATAGCATTTTTTTACAAGCTTCAGCTTTCTCACGTAAATCTTGTACTGCATTTAAATCATCATATAAATCTAATCCATGCTCTTCTTCAAATTTCTGCTCTACTAATTCAAAGATTTTGTTATCAAAATCGAAACCGCCTAAGTTACGATCTCCCCCAGTAGCCTTAACAATTACTTCATCTTGATTTAGTTGTATCAGCGTCACGTCAAACGTACCTCCGCCTAAATCGTACACCATTACATTCTGCTTTTGCTCACGATTCGCTAAACCATATGCTAATGCAGCAGCCGTCGGTTCGTTAATTACCTTAAGTACTTGTAAGCCAGCAATTCTCCCAGCATCTTGCGTTGCTTTTCTTTGCGCATCATCAAAATATGCTGGTACTGTAATAACAGCTTTCGTCACTTTAGCGCCTATTGCTTCTTCTGCATCTTCTTTTAAACGTTTTAAAATAAGAGCCGAAAGATCCTCAGGTGTAAATACCTCTCCACCTATCGGGAATTTATAACTTGCATTTCCCATCTGTCTCTTCACAAATTGAACAGTATTTGTTGGGTCTGATACAGAAATACTTTTTGCAGTTGAACCTATAACAGGTGATCCATCTTCAAAAAATATAACTGATGGAGTAACTCTTTCTCCCTCACGGTTTGGCAGAATTGTTGGGTTTCCACTATCATCTATGTATGCCACCGCCGAGTTGGTTGTTCCTAAATCGATACCAATAATCACCTAATCAGCTCCTCAATATCCTTTTTTCACTACATATTGTTATAACAACTAAGATAAATCTAACATTTTTTTCACAAATTTACCATAAACACGACTCATTAATTATAATAAATAGTTAAAAAAGTTCCGTCAATGAAAATTTCCCTTAATTTAACTACATCATTTTATGTATATTTTATACCTTCTACAACCATTTTTGTTATGTTTTTTCAGAAAAATCATAAAATTTTTCCTGATATAAAAATAAGGCAGCTTTAGTAAGCACACTACAAGCCACCTTAACTACAAATATATTAAATTTTTTCATCTACAATGCGAATCATAAAGTACTCAACAAGCGATTCAATTGTTAGAAACTTAGTCCCAACTTCGTTCAAATCCATTTCAAAGTTCAGCTCGAAAATATCATGTAATTCAATAAGAGCTGAAATGAACATCCCTACATCCCCAGTGTATCCAACAGGGGATCCATCTATTTTCAACTCTTCTACTGGCTTTAATCCTTTTTCCGAAATCACCGCTAATACCGATGCAATTACAGATTGTATTAAATTCTCTTTTATTGTTTTTAATGTTGACATTTTATCCACCTCATAAATATTTTATTAAACTACTATCTTTTTCGCTTATACAACAGTTTTCCTAATTTAATAGTCAGGAGAGGGATAGCAATCGTAGCATACGTAACGTGACGACCCACATTTTTAGCTTCTTCTCCCAGCCCTTTCGCAAATTCTCTCGTAAATTCTTTCCTTCTAATTAATTCCTTATAATGTGCCATGGCATTTTTCCATTGTTCTACAAATGTATCTCCTTCACCATTTGCTTTTCCTTCCTCAACACGTGTACGAACGTGACGAAGAAATGGAACAATTTCTCCTAACAACCATTCCGTTACTTCACTTGCAAATTCGTCTATAACTTCTTCTATTTTCTCTTGTAATGTTTCACTTATTTCTTCGGGAATTTCATCTACACCAAGTTTACCTTTCACATAATGGTCTACCGATTCTGCGAGTATACTATTATTTCCTTGCAGCGATTCCATAAGGTCACTTACGTCTGCATCAACTTTTACTTCTTGTATTTCTTCGGCAAACTCATTTATCGTATTCTCTGTCTCCGTTGACAGTAACCCCGGCGTCGCCTCTGTAAATTGCTTTTCAACATCTTCCCAGCCATCTAAGTATAATTTACTAGATATTTTCTCTCCAAGATTATCAATAAATGTTTCTCCAAATGTTGTATCTGTCTCCACTTGTAACACTTCTTCTACAATGTCTTCTTTCACATAAGCTTCCGCCGCCGAATCAATCAATGTATCCCTAACTTCTTGTTTACTGTCCTTCTTTAAATCTTCTTCTTCTTTCCTTCTAGCCGCCTCCAAACTAATTTCTTCACGTAGTTCTGCTACCAATTTTTTATAATCGGTCTCCTTAACACTTTCAATTTCAGCACTCATTTGATCGAAGAAAGATGGTGGAAGCTCCTCTTCATACTTAATTGAATCATCCGTCTCTACTTGATTCTCTATCCCCTCTCTTTCTATTTCTCTAACCTTTTTTGTATGATCTTTTTTCTCAGAATCCTTATCATCCACTTCATCAAATAACCCTGGCGTGTCCATATATTTGATAAGATACATTCTTCCATCTTCAAACAGATGTCTCGTTTCTCTCTGAATACCTTTTATATTATAATCCCACCATGCTTTTGGACTCTTATTAGCTGCCTCTAGCTGCGCCTTAAAACTACTTATTATCGTATTTGCTTCACCAGCTTCTCTCCATTTTTTATCACGTGCTTCCAAAATATCTCTTGCATCAGCTAACGGTTTATACTTATCAATGATTTTATTTGCTACTTTCATGCTATCTTCATAAACTGTTTTTATTTCTCTACTAAACTCTTCTTTATTATATTTAAACCATTCTGCCGGCCCTTGCTTTATCGCTTCTATTTGTGCTTTAATACTACCTTTCAATGTGTACTTTTCGTCTCCAGACTCGCTCCATATTTTCTCGCGTTCTATGGCAACTTCTTTTATAGAAAATAGTATTTTATTACCTTCTATCATTTTATTTGCTACTTTCATACTATCTTCATACACATTTTTTATTTCTTTACTAAACTCTTCTTTGTTATATTTCAACCACGCTTTCGGACCTTCTTTTGCCGCATCGATTTGTGCCTTCACACTATTTTTACACATCTCCAATAGCGTTGCGCCCTCGCCATCTTCTATTCGCTTTTCATGTCGCTCTCTCAATGATACTTTTGCATTTGCTATTACCTTATAAGTATCAGTAATTTTATCCGCTATTTTCATGCCGTCTTCATACACATTTTTTATTTCTTTACTAAACTCTTCTTTGTTATATTTCAGCCACGCTTCCGGACCTTCTTTTGCCGCATCGATTTGTGCCCTCACGCTATTTTTACACATTTCTAATAACGTTGTGCCTTCACCATCTTCTATCCGTTTTTGATGACGCTCTTCCAGTGACACTTTTATATTTTTTAACGTTTGATAATTGTCGGTAATTTTATCCGCCATTTTTGCACAATCTTCATACGCAGTTTTTATCTCTTTACTAAACTCTTTCTTATTGTACTCCCACCATGCTTTTGGCCCTTGTTTTGCGGCTTCTATTTGCGCCTCAACACTACTTTTTAATGTGTATTTTCCTTCGCCAGCTTCATTCCATTTTTTATTCCGCTCTTCCAGTACTTCTTTTATAGGACCTAGTATTTTATTATTTTCAATTACTTTATTCGCTAACTTCATTCCATCTTCATACACATGCTTTATCTCTTTACTAAACTCTTCTTTGTTATATTTCAACCACGCTTTCGGACCTTCTTTTGCCGCATCGATTTGTGCTTGTATGGCATTCTTCCACATTTCTTTAAAACTATCACCATAGCCAGCTTCTCTCCAAGCATCTTTTCTTTCTTTTAAAATTTGTCCAATCGTTCGTTGATCTATCTCTTTCTTTTTCTGATCAAACAATTCATCTAAATCGAATCCCGATTCTTCTTCTGTCTCACTTCTCGGCTCAAACTCTTTTTTTACAGTTTCTTCTTCTCCTGGACCTTCCGACGAATCAGTTCCTTCTATATTCTCTCTTGTCTCAGAGGGGTTCTCATCCTCTTGCACTTCTTGTTCCGATGGTTCTTCCGTCTGTTCAAGTTTCTTGTCTTCACCTGTTTCTTCTTGTTTCGGCGTTTCTTCTACTTGCTCTGG
>NZ_BOQB01000093.1 GCF_018332475.1 Bacillus sanguinis | reverse complement strand
CCTTTCAATTACATTTATATTTCAGTTATTTTCCCTTTAGTATTAGATCTATAGATGAAAAAACTAAAAATGTAACTTTGGAGTAAAGTCGTACTCTTTATAAAATATTTCATGTGTACATAAATGAACCTTCATCTTACTAATTTTTAATAAAATAATATTAAATTTAACAAGGTGAAGATCATACAATATTATTAAATAAAATAATCTAATTAAGAAGTATAACAAATTAATAATCAGGCTAAATACAACTTATGTTAATAAGAAAATCACATACACTTACACAAATTACTTTTGTATAACACCTTAAAAATTGTAGTCACAGAATTGCTTTAGCATTCTCTTCTTAATGTCTAGACAGTCAGCATTTAAACTAAACATGCTAATATTGATTTTGTGCGATTGTCAGTTACCTCATAATAAATTTCTAATCCTTTCCGAGTACCTGTAACCATTTTAGCAGCTTTTAGTTTAGATAAATGTTGACTAATTGTACTTTGAGGCATTTCCAAATCCCCATACATTGTTGTTACATTAGTAGGACCTTTTGAAAGCATTATTTTCACTAAGGATAAACGAACAGGATGCGCCAATACCTTTAGTACTTCAGCGATTTCTTCAAACATTTCTTTTTGTTCTTTCATCTTATTTCTCCCCTTTTATATACATATTTATGTTATCCATATATATAATTCGAAGGTATATACAATTTTATGTCCGTCATTTTAAAAAAATATAAAAAAACTTTTTCCCGAAACTAAAGGAGTAACTTAACATAATGGCTCACTATCAGTACCCCTATAGATACAGACGTATCTACTCTACACTCAGCTCACTAAAATCAATAAAAAAGAGAGCAGATAACCTGCTCTCTTAAGATGCCTCCTTATGTTCCGTGGAATGTTTTACACTTCCCATTCTCTTTAACTTATTCCACCCTACCGCTACTCCTCGAATCGATGAGAATATAGATTTAACGACAACATAAGTCATAAATTGACGATAAATAAAGCGTTGTAAAATTAACCATACTAATGGTTTTGGATTCTCTTCCTCTAATTTAAATGCAAACAGAGATGCGAGAAGATCCATTAAAAAGAATACAAAATAAAACCCTAAAACTTTTAGTGGATTATTACTAAATAGTCCCACAATCATTAATATATCTGCAAAAGGAGCAATGAATTGCAGAACATATTGGAATAACCACATATTTGGCAATGCGATAAATCCTAATGTTTTATGCTTTGAATTACATAACGCTTTTCGATGTTTCCAAAGACATTGAAGTGTACCATATGACCAACGATATCGCTGTTTAATGAGACTTTTCACATCTTCAGGTGACTCCGTAAAAGCGTAAGCCTTTTCTTCATATACAATTCTATGTCCTTGACGTAAAAATGTAATAGTAAGATCTGTATCTTCTGCTAACGTATCTTCGCTTAAATATCCAGATTCAACTACATTCTTCTTACGCCACGCCCCAATAGCTCCTGGAACTACTGTAATACAATTTAACTCATCAAAAGCTCTACGTTCTAAATTAAACCCTGTAATATACTCAACATGTTGCCAAGTAGTTAACAAGTTTCGTCTATTCCCCACTTTGACATTACCTGAAACTGCTGCTACATTCTGATCTTCAAAGTGTCTAACCATTAGAGAAATGGCGTCTTGCGCAATAATAGTATCCGCATCTAAAGTGACAATGATCTCTCCTCGCGATTGTTGAAATCCTAGGTTCATTGCCGATGATTTCCCGCCGTTTTCTTTCTGAATGAAACGAACTTTAGGGTGTTTATAAAATGTTTCTTGTATTACTTTTGACGTACCATCTGTCGATCCGTCATCCACAACAATAACTTCAAATTCTCTATAATTACTATCCAAAATTGAGCGAATCGTCTTAGCTATCACCTTTTCTTCATTATATGCTGCTATGACAACACTAACAAAAGGTTGATAGGACGAATTAATATAGCGAGATAGCGTTTTTCTTTTCTGCTTCCATGCAAAATAAATTAAGAATAAGAATCGAAAAATACCTAATCCAATAGCAACATAAAAAATAGTTGTTAATATATGTTTAAAATATCCCGCCCCTGAAAAGACAGCTTTATTGTAAAGTAAATATTGCTCACCCTCAGAAGAAACAGGAGGCATAATTTCATCTCGTTCTTTATTCATTAAATCTGAAATTGTTACAAAACTATATCCATGCTTTTTAAGGTCTTTGATAATGATTGGCAGCGCCTCTACTGTATGGGTACGATTCCCTCCCGCATCATGGAGAAGAATAATATTTCCCTCTTCCTTATAAACGGGATTAAGAGCACGCTTTACTAATTCATTTGTTGATGGTGTTGCCCAGTCTTCAGGATCAACTTTTTCCGCTACCATTGTATAGTTCATATTTTGCGCACGTAAAATAGGCAATATTTCATTTGACGAATCTGGGTTAGCATCGGCTTCATATGGTGGTCTAAATAAAACCGTAGAATGTCCAGTTACTTCCTGAATTAAACGTTGCGTCGTATTAAGTTCTACTTTTGTTCGTAGTAAAGACGTATCAGCTATGTTAGGATGCTTGAAAGTATGATTACCAATTTCATGCCCCTCATCGTATATTCTTTTTACAATACTAGGATTTAGTTGCGCGTTTTCACCAAGTACAAAAAAAGCAGCTTTTATTTTATTCTCTTTTAATATATTTAAAATTTCTGGCGTATATTTCGGATCTGGTCCATCATCAAATGTTAATACTACTTGTTTCCCCTTTGGTTTTCCATATCGTTGCACTTCGTATGCAGATGGTAAGGATTGATATACTTCATCTGTAAGATAACCATCTTTTCCTACTTTAAAATCTCTCAATCCATTTTGCTTTTCATTCTCAATCTGTAAAATTTCACCTTGGCCAGAATAATTCACTTCATCTAAACTAGTGATTTTATGTAATACATCAGGATTTTTTTGTGCCCCAATAGGATTTTTTAAAACTTTCCATATTGTAGGATCTTCTGCTCCTAATCTCCATAGCGCAAACCCCTTTGCATTGTTGTCCATTGCGATCTTCACTTGATTATAGAGAGTAACACTGTCTAAGAACCAAGCAGTATGTTCTTTCTCTCCTGTTTTATATCTAAAATAAGGATTTCCACTAATCTTATCCCATTGAATTTTCATATTTGAATTATGAGCCATTGCCATAACTTCTGAAAAAGTTAAAGACTTCGCAGGTTCTTTACTATTCACTTTCCAATCATATCCATAGTTACCGAAAGCAACTATAAGCTTATTAGACGGAATATTCAGTCCTTTCAACGTATGTTGGAACCATTTATTCGAAGCAATTGGCCCTGGTTCCCCCGCTCCATAGTGCTCATCGTACATCATTACAAGCATTCGATCTATTACCTTCGCTAACGCACTATAATCAAAAGCCTTATCGTTAGCTGGAACATCTTGTGTAACGAGCAAATCATGTTTATGAAAGACCGTAGTAAGTTCTTTCATAAAATTTGTTAAGTTTTCTCTATCACTTTCAGGTATCGCCTCAAAGTCAATATTAATACCCGCAAATCGATTCTTTTCAACTTGCTTTACTAAATCATTTATAAACTTTGTCTTTACATCATTTGGGGAATTCAGTAACTTATGAATCAGCCCACTATCAGGACCAGAAGCTTCCTCTGTATAGTTAGTAAGTAACGGCATAATTTTCACTTGATTTTTTTCTGCTAACTTTACTATCTCAGGTTTTATCTCACTTCTAATCGTTAAATCTGCTTTTAAATGATACCACTCTGGTACTAGCGTGGTTAATGAATCGATATTTTCTTTTAAAGAAGCGGTACTATTTTCATCCCAGTTTACATAAAAACCATACACTTCTTTCGGTTGTTTACTATCGTTCTTCGAATTCACCAAATTTTTATTATCCTTCATTTCGGTATTTGGTTTAAATTCTTCCTTCTTTAACTGCTGATCACTAAGTTTTTGATTAATTGATACAAGTTTATTATCTTGTTGTACAGCGGTATTCATATTTGGAATTTCTGGTGTTGAAAAAATACTTTGAAAGAAAAAATAAAATACAATACTTACGCTAACTATTGAGATACATAGAAACCAAATAAAAGCTATGTTTCTCCTTCCTTTCGGATCATAAAAAATAGGTTTTGCTTTATCTTTCCCTTGTTGAATGTTTTTCTCCATTATATTTTTCACATACTCCTTCTTAATAGAACTATAGAATAATAAAGTGCAACTTTAAGCAGCCCAACTCCCACCTAACTTCTTTGCCCTAGCCAAATTTTGAGATGGGAGTTTTACTGTCCGCAATAGCGAGATAAATCCTTTTAGCTTTGAAATGAATCTCTCAATATTCTATTGATTATTCTTTTCATTCCCTTGCTGGTGACCTCTATTTTCTTGTTGAGACCCCCTACCATTGTTCCCTTGCCCGTTTCCAACATTTTCTTTCTGGGATCCTCTTCCATTGTCCCCTTGCTGATTTCCATTATTCCCTTGTTGAGATCCTCTACCGTTGTTCCCTTGCTGATTCCCGTTATTTCCTTGTTGAGGATTTCTACCGTTGTTCCCTTGC
>NZ_BOQB01000092.1 GCF_018332475.1 Bacillus sanguinis | reverse complement strand
TTTCTGTTTCTTCACCTGGCTTTTCTGTTTCTTCGCCTGGCTTTTCTGGACCTTTACTTGGTTCTTTTTCGTTCAATACTTCTCGTTTCACTACTTCATTTGCTATAACGTTTACTTCTACTTTAACTTCTTTCGCTTTGTAGCCTTCTGGCGCTTTCGTTTCTTCTAACGTATACTTACCTGGCACTAAGTTTTCGAATGTAACAACACCATCTTTATTTGTTGTTTTCACCTCTCCAACTATTTGACCATTTTCGTTTTTTAGTCTAAATTCCGCGCCTTCTAGCACATTTTTGCTCTCAGCATCCTTTTTGACTACTTGTAAGCTTCCCAACGCTTTCACATTTTTAACTATTACCGGTACTACTTTGTTCTCTTCCACAGTAACTTCAATTTCTTCTTTTAGTAATTTATATCCCTCTGGTGCTTTCGTTTCTTTTAATGTATATTTACCTGGTTCTAATTTCTTAGAGATTACTTTACCTGTCTTATCTGTTCGTAATGTATCTATTTGTTTACCATCTTTATACACTTCAAATTCTGCACCTGGTAATAACTTTGTTTCATCACTTGCATCTACTTTTACAATTTCAAATTGACCAGTTACTTTTTCAACTGATGGTTTATTCCATTTCGGCCAATTAAATTTAAAGTTATGAACCTCAAAGCCATCTCTTTGGTGTAATCCACCAACAAAGGCTTGTCCGTTAATTGAACCACCTTTTGTATCTACAACTGCATTTGGAGCAAATACACTTCCTATTACACCATATCCCTTTGTTGATATTTTTGTAGCATTCGGAAACACCCAAATGACTTTACTAGCTAACTCAGTAAATGGTGAATCAGGAACATATTCATGTGATGTATTAATTAGGTCTGTTGCCATACCAGTGTTTTTTGTATCATATAAAATTGCTCCGCCACCAAAACTCACTTCTTCTGCATCTGAATAAATAACTATAAAATCTTTATTATCTACATTCGGAAGAAAAACGTCTTTTACTTCAAATTCTTTCTTTCCGTTTTGGCCTGAAGAAACATAAATATTAGGATTTTTTACATCTTCACCAATCCCAAAACTCATATTAAGTTTTGGTTTATCAGTATGTAATTGGCCCGCATCCTCAATTACACTATCAACGTCTTTTCTAAACTCTTTAAATTTAGCATTAATCTCCGCTTGCTCTTTATAAGAGATACGGTCATATGATGATTTCATTGCACCTTCTGGGTCACCATCTTTTGTCATCGCCACTGTTCCATCTTGAATAATTACTTGTCCTGTTCCCGCTTTCGTAAATTGACCACCTAGCAATAATGATGGATATCCTTCATCTATCCATGGTGCTCCAGCTAAGTTCCACGCTCCAGTTGCAGCTGCTAAAACTGTATAACTCGATGCATTCATATTTTTTTGAACAGCCATCGCACCCTCAATATCCGCACTCGTTGCACTATGATCTCCAAAAATGATTGCATTGTAATAAGATACATCACCTAAACCTTTTAATTCTGGTGTAGCTGCCTCTGCTTTATTTGGTAAATGGATTAGAAAATTCATACATACTAGTAACACGACTATAAAACTACTACTTAATTTTTTTATTTTTTGATTAAATGATTTCCTCAAAAAATTCATTCCCCCTTTTAAATTTCCTAAAGCTACAAAAAGAAGTACATTTCATATGTACCAAGCCTTACTCACATTAACTTAAAATAATCCATTTAAATAAAACAAAGACACTCTACAACTAATTAGTAAAATTACTACAATTCATTTTTGAAATACTACGTGAACGAAACTATCATGCGGAAATATTTTTACGTATAGGAACTCAATAAAATTAACCTGAAGAATATTTCATGTGGTGTAACTATTTTGGCAACATCACCCACTTTACAACAGTTTTCTAAATGATTCAAGTAAATTGTATGAACTTCAGACACAATTTAACCGGTAAAACGTTTTCATTTTTCGAATAAAACTAATAAAAAACGTAGCCAAAAAGCTACGTTTTTCTTTCATCATTTCGGTGTATTTTTATGATTCTTCAAAAACGGAAGCGGGAATTGCTTACGGAAATGTTCTTTAATCATATACTCTACACCGTTCTCACTATTTGAACGTGTAATCCAGTCAGCTGCTTGTTTTAACTCTACAGGCGAGTTCCCCATCGCTACCCCGAGTCCTACATTTTCAATTACTTCTAGATCTTCTAAACTATCTCCAATCGCAACCATTTCGTTTAGCGAAATATTTAAATGTTCTCCAAGCAATTGTAATCCACGTAATTTTGATACATTTTGCGGTAAAATTTCTATTCGTTTTGAATCACACTCAACATACTCTAAATCTTGGAACGCTTTTCTTAATGTATGGAGCCCTCGTTCTTTTTCACCTTTCGTTTGGAAAATAACATCAATTTTTGGCGCCGCTACTGGATGATCACGAAGTGCATCACCTAACGAGTCTACAAATTGAACTGGATAAAATAATGGATCTGCGCTTGATAATACAGTACGCGCAATTAAATTTGGTGTATTTCTCTCACGATTTCCGATTGAAAACCGTTCATGAGAAATGCGGACGTTACAATCAAAGTGCTCTAACACTTGCACAATGTTAAACGTCTTCTCTTCCGATAATCTTCTTTGAACATACGGCTTATCTAACGTTGCTGAAACGAAAGCACCGCCATGTGTCACTAATATAGAATCTAATTTTAACGCCTTTGCTACTTTATGAGCGGACTGAAAATTACGGCTCGTAAATAATGTAACGTATACATCTTTTCTTTTCACAAATTCAATTGTTTCTCGTAATCCTTTTGCAATTTTTCCGTTGTTGTATAGTAGTGTCCCATCTATATTAAGAGCTAGTAAGCGATAAATCATGTCGCACTCCCCCTCTTCGCTGTTGTACTCTATCCATAATTTATGAAATAAATGTAGCAAATAGAACGAGTTAGAATTACTACTGAAAATTTGGTTTACTATATACATATACACTTAGCAAAGGAGATAGTACAATGCAAGCACCTCCTTCCTTTTATGAAGGCGATACGTTAGAAGTCGCAAAGAAATTACTCGGACAAAAACTTGTACATACTGTAGATGGAATAAAAAGAAGCGGAATCATTGTAGAAGTAGAAGCATACAAAGGTCCCGATGATAAGGCCGCACATAGTTACGGCGGCAGACGGACTGATCGCACAGAAGTCATGTTTGGTGCACCGGGACATGCTTACGTATATTTGATTTACGGTATGTATCATTGCTTTAACGTCATTACAGCACCAGTGGGCACCCCGCAAGGTGTTCTCATTCGAGCCCTTGAGCCGGTAGATGGAATAGAAGAAATAAAACTAGCGCGCTACAACAAAACAGACATTACAAAAGCGCAATATAAAAACTTAACGAACGGACCTGGCAAACTATGCCGTGCACTCGGAATTACTTTAGAAGAACGAGGCATATCATTACAAAGTGACACATTACATATTGAACTCGTTCCAGAAGAAGAACACATATCATCACAGTATAAAATAACAGCAGGACCTCGTATTAACATCGACTATGCAGAAGAAGCTATACATTATCCGTGGCGTTTTTATTATGAAGGGCATCCGTTTGTTTCAAAGAAATGAACGATATCAACGATTTTTCGAATATATCTATCGTAATTTACAATATATCAACGATTTTTTTAATATATCTATCATAACTCAAAATATATCAACGATTCGACAAGAAATATCGATTTACCGACAAATGATGACAATTACGAATAAAAGAAGACTGTTCCAAAATGGAACAGTCTCTCCCTTTTACTCCGCACCTTCCGCAGTCGCAATATTATCCTCTAAGTTTTCTCTAGATAATTCAGCCGCCATAAAATCAGCTGTTTCTGGAAGTGCTAAATGCATATGAGCTTTTTGACAAATTTGGATTGTGCAGTTTTCAACAACATAATCGAAAACGTGCCCGCCTCCGCTTCTTTCATCATCAATATAATGTAAGTGGAAACCAGCTACACCAATACCTTGTGCATAATCTGGCGTCCAAAATCCAGCTAGCGTACCTTCTGTATATTTAAATGAGAAGATGGGTTGTGATTTCGTCACTTCAACGAGCGGTGTATACGGTTTTTCTTGTCTTGGAACAGTTCTCGTTCTTACTTCGCGGAATGTACCATCCATTCGAATACCATAAAATAGGTTTTTACTCGGCATTAATTCATGTAATAAAGCTTCCACTTCTTCACGATTCATCGGACGGTCTACCGTATAACTCATTTCTTTTTCAAAAAACGTTACAGTCGCAAATGGTGTTGTTTCTTCCGGCTCTACTTTTTCTGCTGAACCGTCTGAACGTAAATGATAAAATTCATTATCAAATGCGATCATTTCACCATCTAATTGATCAAATGTGCCGATACCGAAATCACCATGTTTTTTCAAATCTTCAAAGCTAATTACACCATCATATATACCATCTAATAGTGCAAGCATTGTAGATGTTTGATATACTTCGTTACTCGTTTTCGTTCTTTTTGCATCAATATCAATTAATTGCGCAACAGTCATCTCAAATCTGCCTCCATTAGTTTAATTGGTTTGGTAATAATTTTTCACTTAATTTAATGTTATCACGGTAATCGATTGGAATATCAATAATGACAGGGCCGTCTGCTGCTAATGCAGATTTTAACACACCTTCTAATTCATCAGGCGTGTTAACACGAAGACCTAACGCCCCGAAACTTTCCGCATATTTCACAAGATCAACATCACCAAACTCTGTAGCTGATGTTCTGCCGTATTTCATCATTTGTTGGAATGCAACCATATCATACGTACCGTCTCTCCAAACAAGATGGACGATTGGAGAATTTAAACGTACCGCTGTTTCTAACTCCATCGCTGAGAATAAGAAACCACCGTCACCTGATACGGAAACTACTTTTTTACCTGGTTCTACTAAAGTAGCTGCGATTGCCCAAGGAAGTGCAACACCTAACGTTTGCATACCGTTACTAAATAATAATCTACGTGGTTCATAAGAACGGAAACATCTTGCCATCCAAATAGAATGGGAACCGATGTCACATGTAACGGTTGTATCGTCACTAATTAAAGAACGAAGTGTACGAATCACTTGAAGCGGATGCGTAACACCTTCTGAAGCACGGTTTGGAACTTCTGCTTGTTCTGATAATTTCGCGCGTAATCGTTCTAACACTGCTTCTGATTTCGTACTTAATACAAGTTTCGGTAATTTCTCCGCAATGCTATTTACAGTTAAAGCGATATCACCAATTAATTCACGCTCTGGTTGATAATCGTGGTCGATATCTGCTTGATGGTCATCAAGATGAATAATCGTTCTGTCCCCAAGTTTATTCCAGAATTTCGGATCGTACTCAATCGGGTCATAACCGATCGAAATAACAAGATCTGCTTCTTCTAGTAAAATATCACCTGGTTGGTTACGGAATAAACCGACGCGGCCGAAGAAATGATCTTCTAACTCACGTGAAATGGCACCAGCTGCTTGATATGTTTCAACGACAGGAAGTTCTGTATCTGCAATTAATTCACGAACAGCTTTCGTCACTTCATTTGTGCTCGCTCTCATACCGAGTAAAATAACTGGTAATTTTGCTGACTTTATTTTTTCTACTACATATGTAATTTCATGTGTGGGAGCGATTCCAAGCTGTGGCTTAGAAAGCGCACCGATAGACTCTACAGTCGTTTCCGTAGTCATAACGTCTTGCGGAAGACTTACTAAAGTTGCTCCTGGATTTGTGGAAGTCGCACTTCGAAATGCATTACTTAATGCTTCTGGCACATTATCCGGATGCTCTACTTCTACGCTATATTTTGTGATTGGTTCGAATAGTGCAGCATTATCCATAGATTGGTGCGTACGTTTTAATCGATCCATACGTGGAACTGCACCAGCTAAAGCAACAACGGGATCACTCTCCGCATTCGCAGTAACAAGACCTGTCGCTAAATTTGATGTCCCTGGTCCTGAAGTTACAAGACATACGCCCGGTTTTCCTGTTAATCTACCAATCGCAGCTGCCATAAATGCTGCATTTTGTTCATGACGACAAACAATTAACTCTGGTCCTCTTTCTTGCAGTACATCAAATACAGAGTCAATCTTCGCTCCTGGAATACCGAAAACATGTGTAACACCTTGTTTAATTAAACAATCAACAACAAGATCTGCTCCTTTTGTTTTTGTCTTCACGTCGTTTGCTTTTACACTTGTCAAACTAATCATCCCTTTATTTCATAATGTGTGTAATAAAGATTTTTAATTTCACCTAGTTAATTAACGTGGTGAAGTATTGTTTATCATTATATTACAAATACATTATTTTTCCAATGATATGAATTTGACAGTTTTTTGACAACCATTAAAGAATCCGCTTACAAACCTTTATTTATCCTGAAATAATATTTTTATATCTCATCTAAAAATCCCCGAAAAACTTCCATCTCATCACAGTATTAAAAACATTACAGTACCTTGCAAAGAACACTAGTAAATGATACATTTGTAAATATTAGAATACCCATTAATTGGAACTCTCTTTTCAAAAATCAGATTCTCATCTGTAATTCATCATTTTATAAAGGAAGTGATTGTTATGAACAAAAATGAATTTTTGGAACAACTTAGTTCCTCCCTGCGGAATATGCCTAATGTAGAAAAGAAAGATATTATTTCAGAGTATGAAACTCATTTTATCAGCGGTAAACAAGATGGAAAATGTGAAGAAGAAATTGCTAGAAAACTAGGAAATCCTAAAACCATTGCTAAAGAACTTACTGTTTCCTATGCAATAAGCAATGCTGACAGTAAACGAAGCTTTAAAAATATAATAACCGCACTATTTTCTGTTATGAGCTTAAGTGTTTTAAACTTTGCCTTTATCTTTATCGCCTTTTTCGTACTACTCTTTTTATTACCGATTCTTCTAGCACTTATCATTGCCACGCCAGTATTAATTATTTCACCTATTTTATTAATAGGATTAGGATTCTTTAAAGGGTTTCATCAAATTAGTTATTCCGATGTTTATAATGTGTTCATCGCTTTTTGCGTCGGTTTACTCATATCCGTCATATCTTATCAATTGATAAAACATCTATACGCACTTTTAGTAAAGTATTTGAAATGGAATATTGCTATTTTACAAAGACACTAATGAATGTAAAAGGAGATTAAAATGAAGAAATATACTTTATATTCACTCATGCTACTTACAGTTTTATTTCTATCAGCTTGTTCAAACAGTGCAGAACCTAAGGAAGAAAACGATGTACAATCTATTAAAGATGTTACGGTTAAAATTCCGGAAACTATATTCACTTCTTCAAAAAAGAATGAAACGATTAATGAAGATGAAATGAAACAAAATATAAAAACGTATTTAAATTATAGCGGAGAGTTAGACGAAAACATCGTTCCACTTTCGTCAGCCATGTCTGATGAGGAAGTTACGGAATCCGATCGGGAGAAATTAAAACAACTAGTAGATTTAGCGCAACAAAATGATGCGAATTTCCATAATTTTATTAGTAACAATACGATCCCCGATAATTACAAACAGCCTTCGAAGGAAATTCATGAATATATTTCATCGTCTACGGCACTTTCAGTAGAACTAGAGAAAGAATTAGACAAGCTCGCTGAAGATGGTAACTTATTCAAAACTGATTTTTCTTTTACAAAACGCTTTGAGAAAGTGAATGGTAGGAAGCAAAAAGAAATTGAAAAGTTTTTGAAGGAGAAGAATATTGAAACGGAGTATTTCAAAAAATAAAAAATAACAAACAAAAAAGACGTGTGTAGAGATAATAAAGTTGTTTACTTCTTATAGAACTAACGAAGTAGTTTAATAGAAGAAGAATTTATAGTGAGTGTTATAATAATCAATAACTTAAGCAAAGGAGGCAGCATTTTTGCACAAACTCAATGCATTAATACCAGAGCTATCAGTTTCAGATATGGAGAAAAGTTTAAATTTCTATTCGGAAATTCTCCTATTTAAAATTGAATATCAAAGACCAGAGGATAAGTTTGCTTTACTGTCTTTAAATGACTGCCAGATTATGATTGAAGAAGTAAATGGTCATTGGAGTACTGGGGAGTTATCTTATCCCTACGGAAGAGGAATCAATTTTCAAATTATCATAAATGATATTGATTCACTATATGATAGTTTGAAAAAGAACGAGTATCCAATTAAATTTGATATTCAAGAGAATTGGTATAGAGCTGATACTAAATTAAAGGGACAAAAAGAATTTTTAATTATGGACCCTGATGGTTATCTATTAAGATTTGTTCAAAATTTAGGTGAAAAAGATGTTGAGGCAGATTAAGCTATGTAAAACAGGATGAAAATTTAGTAAATGGAGCAAGCTACTTTTTTTCAATAAGCGGCATTAGTTGAAAAAGAATTAACCAACTTTATTATTTTTATAAATTAAAGGCCACAACAATTAAATTTAGTCTTAAATAACTTTAAAACCACCTACAAGTTAATTTTAGTAGGTGGCTATTACATTTCTTATACTAAAATTAAATACCTTTATTGTCACTGAAAAAGACGCCCCTATACTAGGAGCGTCTTCACTATTACGCTTGTTGTTGCGCGTTATATAAATCTTCAAGTGGCTTCATGATAATTTTGTTAACGTCAGTGATAACGATGTTTAGGCGTTGTTCAGTTTCCATTAATTTTGTAATTTTAGCATCTTGTTGAATGCGAGCTACAACTTCTTGTGCTTTTTGGTTATCTTCTTCAGTGATTTCTTGACCTTGCATCATTTTTTGTTGTAGGCCAAGTTGCATTGTGCGGAACTCATCAAATAAGTTCTTTGAAGCTGCGTCACCTTGTACTGCTGCGTAGCTTGCTTTTAATGTTTGGAAATCTTCGTTTCCAGCGATTGCTTTTTGTAATTCATATGCAACATCATGAATGTTTTTTGTCATTTTATTTTTCCTCCTTTAGAAGGCTAGCACTTGTCATGCGCACTGCCTTTTCAGTACGTTTACATACGCACCTCTTCTTACCATATCAAACTATGCAAGAGATGTGAAGAAATTTCACTTTTATTTCTATGTACTTAGCTTATTATTTAAGGAACAACAGTAATAATCCTTGCACGATTCCAATCATCCCGCCTAATAGTGCTCCTAAATACGTAATCATTTTCAGTTCATTTTTTGTAATGGACAACACTAAATCTTCTAGTCTCTCCGTTGAAAATGTGGATACTTCTTGTTGGACAATTTCCGCAAGATGGAGATTCTTTAATATACTCGCTACGTTTTCTGTCCCCCACTTCAAACCTTTCGTTACTGCACTTGGGACTACCTTTTCCATAATTGTTTCTCGAACTGGCTCACATACTTGCTGCACAGATTGGTTTAAAAACTTACTCACTGTTTCCTCAACTTTAACTGCTGACAATATAGAGCTCACAATCATTTCTTTTTCTACAAACGTTTCTAATTCTTTTACATCTCTTCCTTTTAACTTTTCCCACTCTTTTTGCAGTACATCAGTTAAAAGTTGTTTCGTGCCTTCTTGCCCTAAAAACTTAATGACTTCTGGCTGCACACGATCCACTACACTTACATTCCCTAAAAACATTCCGACTAAGTTAAGCAATGTCCCGCGAGAAGCAAAGAAATCATCAATCATTTTTGAAAGACGTGCTTTCCCTTCTTCACTTTCAAAAAATTGAGTTGCTCTTCCTAAAATAAACGCCGAGACATTTGGGATCGCATTCTCTATTTTTTCATGAATAGAATGAGGTAAAGCTTGTTCCCATGTATATGTATAGTACTCTTCTAAAAATGCCTCAATCTTTTCTGTAATCACATGTTCGATTTTCCGGGTTGCCTCTTTTTCTACATGCGCTACATTCCATTTTTCTAACATATGTCGTAATGACTGTTCATTCGTCATTACTTTATCCACTTCTACTTGTGTCCATTGAATTAAACCTTTTTGGAACTCTTCATTTGTTAGCTTCTTTCCGATTCCTTCTGGCGTTAACAAATGCTCGACAACCATTTTTCCTAATTGAACAGCAAGCTCATCGCGTCGCTTCGGAATTAATCCTGGTGTAAATGGAACTTGAAATTTCCCAATATAAATAGGGCGATGAGGACGAAATAACATTTTTATCGCTAAATGATTTGTGAATCCTCCAATAATTGCTCCGAGCCCTGTCGTCGTTAACATACTTAACCATATATTCATTACAATCAACCTTTCGCTTCTCCAAAACTATAGCATATCATCATACGGACAAAAGTATAATGGTATAAAAACGTATTTGCAATATATAGCTTCGCCTATTGTGCCAACATTTTGTTAGTAAAGGAGTGATTTCGTTGGTTCTTGGTATTTTAACTTCTCAGCCTCATTATGAGCAAACGTATTACACCGAAATCGCTAAACGCGCTCGGCTTTATCATAATGTCGTTGCCCAGTTTACGCCATTTAGTATTGATCCTAAAACAGATCTTATTTCTGGTCTGATTTATGATACAGATACAGGAAAATGGAAAGAGCAAACATTCCCTATTCCTTCTTATATATACGATCGTTCTTCTTTTAACGAGGACACAGACTTTGAAAAAGCAAAGTCAATTATTCAATCATTACACAACCATCCTACCACTACCTTTTTAAATAACACACTCATTGACTTAAGTGAACTACATGATGTATTTCTCACGAATAAAAAATTATCTCCTTATATACCAAAATTTGAAATAGCGACGATACAAAACATTTTCAAACTGTTATTAAAAACAAAAGATATTATTATACGTCCTACTAACACACATTCCAATGAAAGTCTGTACCGAGTCGTTTATAAAAATAAAACGTTTCATATTGATACGATAAATACCGCATATCGTACTTCTGTTCCAATCAAACGGACAGATGAATTTATATCTTGGTACAAATCTAATATACGATCAGCACGTTACATTACCCATACAATGTTGCAACCACCAAATCAATTAACATACCCACTCCATATTCGAACCATTTTACAAAAAAATAAAGAACACAATTGGAACGCTATCGGTCAGTTTATACAAAAAAGCTCATTTCCGAATCAACTTTTATTTTCGGTAACAGATGATTCCTCGCTGCATTCATTTTCAAAAGTTAAATACGTATTATCTAGTACTGGTGTACAATTATTACAGGACGCTTTACACGATATTATAAATGAAGTGTTCCAAACATTAGATCAATCTTATTCTTCGTTATTCGAACTAGAGCTTTCCACCATTATGGATCAAAAGGGGGCAATTTGGCTTATGTATGTCAACACGATTCCCCCGTACGAACATTACATTCGTCATAGTGATTCATTAGCCGAAAAAATATATCACGGACCACTAAAGTTTAGTCGCTTTACACCATAATGAAAGGAGGTCATTTCATTTTGAAAGAGCACATATATACGTTAAACATTTCAGATGAGCATCCAAATAGTATTACTTTACCTTATATTTTTTCCATTACACCACCCATTACATCCCTTTCCTTCGGCGTACGCCATGTTGCAAGTGAAGAGGTGAAAATTCATTATTCCTTTACTCGTGAAATCATTATCGGAAAACAAATCGCAGAGAAACTTTTACTTCCTCATTCCACTACTATCCATGCATTCATACAAAATGAAACCATTATTTTCGGACCATTAATTGGCATATTTACAACTGGTTTTAACGATGACTCTTCTAATCCTTTAGGGAACCGTTCAACTTCTCTTGGCGAGTTACTAACGCCGCCATTCACCTTGCGACCATTTGTATTCGTTTTTGGTGTGCAACATATAGACTGGGAAGATGAAACAATTGAAGGATATTTCTTTCAAGAGAAACAGTGGATAAAGAAAAAAGTACCTTTTCCGAATGTCATTTACGATCGATTACCAAATCGGAAAGCCGAAAATTATAAGCCAATTGTAAGAGCAAAAAGAAAATTAGAACATGACTATGCGATTCCATGGTTTAATCCAGGTTTTTTTAATAAATGGGAAGTGCACCAACTTCTTATGAAAGATGAATCCATTATGCCGTTATTACCAAACACAGAAACATTTCAGCACTTCGAGCAAGTTGAACGATTTCTCGGAACGTATAAATCGATTTACATGAAACCGATTCACGGCAGCTTCGGTAGAAATATTCATCAACTATTTTATTCTCAAGCAGAGAATTGCTACTACTGTCGTTATCGCGAAAATGAAGAAAACAAACTAAGAAAGTACCAATCATTAGAAACGCTTCTAAACCATGTGTTAAAAGGACATGATTTAAAAAAGTTTATCGTACAACAAGGTATTCCATTACTTCGCTTCGATGGGCAACCTGTTGATTTCCGCATTCATACAAATAAAAATCATTTCGGCCAATGGATGGTCAGTGCAATCGTTGCAAAAATTGCTGGCAAAGGTAGTTTAACAACGCATGTAAATAGCGGTGGCGATACAAAACTACTACAAGAGCTATTTCCTGATTCAACGAAACAAGTTCAAATTGAAAACAAATTAAAACATACTGCCTTACAAATCAGTTACGCGCTCGATGAACAAGTAACCGGAAATATCGGAGAAATTGGTTTTGATATCGGTTTAGATACGCAGGAAAATCCATGGCTCTTTGAAGCAAACTCTAAACCTGGGCGAACTGTGTTCCAAGATGAAAAGTTAAAAGAACAAAGTGAACTGACGCGCCAATTATTTTACGAATATGCCATCTACTTAACTGAGCATTCTTTGCGCGATGCAAAAGAAAAAATGTCTCAAATAAAATCAGAGGCTTCCTCAAACACCGAGAATATCCCGTCCCCTATGATTCACTCACAAATAAGAAAACAAAAACTTCCACCTCATTCATAAGGTGGAAGTTTTCTATTTACACAAGTTTCACTACAACCTCTGTTTCCACATTACACATCCCGCAATAAAAAACATGATTACAGTACTCTTGTGAATTACTATGTGTTAAACCATCTACTGCACTTAATAATTCTTGATCCATATACGCACTATAATCGTCTATGTAATCTACAGTTTTCCCGTAATCTTGGAGTATACCTTCGCAATTTTGACAAGAATATGTTTGTGATTCTAATGCGTTGCAAAGCGGGCAAATTCCCATCACGATTCCTCCATACGTTATCATTTACAAGCAGATTGAAAAGAGCATCTAGCCGTGCATAGGAGCATTTTGTTCCGCTCCTATTCAAAATAGAACTATAAAGTTAATGATTCTCCCCCGAGTAGCGGGATACAAAAAACATATTTCATATCGCTCTTAGTTTAGCCTTCTTTCTAAAAAATACAACGATTACTCTTATTTCATAATTTACGAAATCACTAAGATTTTTTTACAAAATTTACAAATTATTATTTCGTATATCTTTCTAGGTAACATCCATACTATGAGTACAAACTTAATTACCGATGGATTAGCGCCAACCGGGGCGATAATCTGGTTCAACTCCAGCTAGTCCAACCAAAAAAAATTTTTATAACTCTAAGGAGGATATATTCCTATGGCAAACCAAAATTCTTCAAATCAATTAGTAGTACCAGGAGCAACAGCTGCAATCGACCAAATGAAGTACGAAATCGCTCAAGAATTTGGTGTACAATTAGGAGCAGATTCTACGGCTCGTGCTAACGGTTCTGTTGGTGGCGAAATTACAAAACGTCTAGTTGCAATGGCTGAGCAAAGCCTTGGCGGATTCCAAAAATAAATATATATGGCAAAAAGGTCTCAAGGCATATGCCTTGAGACCTTCCTTAATTTATTGCAACATTTGTAAAAACTTTTTCGTGCGTTCTTCTTTTGGATTTGTAAATACATCTTCTGGTGTACCTTGTTCGACAACGACACCGCCATCCATGAAAATAACGCGGTTTGCAATTTGATGTGCAAAGCGCATTTCGTGCGTTACAATAACCATCGTCATACCTTCTTTAGCAAGTTCTTTCATGACTTTCAGAACTTCTTGAACGAGTTCAGGATCAAGTGCTGACGTCGGTTCATCAAATAGTAACACTTCTGGCTCCATCGCAAGTGCGCGAGCAATCCCAACGCGCTGTTGTTGTCCGCCTGATAATTGGAACGGATATAAGTCTACTTTATCCGCAAGACCAACTTTTTCAAGGAAATAGTTTGCTTTTTTCTTCGCTTCTTCTTTCCCCATCCTTTTCACTGTAACGAGCCCTTCCATAACATTTTGAAGTGCTGTTAAATGCGGAAATAGATTATGGTGCTGGAATACCATACCTGTTTGCGTACGAAGATTGACAATATCTTTCTTCGTTACTTTTTGAGAGAAATTAAGCTCTTTATCGCCAATACGAATATTACCAGCGTTTGGCGTTTCTAGTACGTTAAGGCAGCGTAGAAACGTCGTTTTACCAGATCCAGACGGACCGATAATAACAACAACTTCTCCCTTCTCAACTGATAAATCTATATGCTTTAGTACGGTATTATCTCCGAAACTTTTTTGTAAATGTTGAATTGAAATCATAAAAACAAAAACTCCTTTTATGAAAGGGTTATTTTAGAGTGTAACGTTCTGAACGTTTTTCTAATATTTGTTGCACAATAGATAATAAGAAGCAAATTACCCAATAAATAAGACCTGCTTCGAAATAAACAATTAAAAACTCGTAGTTCATTGCCGCAATTTCCTGCGCTTTTCGGAACATTTCTGTTACTAAAATTAACGATGCTAACGAAGTATCTTTCACTAAACTAATAAATGTATTCGAAAGCGGCGGGATAGATACGCGCGTCGCTTGCGGTAAAATAACACGTTTTAGCGCTTGTGGATACGTCATCCCAATTGTGTAAGCTGCTTCCCACTGCCCTTTCGGAATTGAAAGGATAGAAGCACGAATAATTTCAGATGCATATGCACCGACATTTAATGAGAATCCAATAATTGCTGCTGTATATGGCTCAACTTCAATATTAAGAGTTGGAAGACCATAGAAAATAATAAATAACTGTACAAGAAGTGGCGTTCCGCGAATGATAGATACATAGATACGAGCAATCCATTGTAAAATACGACTACCTGAAATACGTGCAAGCGCCGTTAACGTCGCAAGTATAAGACCGATAATAAATGTAATAAGCGTTAATGGAATTGTCGTAAAAACAGCTTCCTTCAGCATAGGCATGAAGGAAGACTGCATAATATCCATCCAAGTAGACAATCGATCTGAAACCAACGCACTACTTAGATACATTTTCACCGAACCATTTTTTCGTTATTTTGTCATACGTACCATCTTTTTTCATATCTTCTAACGCTTTATCTACTTCTTGTACAAGCTTAGTGCTACCTTTACGGAATAAAAATCCACTTTCTGAAGCTTCTTTTTCTGTATCTACAATTTTAATTTTTGCATCTTTTTTCGTTTCTAAATAGTTTAACACTGATAATTTATCATTAATTGTAAAATCAACGCGTCCTGAAGCTAATAATTCTGCTGCTTGGCTAAATCCTTCTACACCAACAATTTCCGCACCATTTTTCTTAGCGATATCTGCATAGTTACTTGTTAAAGATTGTGCTCCTTTTAATCCTTTTACATCAGCAAATGTAGCAGGTTTATCTTTATCTTTTGCAATAACTAATGCCGCTGAAGATGAAACATACGGTTTAGAGAAATCATATTTCTTTTGACGATCTTCACGAATACCAACTTCATTCGCAACCATATCGAAACGTTTTGCATCTAGACCAGCAAGTAAGCTATCCCATTGTGTTTCTTTAAATACAGGTTTTACACCTAAACGTTTTGCAACTTCTTCTGCTAATTCAACGTCAAATCCAGTTAATTTATTGCTTGAATCGTGGAATGTGAACGGTGGATATGTACCTTCTGTTCCAATTACAAGTTCACCACTTTGTTTTATCTTTTGTAACGCATCTTGACTAGCTGTATCTTTTTTCTCTTCTTTACCGCAGCCCGCTACAATCCCGATCGCTAATGTAGTTACTGCAAGTACTGAAAATAATTTTTTCATAATGGTAATCCTCCAAGTATTCTGATAGGAATTTAAAAACTATATTGATTGTATGCAATCTTGAACAATTTTTCAATGAAAATGTTCTTATTTAGTTTATCCTTTTTCTTCATAATCAAACAAAAGGGGAAAATAACGCTACATACAAAAAATAAGTAACATTTTTTAATATAGCATTTATTGTAGGAAAGGTAAAACAATACTTCTTATTTAACTGCCCTGATTCACTAAAAAAAGAACTTGCGAAAATCACAAGTTCTCTCCCCTACCTATTAAGCGCTCTGATTACCTTCCATTTGCGTTTTGTACATATCGTAATAACGCCCGCGCTTTTTCATTAATTCATCATGAGAGCCTTTTTCTAAAATCGTTCCTCTATCAAGCACAATAATTTGATCTGCGCTTTTAATTGTTGAAAGACGGTGAGCAATAATAAATGTCGTTCTTCCTTTTTTTACAACTTCTAGCGCTTGCTGAATCATCGCTTCCGTCTCTGTATCGATACTAGATGTTGCTTCATCTAAAATTAAAATGGCTGGGTCAAAAGCGAGTGCCCTAGCAAATGATATAAGCTGACGTTCTCCGGTTGAAAGTGTACTTCCTTTCTCCGTAATTTCTTCATTTATATTGTTCGCAAATCTTTCAGCACCAACATCTCGCAATGCTTTTATGATGCGCTCTTTTGAAATAGTTTCATTTTCTAAACTTACATTAGATGCCACTGTTCCGCTAAATAAAAACGGATCTTGCAGTACGATTCCCATATGCTCACGAGTTGCTTGTTTCGGCATCTCTTTTACATCGTGACCGTCAATCGTAAGCTTTCCTTTTTCAAACTCATAAAACTGAAAGAGTACATTCATAATGGAACTTTTTCCTGATCCAGTATGGCCGACAAGTGCTACTGTCTCGCCTTGTTTCGCTTCAAAAGAAATATTTTTTAACACTTCATCTTTTCCATTATAAGAAAATGACACATTATCAAATTTCACATTTCCTTGTAAGCGAGGCATACGTTCCTCTTCTACTGCTTCCCCTTTTTCCTCTAGCAATTCAAAAACACGTTCTGATGCAACGCGCGACTGCTCTAAGTTAGCAAGCTGATTTACCATATTTGTAATTGGTGAGAACAATCGTGTTAAATAATCAACGAACGCATACAGTATCCCTAGTGAAATGACGCCTGAAGCACTTAATGAAGCACCACCGAAATACCAAATCACACCTGTGAAAGCAATATTTCTTAATACGGCTACTAAATTATGCGAAGTTGCTGCATTTAAATTTAAAATTTTATTTTGATACTTAAAATAATCGCCATTTAATTCTTCAAACTCTTTCTTCGTTTCACGCTCTTGACGAAACGCTTGAATAATTGGCATCCCTTGAATGGATTCATTCACTGTTCCGTTAATATCAGATAAACGTGAACGCATTTTATGATTGTATACAGACGCATACTTTCTATAAAGAATTGCCCAAACAATTAAAATCGGGATGATAAGTAAACATAACGTCGCCAATTTTACATCGAGTAAAAATAGTGCCGCAAATATCCCGATAATATAAATGATACTAGAGACGAATGTCGCAAGCACCGTTACATATAAATCCCGAATGGCTTCCGTATCATTCGTTACACGCGATACAATTTTCCCTGCTGGTAAATGATCGAAATACCGAATCGGCAACGTTTGAATATGAGAAAACACATCTTCCCTCATAATTTGAATAATTTTGTTCGCTGCCTTCTGTAAGAAAAATTGCTTTCCGTATGCAAATAATGAAACGACTACTAATAAAGCGAAATAGCCACCACCAAGTAATAATAGTCGGTTTATTTCTGGTTTATAAAACGCAAACACTTCTTCTTTCGTTAATGCTTTCGCTTTATACACTTGCACCGCCTTACCATTTTGAACGGTAATCATATCACCTTTTACAGTACGTGACCCTTCAGCATTCACTTTATTCGGCACAAAGTAATATTGAAAACCAACTTGCATCACGCGTACTTCTTTTCCTTTTTTCTCACCTTGTTCAAAGCGATCGCTTCGCTTATAAAAGGTGCCATTATACGAAACAGCCTCTTCACTCTTTTCTGTTTCATACCAAGGTTTCTCTATTCCAACGATATGATCGTCAATCATCGTTTTCGCGACGAAAGGACCAGCAAGCTCTGCGATAACGAAAATAAATAACATTAGCATCGCTGCGAAAATTGTCCCCTTCACTTTCATCGCGTATTGAAACAATCGTTTTGAAACGCTCATATTTTCACCCCACTATCCGCACTTTCACTTTCCCCTTGTTGTCTTTCGAACTGCTCAGCATACCAGCCTCCGCTTTTAATAAGCTGATCATGCGTACCTTCTTCCATTACTTGCCCCTCATCCATAACGAGAATCCAATCCGCATGTTGTACGGCTGATAAACGATGCGTCGTAATAATCGTCGTCTTTCCGCTTCTTTCTGTTCTTATATTTTCAATAATCGCTGCTTCCGTACGAGCATCAACAGCTGATAAAGAATCGTCCAAAATTAAAATTTCTGGATTTTGAATAACAGCTCGCGCAATCGAGATCCTTTGTTTTTGCCCTCCTGATAAAGAAACACCTTTCTCTCCGACGAGCGTTTCTAACCCTTCTGGTAAAAACTCTAAATCCTTTGTAAACGCCGCAATCTCAATCGCTTTCTCGAGTTCTTCTTCCGTCGCTTCCCTATTCCCGAATAAAATATTTTCCCTCGCTGTTTTTGAAAATAAAATATGTTCCTGAGGTACATACCCAATCCACCCGAGTACATTTTCGTTCGTTATGTTATTTAACGTCACATCAGAGACTGCAATATCCCCATCTCCAAGCGGATATTGACGAAGAAGCTGCCGGACAAGCGTCGTCTTTCCGCTTCCTGTTTTCCCAACAACCCCAAGCGTCTCCCCTTGTTTTAATGTAAACGAAACCTTCTTTAAATTTGTTTCAGTTGATAAAGGGTATGAAAAGGTAACATCATCAAACTGAATATAATCCGGCTCTTGTACAAGCTTTGGATGTTTCGGATCCTTTACATCTGGTTCATACGCTAACGTTTCATTCACACGGTCGAGTGAAGCATTTCCTCTTTGCATAACATTGATTAATTCGCCAATTGCAAACATCGGCCAAATCATCATCCCTAAATACACGTTAAATGAAACGAGTTCACCAAGTGTTACCTTTGATTGAAATACAAGGTACGCGCCATACACTAAACCAATTAAATAACTAAGGCCGACAAGCATTTTCACAGTTGGCTGGAATAATGCATCGATTCTTGCTACCTTCATATTTTTTTCGTAGACGTCATCTCCTAAATGATGAAATCTTTCTTGGTCTGCGTTCTCTTGTACATACGCACGAATAACGCGCACGCCAGCGATCGATTCTAGTACTTTATCGTTCATATCACCGAACGCATCTTGCGCAACTGTAAATCTCTCATGCAATTTCTTTCCATATATATTCATCGCATACGCCATAATCGGAAGCGGTATAAGTGCCGCAAATGTAAGCTCCCAACTAATTGTAAATCCCATCATAAAAACAATCGTAAGCATATATAAACTCGAATCCACGAGCGTTAATATACCGAAACCAGCTGTCATAGCGATTGCTTTTAAATCATTTGTCGCTCTCGCCATTAAATCACCAGTACGATTTTTTTGATAAAACGTCGGTGTCATTTTAAGTAAATGCCCCATAAATTTAGAGCGCATCGTCTTCTCCAGTACAAATGCACCACCAAACAGCTGATGTTGCCAAACGAAAGTAAGACCATATCCAACGATCGTAACCCCTACTAAAATAAGAATAGACTGCATAATTGCTTCATTCGATAACGTTCCTGTTTTTATATTATCAATCGTAACCCCTAACACTTTCGGGGGAATGACTTCAACTATATTTACAATCAAAAGAGCTCCGATGGCGATACTATATCTCTTCCAATGCTCTTTAAAAAACCATTTTAACTTTAGTAATACTGATAACAATGTAACCTCTCCCTTCTGGTTCTCGTTTCATGCCCATTTCTTTATCCGCTATCCAGACCCATCACATTTACATTTCGTAATCCATACAATCTCATCACATTTTTCCACCTTCCAAAGTTTTATATAGTAGCGTGGAAAACAAAAAAAAGCATACCGCCGCTTGACGATATGCACAGAAATGCATAAAAAGCGTACGTTACGATATACGCAACGTACGCTTTTTATAAGACAAAGATGCCCTATATATCCGTACGGGTTGCGTAATGATATGAATGTTTTTTGCCATTTAACAGAGCTAAGCCCATTACATTTACGATTACAATCATTACGCACACCCCCTTCATTTATTTTCCATTTATAATCTTACAACTTTATTGAGTATTCTGTCAATTGTTTTTTTACACACCGAATGAAAATATGCGCTACATCATTTCGAAATAAGAGAATGTTCTGTAAGAAAGGGCATACAAAATAAAAAAAGAATAAGAAATCGTTTTCACAAACATTTCATTTGAAAAATGTTATCAAACCCCCTACAATCACCTTATACTCACTCTTACAAGTTGCTATTTTAGGAGGACTAATCATGACAACTAGCAATACGTACAAATTTTATTTAAATGGAGAATGGAGAGAAAGCTCTTCAGGAGAAACAATCGAAATTCCATCTCCATATTTACACGAAGTAATTGGACAAGTACAAGCAATTACTCGCGGAGAAGTAGATGAAGCAATTGCATCTGCAAAAGAAGCTCAAAAATCATGGGCGGAGGCTTCTCTACAAGATCGCGCAAAATATTTATATAAATGGGCTGATGAGCTCGTAAATATGCAAGATGAAATTGCCGATATCATTATGAAAGAAGTCGGTAAAGGATATAAAGATGCGAAGAAAGAAGTTGTTCGTACAGCTGACTTCATTCGTTATACTATCGAAGAAGCTTTACATATGCACGGAGAAAGCATGATGGGCGATAGCTTCCCTGGCGGAACAAAATCTAAACTTGCGATCATCCAACGCGCACCACTTGGTGTTGTATTAGCAATCGCACCATTTAACTACCCAGTAAACTTATCTGCTGCAAAACTTGCACCAGCATTAATTATGGGTAACGCTGTTATTTTCAAACCAGCAACTCAAGGTGCAATTAGTGGTATTAAAATGGTTGAAGCACTTCATAAAGCTGGCCTTCCAAAAGGACTTGTAAACGTAGCGACAGGACGTGGTTCTGTCATTGGTGACTACTTAGTAGAGCACGAAGGCATCAATATGGTATCGTTCACAGGTGGTACAAACACAGGTAAACATTTAGCGAAAAAAGCTTCAATGATTCCACTTGTATTAGAACTTGGTGGTAAAGACCCTGGTATCGTTCGTGAAGATGCTGACTTACAAGATGCTGCAAACCATATCGTAAGCGGTGCATTCTCTTACTCTGGTCAACGTTGTACAGCTATTAAACGTGTACTTGTACACGAAAACGTAGCAGACGAGCTTGTTGGCTTATTACAAGAGCAAGTAGCTGAACTATCAGTTGGATCTCCAGAACAAGATAGCACAATCGTTCCATTAATCGACGACAAGTCTGCTGACTTCGTTCAAGGTTTAGTTGACGACGCTGTAGAAAAAGGTGCTACAATCGTTATCGGTAACAAACGTGAGCGTAACTTAATTTATCCAACATTAATCGACCACGTAACAGAAGAAATGAAAGTTGCTTGGGAAGAGCCATTCGGGCCAATCCTTCCAATCATCCGTGTTTCTTCAGATGAGCAAGCAATTGAAATTGCTAACAAATCAGAGTTCGGTCTGCAAGCAAGTGTCTTCACAAAAGACATTAACAAAGCATTTGCAATTGCTAACAAAATCGAAACTGGTTCTGTTCAAATTAACGGACGCACAGAGCGCGGCCCTGACCACTTCCCATTCATCGGTGTAAAAGGTTCAGGTATGGGCGCACAAGGTATTCGTAAGAGCCTTGAGTCTATGACACGTGAAAAAGTAACTGTATTAAACTTAGTTTAATCTTATATGTAGAAGCTGATCTAATTTTGGATCAGCTTCTTTTTATATACATGCTCCCAAAAATAATAGCGTATTTATTTCAAATTCCGATTTGGTTTTCCAAATCGAACTAAAACATGCCACAATAATTTTAATTCCTGAAGCACTTCCTCATAAGTTCCACGATCACTCCAAGATAATGGATTGCGTTTCAAATCCACTACAGCAGAGCCAATTATATTTGCATCGATACAATTATTTCGTGCAATACGTCTTGCCAAAGATGGCATTTTTGAACCTCTAAAATCCATTGGAACTTCATCTACCATCAGTACAAACCCCCTGTGCCAATACAAATCAATAGAATACTTCAGACAAATCTCTTCTAAAGTTCTACCTACATTCGTCCCTTTAAATGAAGGATCTACAACAAGCACTTCCACGTCTTCTTTAAGAGAAATCTCTCCATGAATCTGTGCTTCAATATAATGGTTAAGATTGCGAGCTGACTCTTTGTTTACGAAATCTATAAACGGCCTTTCCAGATTAGCCAGTAAATGATGAATGAGTCTTGTTGGAGTTAAATCCCCTTCACCAATTGCAAAATCTCTTACGAATGTCTCTTCCAAAAGAGCAGCTAAAATCATATCGAACTCTTCATAAGTACCCTTTTCTTTTGGATCTTGATGCGAATCTAAATACGTATATGTAGAGCGATAAGAGACTTTTGGAGATAAGAGAAAATAACATGATCCAAAGCGCGGGGCAGGCCCATCTGGATGTAACATTACATTTAGTGCCCCATATTTAGGCCGTTGATTATTCGTTACGCCTTCCAATTGATATGCGCCTCCAAATATTCTCTTTTCCCAAAGGTCACGTTCACCGCCGGGGTAGGCAGATACGCTTCCGTTAGATAACAATGTTTCAAACTGACTTTTATATATTCCTTGCTCAAACAATGCTTCAGCAATATTTTTCATATTCGAATCTAATCTGTCTGGGTGAAAGTGTAAAGCAATCCTTGCATGAGATTTTAAATTAGCGACAGCCTCTTCAAATATTTCATCTGTAATATTTGACATTTTAAGGATATGATTAATTGTTGCTTTAGCCCCACGTTTTTCGTTCTCTGCATATTTTGAAATATACTCTAAAGCAAATAATTGAGATCTTGATAATTCCATAATCAAACCTCTCCTTTCATTGAAATGACCTTAATCATTTCAATGAAAAGCTTATTCTTTCCTTCTTATGAAATGAAGCCTGTTTTAAAAAAATCGATGCCTCGGATTAAGATTTTCAGACAAAATTCTTTGTGCTGTAAAATTGTGCTTAACTCTATCGCTGTTTCTTCTGCACAACTAATAATCGTCACAGCCTCTCCTAAATCCTTTTTAATCACAAACTCTTCTCTATAATCTGATTATTAATATATCCATTGACGTATAAAAATACATTTGTTACTCTTAAAGACGTTAATTTAATATTTAAATCCTCATTCGTATCTCGGTGAGGTAGAGGTTGCAGTCATTAAGAGTATCATTTCAGGAGATGTAGTGGCATTGATGAAGAAATGAGAAAGGAATGATTGCCGAAGTAAGTCGTGTCCACCATGCACACTTGCTGGGTCTGCATTTAATAAGTGCAGAACTGTCACAAACGTTTCGTTTGTGGAGAGCTATCGAGAGGTATGTCGTGGGTTTCTTATAAGATAGAAAGCATGTAGCGGCAGATTACGTGCTTTTTTTGTTTTGTTTGGGACTTCTCTTCTCTACTAAGAAGACATACATATCTCCTCGCTTGACTTGGTTATACTAACTTTGGAGGTATTTTCTATGCAACAAAAAAAATGGGGCTTTTGGGTACTAACAGCTTTCGTTGTCGGTAACATGGTTGGCGCTGGGATTTTCATGGTGCCAAGTACGTTGGCACAAACAGCAAGCCCTCTCGGTGTCACTTTAGCTTGGTTAACAACAGGGTTTGGTGTTTTAATGCTAGCTCTTGTTTTCGGTAATTTAGCAATTCGTCGTCCTGATTTAACGACAGGACCACAAAGTCATGCATATGCTTTATTCTCAACACCAAAAAAGAAAAAAATGGCTGGTTTCAGTATGGTATGGGGATATTGGGTTGCAAACTGGGCAAGTAACGTTGCCATCATTACATCTTTCGCGGGATATTTATCGCTCTTCTTCCCAATTATGAAAGATACACGACTGCTATTTTCAATCGGTTCTTTTAACATAGAAGTCGGAAAACTAATTACATTTACGATTTGTTCCATCTTACTTTGGGGAACTCATATTATATTAACAAACGGTGTAAGCGGAGCTGGAAAGCTAAATTTCTTAGCAACAACAACGAAAGTAACTGGATTCCTTTTATTCATCGTCGTTACGTTATTTGCATTCGAAGCTTCTAAGTTTGGACAATGGTACACACCAATGATCGATAAATCAGGTGTATCACACGGCCTACTTTCACAAGTAAACTTAGCCGCTCTTACAACGCTTTGGGCATTTATCGGAATTGAATCAGCAGTTCTTTTATCAAACCGTGCTGTTTCTCCAAAAACGGTAAAACGTGCAACAGTTGCGGGATTACTTATTACAGTTGCGATTTACTTAGGAATTACAATTTTAACAATGGGTGTCCTTCACGTTGATAAATTACAAGCTTCTGAACGTCCATTAGCAGACGCACTAAACGCTGCAATGGGTCATGGCGGCGGGAAACTGATGGCATTACTTGCTCTTACTTCCCTATTCGGTTCCATCTTAGGCTGGATTTTATTAAGCTCAGAAGTACCGTATCAAGCAGCAAAAGAAGGTTTCTTCCCTTCCTTCTTCACGAAAACGAACAAAAAAGGAAGTCCAATTTATTCATTACGATTAACAAATATTATGTCGCAAGTTTTCTTATTCTCAACATTATCAGGAACTATTGCGGAAGCTTATACATTCGTTATTACCGTATCAACATTGGCCTACCTCATTCCATATCTCGTTTCACCAATCTTCCAGTTAAAACTAGTCGCAACTGGTGAAACATATAAAAATGAAATGCGGGCAAGAATTACAGATGGTATAGTCGCCGTGATTGCACTTTGCTACGCACTATGGGTTATTAAAACGGGTGCTTCCGATATAAAAACATTCCTTCTCGGAATTGGGTTATTCGTAATCGGCTTTGCCTTCTATCCATTAATGAATCGAGATCAGAAAAAAAATAACGAAAAGAAAAACGAGCAAGTTGCATAACGCAATTTGCTCGTTTTTTCTTTTCTAAAACATATATAATAGAACAAAGAGGTGAAAAACATGTCAATCGAATCACTATGGAGCAGCCGCTTCCAACAACATATGCAAAATATCATTACATACTTTGCACGTATGATTAACGGTTTACTATATAGCTTTATCTTTATTTCATGCGTTGGCGCATACTATTATGCTCAGTTTTTAAAAGCATCTCCTTCTAAAGGAGTATCTTTACTACTCATCACGATTGTACTTACATTCATTGTAACGAGATGCCCTATCCGTACATTTATTCAGAAACCCGATGCTGTCTATTTGCTTGCATTAGAAGAGAAATTAACTTCTTATTTCAAAAAATCTCTTCTATATAATTACATCATTCAGCTTTTTCCATTATTATTTACGTTCCTGATTCTCGTTCCGCTTGCACTGCAATCATTACAAGTAACGATACCTTTCTTATGTACAATCTTTATCTTTTTAATGATTATGAAAGCTTGGAACATGTACATACATTGGATGTGGCGTGATAGTCATGAAAAAAGCATATGGTTCATTATTCGTATTACTTGTAACGCCCTAATCATTTACATGCTGTTTTATGCGGCACATGTTCTCATATTAGGCGGATTACTCTTGCTACTTGCTTTCCTGCTTCTATACACAAAAAGACAGCCTACAAAACGAATACCGTGGGATTACATAATCGAACAAGAAGAAAAAATGAACGTTCGTTTTTATCAATTTGCTAGCATTTTCACCGATGTTCCGCAACTGAATAAGCAAGTAAATAAAAGAAAATGGCTTACCAATTGGATTGAACCTTTATTGCATAAAAAACGAGCAACTTTCTTCTATTTACATACACTCGCATTTTTACGCGGGAATGATTATTTCGGTATATATATTCGCTTAGGCTTAATCGGTGCCTTCTCCTTATATTTTATACCAAACATATACGTAAAAGGCGCTATCGCATATATCGTCCTATATATGATTTCTATGCAGCTCCGTTCCCTATGGAAATATTTTTCGGGAAATATTATTGTAGCATTATATCCGATTGATACTGAAAAAAGAATGAAGCAATTTCTTCACTTAATCTTTATATTGCTAAGCATTCAGCTCATTATATTTTCAATTGTTATACTCATTGCTACAGGTCAATTTTTACATAGCCTTTTCATTATGATTGTCGGGTTACTCTGGATCAAATTTATTATTGTACCAAAAACGAAGCAACGTGTTTCTTCGTTTTAACGAAAAGAATTATCTTAAAAGCCAAGGAGAAAATAAAGTATCTCCTTGGCTTTTTTATTTTCCTTCCTCAAACAAAAATTACTGAAACAACCGATATTTTATGATTTTTACATACAAAAACGATAATACATGTTTACGCCCTAATAAAAAGGGTATCTATTAATTAACAGCGTAAAGGAGGGGCCTATATTGTGAATAAAAAAATGGAGCAATTGGAACACCACGTTACGGATAATCAACGCAAACATGCTTTAACAACAAACCAAGGAGTAAAAATAGCCGAAGATGAATTTTCTTTAAAGATGGGCTTAAGAGGCCCAACCTTAATGGAGGATTTCCACTTTCGCGAGAAAATGACCCATTTTGATCACGAGCGAATTCCCGAAAGGATTGTTCATGCACGCGGAGTTGGCGCTCATGGTTATTTTCAGCTTTATGAATCGTTAGAAGCATATACGAAAGCAGATTTTCTTACCAATCCTTCAAAGAAAACACCTGTATTTGTACGTTTCTCAACCGTCCAAGGTTCTAAAGGATCCAACGACACAGTAAGAGATGTGCGTGGATTCGCTACAAAATTTTATACAGATGAAGGGAACTACGATTTAGTAGGTAATAATATGCCAGTATTCTTTATCCAAGATGCTATTAAATTTCCTGATTTTGTCCATGCGGTTAAACCAGAACCACATACTGATATCCCTCAAGGAGCTAGCGCTCATGATACATTTTGGGATTTTGTTGCGCATAATCCCGAGTCCACGCATATGGTCATGTGGCAAATGAGCGACCGTGCTATTCCGCGTAGTTTACGAATGATGGAAGGTTTTGGAGTTCACACATTTCGACTCATTAACGCAGAAGGAAAAGCCCATTTCGTAAAGTTTCACTGGAAACCTGCTCTTGGAGTTCATTCATTAGTGTGGGATGAGGCTCAAAAGATTGCTGGGAAAAATCCTGATTTCCATCGTCAAGATTTATATGAAGCAATTGAAAAAGGGGATTATCCGGAATGGGAGCTCGGATTACAGCTAATTCCAGAAGAAGATGAGCATGCATTTGATTTTGATATTTTAGATCCAACGAAATTATGGCCGGAAGAAGAAGTTCCTGTAAAACTAGTTGGGAAAATGACATTGAACAAAAATGTTGATAACTTCTTTGCGGAAACGGAGCAGGTAGCTTTCCACCCTGGTCATGTCGTACCAGGTATTGATTTTTCAAATGACCCTCTTCTGCAAGGAAGATTATTCTCCTATACAGATACACAATTATCTCGTTTAGGAGGCCCTAATTTCCATCAAATCCCTATTAATCAGCCCGTATGTCCTTTTCATAATAATCAACGTGATGGTATGCATCAAATGCAAATTCATCGCGGTCAAACAAGCTATCATCCTAATGGCTTAAATGACAATCAACCAGCAACCGTGCAAGCTGAACAGGGCGGATATGAGCATTATCAAGAAAAGATTGATGGACATAAAATTAGGGGGCGCAGTAAAAGCTTCCTTAACTTTTATTCGCAAGCTAAACTTTTCTACAATAGTATGAGCCCTATTGAAAAGCAGCATATAAAAGAAGCTTTTTGCTTTGAAGTTGGGAAGTGTAAATCAGACATGGTGAAGGCAAATGTAATTGCTCTACTGAATCATGTCGATCGTCAATTAGCAAAAGAAGTTGCTAACATGATTGGAGCTCCCTTGCCTAAGGAAAATCACGAAGTAAATTCAGATGCAAAATCACCTGCACTAAGTATGTCCAATACTATTTTTAAAGCTGATTCTAAAAATGTTGCAATTCTATTAAATGGTGACCCAAGTGTCTCCCTTCTGTCCGAATGGATTCAAGCTTTTGCACAGCATCGAATTAACTATAGCATCATAGATAATAAAATTTATCAGTTCAATGATTCCATTAAAGTAACTGATACTTATACAACAACAGACTCTTCCCTTTTTGATGCAGTATTAGTGTTTAGTAGCGAATCTGCCATTCACCCCCCTGTTTTAGAATTTGCAGAAACTACTTTTAAACATTTTAAACCGATAGCTCATGTCCTTAGTAATCCTCATGCTTTGGACAATAGTAAAATTAAATTAGATGGAGCAGGAATTTACAACTTAGCAAACACTTCAATTGAATCATTTATAGAAGGCATTGCCCAAGGACGATTTTGGAATCGATAATATAATGTAAGGAGCGGATTAGAATGAGTAAAAAAATTGCTATTTTAATAACGGATTATTTCGAGGACACAGAATACACAGAGCCAGCAGAAGCTTTTAAACAAAAGGGATATGAATTAACAACTATTGAAGCAGAAAAAGGTAAAACGGTACACGGTAAACAAGGAAAAAGTGAAATTGTAATTGATAAAGGTATCGATGATGTTTCTCCAGAAAACTTTGACGCACTCTTCATACCAGGCGGATTTTCTCCAGATATACTTCGTGCAGATGAGCGTTTCGTTCGCTTTAGTAAAGCATTTATGGATGCGGAAAAACCTGTTTTCGCTATTTGTCACGGACCTCAGCTACTCATCACTGCACAAACACTTGAAGGACGTGATGTCACTGGATATAAATCTATTGAAGTCGATTTAAAAAACGCCGGCGGAAACTTTCACGATAAAGAAGTAGTTGTATGCCAAAATCAGCTGGTCACAAGTAGACAACCAGAAGACATCCCGGCGTTTATTGAAGAATCGTTACGTATATTGAAATAGTTATTAGAGATTAATCAAAGTAGCTATTTAGCTACTTTGATTAACCTTTTTATTTGTATGAAAAACAAAAAAGAATCTTATTTTTAATGATCTTTTCATACACCCTCTTTTTTCTCTCCAAAACTTCTAATCACTTTTCATAGGCAGTTCTCATATAGTGAAAATGACTATACGATTCCTATCCATAAGTTAAATAATGATTTCACACATACAAAATAAAAAGATGGGAGCCCTATTATGAATAATACTCCACCTTCAACGCCCCCAAATCCTACAGAAACAAATAATCGTGAAGTGAGCTTACAAACGTTACGCGTCATCGGGCTTATTGTTCTAATTAGTGGCTACATATTAGTCGCTCTTTCTGAAGTAGGCACATTAAAAAACCTTTTGCTACAGCCGAATACCACTCCGAATTTAGCTGAAGTTGATCCGTTTTAAAATTCATATGAAAAGCGATTCTCAGCATCGCTTTTCATATAGTTTTATCCAATCTGAGAAATCTGCCTCTCATACTTCTCTTTCCCTATCGCCTTCATAAATAATAAAATACTGCTCATACCAACGATAAAGTACAGAGCACTCATGCCCCAAGATGCGATAAATGAACCTAGCATAACACCTAATGCCCCGTTCATTTTTGCCACTTGAAAGACCATTCCGTTAATCGCCATATATGAACCTCTCGCCTCATTCGGCACCATATCTGCCATAATAGATTGACGCACTGGCACATACATCATCTCGCCTACTGTTTGGAAAAGCCCTGCAATTAATAAAATCCATAAGCTATTGCTCGTTCCGAGTATTGTAAATCCAATTGTATAAATGAATAAACCTACATATAGGATTTTTAAATCATTAAAGCTTTTCAGCATTTTTATAAGAAGTGCCGAACATAAAACAACTAAAATTGTATTCTCTGCTGAAATCCAGCTCAGCATGCGAATACCTGTTAAATCAAAAGTAAAACCATTCCCGAAGAAAAAGTGCACCGTTTCAAATTCCTTCTGCAAGCGTACTCCTAAATAATTATTAATTTGAAACTCTAACGATAACGTACATATACTCGCTGCACAAAAAATTAAAAACGCTCTATCTTTCATTACAACTTTATAACTATCCGCCATATCTTTTAATACATTTTTCTTCTCTACTGTTTTTCTCGCTACATACACTTCTTCCATATATACAGCCATCACGTATAAAGTAATAATTGCAACAAGCGTTAATACGATAAACAATTGTAATCTATAGTTTTCAAATAATAATCCGCCAAATATCGCTCCAATTGCAATGGATAAATTAATCGCCCAGTAGTTAATGCTGTACATCAATTTTCGATTCTCAGGTGTACTCACATCAATTAACATCGCTTCCGTCGCTGGATTCATAAGTCCAGACCCTAAACTATTCACTAACATAAATACAAATGTTAGCCACGGTGAATCTACATAGTCCGAATTCGCAACTCCCATACAAGCAATGGAAATGACTTGTGTACTTTGGCCAATAATCATCACCTTTTTACGACCGAGCCGATCTCCAACATATCCACCATATAAACCAATTACTAATGAAGCTATGACATTAATAAGTAGTAACGCACCAGCAATCGCACTACCTAACTTGATTGAAAAGTAAATCGCCATAAATGGAAAAATCATCGTGGACACAGTACGTGTTAAAAACGAAGTTATAATTCTAATCTTTATATTTCGATGCATACTCCAAAATCCCATTGTTTCCCCCTCCTTATGCTTACTTATTTTACTTTGAAAAAGAGGAAGAAAAAGGTTAGAATATTCTAAAGAGTTTCCCCTTTTATGATAGAAGGAAGTGTATATATGAAAATTATGGACTATTACATTAGACTAAGACTACATGTACAAGATCAACAACACATACGAAATAGCTTACAAGAATTAGCGGATGTCTTATATTGCAGTACGAAAAACGTAAAGATTTTATTAAAGAAAATGAGTGAGGAACAATTAATTAGCTGGACTCCAGGGCGAGGCCGCGGGAATAAAACAGAAATTCTATTTATACATAATTTCGTAGAAGCGATTGAGTCCTATACAGATGAACTGTTAGCGCAAGAAAAATTAAAGGATGTTTTTCTTCTTTTAAAAGAACCACTGCCTCCTGCACTTCATAAAAACATTGAAAGTAAACTTCATCATCATTTTGGATACGAACCTTCAAATGATATGTACGACATATTAAAGATTCCTATATCAAGAAAGATATTCCCATTAGATCCGGCTTTTGTAGCTGTAACTACGGAGAGCCATCTTACGAGTCAAATTTTTGACACGTTAGTCGTTTATAACGATGTTACTGGAACAATGGAACCACACATTGCTCATACGTGGGAATTAAGTGAAGACGGGTTGACGTGGACCTTTTATTTACGAAAAGATATTCATTTTCATAACGAAACAGTTTTAACTTCTAAAGATGTACGATTTTCATTTGAAAGACTAAAAGAAGTTCACTCTCCTTTCGAATGGTTAACAGAAGAAATTGTTCAAATTGAAACGCCATCACCACTGCAAATCCAATTTCATTTAGCAAAACCAAATCTATTTTTCTTACACTATGTAAGTTCCATACAACTAGCAATTTTGCCACATGATGTGAGTATTGAAAATCATCATTATATAGGTACTGGGCCTTTCAAACTTTTTCATTACTCTGAAGATAATATCGTACTCGAAGCGTTCACCCATTATTTTAAAGAGCGGGCTTTATTAGACCGTATTGAATTTTGGGGTATTCCTGATCATGTGCAAATCGATGCTGATTATGAACTACCAAATGAAGAGGAAAATGAAAGGCATGATATACAAATAGAAGAAATTGGTTGTATTTATGCTAGCTTCAACTTTACAAAACCTGGTCCACATCACGACATGTACTTTCGAAAAGCTTGGAGAGAACTATATGACGTTGAAACGATACTTCGCAGCATAGAGGGTAGACGAACAATTGCTGCATCAAGCTTTTTCCCTGAAAGAAGTCGCCAAGCTTCTAAAAGATCCTACTCTTTAGAAAAAGCGAAAGAGTATTTAAAAAAGAGCACCTATAATGGCGAAACGATACATATTTACTTCTTCGCATTTAAAGATAGTGAAAATGACGCACATTTCCTAAAAGAACGGTGTGAAAGTTTAGGTATACAAGTAGAGCTTCACCCATTTCTCGTTTCAGATTATATGGATCATTCTATTGATAGGCACGCCGATATTATTTTCATGGGAGAAGTGTTTGCTGCCGATCATGAACTTGCATTCTTAAATGTATTTAAAAATAAAAGCTGCTTCGTAAGCCGTTTCATGAACCCGCACTATGAAAATCAAATTAACTGTTTACTTGATACCTTTTTATTAGAAGAAAATAAAGAGAAACGCTATGAACTCATGTATGAAATTGAAGAGTTTTTACAAGCAGAACACATCATTTTATTTAACTATCACGTTTTAAAAAGAAAAACATACCCTTCTTCTTTAAAAAACGTAACAATTGATTCATTCGGCTGGGCAAATTTTGCGAAGTTATGGATACAGCCATCCACGTATTAAAGTTTGAGTTTTTATATAAGGAGACGAGCCATGAAACGCACCCTAGAAAAAAGACTTTCCTATCTATACACAGGTGAGTTATTTTCAGTCATTACTTTTATTTTCACAAGTTACTTACTTAATTATGCTTATCCTACTTTACATTTATATTCCCTGTATTCTTTTTGGGCCTCATTTCTTCTTTTAGAGTTTATCTTATTACAAGGAACACTTTACTGGTACGTAAAGTGGAAACGACTAAAAAAAGAGAAAACATCTGTTACGCCTATTAGGATGATTCAATATTTAAAAAGACTTAAAAAGATAACTATTGCATTCATTATCACAGGATTTATTACGTTTACTATTGATTTTATAATTTGGTATCCCCACTTACCTTTAGGCGGGCTATCATTCACTCTATTTATTTATATTTTTGCATTACTTGAGTACATTAACTATTATCATACTCAGCTTTCATACGATAACATCTCTGATATTAAACATTTAATCAAATCAAAAAAAATAAAGCAGTCCTGTATAAATAAAGATTTTCAACGTATTTCACAAAATAAAACTTAATTAGTGAGAGTTTTGTTCATCCCCGCTAAGTATTCACCCGTACCAATCAGGCTTTTACGGGCAGCCCGACTCCCACAAATAGCAGGATAAAACAAAAACCCCTTACCGTCATAAGGGGTTTGATTACTTCGCAAAACTTTCAGCTAGCTGTTTCTCTCTCCACATAAATGTAATGCCGAGACCAACTATTAAAACAACTCCTGAAAATGCATATGGATAATGAATATTCATATCAAATAATATTCCGCCCATCGCTGGTCCTGCGATATTTCCTAAACTCGTATAAGTCGAGTTCATACCAGCAACGAATCCTTGTTCTTTTCCGGCTGCTTTTGATAAAAACGTCGTTAAAGCTGGACGAAGTAAATCAAATGCTAAGAAAATGAAGCAAGTAACGAGAAGTACAATCCAATAATTAAAGACTACAGTTGAAACGAACGCTAATACTGCACCTACAATTAAACAGATTTGAATTAACACTTTTTCCCCGAAAATATCAACCAATTTACCAAACATAAATACTTGCACAACTACCCCAAAGATTGAACTAATTGTAATAATTGCCGCGATATCTTTCGGTGTGAATCCAAACTTATGATCAGAAAACAGACTAAACACAGTTTCATACGCTGATAATCCGAATGCGAGTACAAATACGATAATAAATGCAATTGCATACATTGGATGTAATGATTTCTTTAAATCACCAATAAAACTTGATTCTTTCGTATTAGCAGAAATCTCTGCAAGCTCTTCCTTAGTCAACGGCTCTTTCAAAATAAAGATCGAAATGACACATGCTATAAAAGCAATTGCTGCTGCAACGAAAAACGGTACACGTATACCGTATTCTGCAATAAATCCGCCAATTCCAGGCCCTATAATAAATCCGGTACTAATAGCAGCAGATAAATATCCCATCGCCTTTGGACGTTCCTGCATAGATGTAATATCCGCAACATATGCCGTAACACCAGGCATAATAAATGCAGCACTAATTCCGCCTAACACCCTTGCTACATAAAGCATCCATACATCTGTTCCTAATCCAAAAAGAAGCTCTGAAACACCAAAAATAAATAATCCAATGATTATCATTTTCTTCCTGCCGTACAGGTCAACCCACCGGCCTGTAATAGGTGAAGCAATAAGCTGAGCCATTGCAAACACTGCAACGAGATATCCCATCGTCTTACCTGTTAAATGCATGTCATTCATAAAGGACGGCATAACCGGAATAATTAATCCAATCCCTAAAAAAGCGATAAATATATTACTCAAAAGAATGACCAATACCATCTTTTGTTCTTTTATCGGTTTCTTCACTTTTTAACACCTCTTCCCGTAAATTCCTCTCAAAAATAATGCCCAAGAAGCTTTTTCTTTATCCTGCTATTTATGGGCTAATAATGAGTGAAGATGCCCACTCATTAGAATTTCACTCTATCCTTTCACACATACATAAGTATTAGATGAATGACTATCATTCAGTTTTCCTCAAAAATGAACCTACCTTTTCAGACAGGTTCATCTTACTACTTCTTTATATGTAGTGCATGTGTTAAAAAATCTAGTACTTCTGCCTTTTGTAGCTCGACTTGCTCATCATCTTTATGATCATATAAATAAACTTGTTCCGCTGCCGATTCAACAAGAGCGATAAATAACTTTGCTGTTCGCTCTGCATGAACCGAATCACGAATTTCACCAGCTTCTTTCGCCTCATTTAAAAATTCACTTAGCCACATATAAAGAGGCTCATACACAGCTTCCCATTCTTTTATATGTTCTGTAGATGCAAGCCCCGCATACATTAAAGCTTGTATTTCACGATATTCCGCTATAAAGTGAAACACCGCATCTATTACTTGCGTCACTTTACTTGAGAAAGGCGCATCGTTTTGCACTTTTGCTTTCACTGCAAGTATCATCTTTTCAACCATCACTTCTGCTATTGCAGGCATAACAGATAACTTAGAAGGAAAATATAAATAGAAAGTTCCTTGTGCAATGCCAGCCAATTTCACGATATCAGAAATCTTCGTTTTTTCAACGCCCTTTTCCTGAAACACTTCAATAGCTGCATAGACAATTTTCTCTTTTTTATTCATCATCTAAACCCTTTCAAACACGTATTGAATGACTGTGACTCATTTTATAAGATAATCGATTGTACTGTCAATGATAGTGAACTCTAAGAGGAAATCATTTTTTAATAATAAAAATCTCCTAACAAACAATTAGGAGACAAAATGCAATATATCTTTAAGAAAGAGCCTTTAACCCTGTTACTCCGCATACAATAAGAACCACACTAATGATACGTGCTTTACTTTTCGACTCACCAAACAGGAACATGTTTAATAAAACGGCTCCCGCTGTTCCAATACCAATCCAAACCGCATACGCGACACTTACTTGTAAGAATAAGAAAGATGTATACAAGAATGCGAAGGATGTAGCAAATCCACCTATATAAAGTGCCCCATTTGCTAACGTTTTATCTTTACTATACATTTTAAGGCCAATCACACCGACTATTTCACTAATTGCAGCACAAAATACGAAAAACCAACCCATCTTTAAGCAGCTCCTTCCACAGTTTCTTCTTTATTATCAGCTAGCTTTAAACCGATAACGCCAGCTACAACCATCACGATAAAGAATAATTTCCCTACACTGAAACTTCCGCCGAAAAGGAATACATCCATTAAGAACGTACCTACCGTACCAGCTCCGGCGAACACAGCATATACGGTTCCTGTTGCAAGATGTTCACACGCTTTAGAAAGGAAGTGAAAATCAACAGCGATAACTCCTAAAATGATAATCCAATGCCACCACGTATTGGCCGTATTAAAACCAAACACCCAAAAAACTTCAAAGATACATGTTAATATGACATATAACCAAGCTTTATTTTTCATACCTCTCACCTCTTATGACTGACTATCAGTCATTTTTGTTTTAAAAAAATATATTCTTTCATCTCTACTATATAAAAACAACTATCATCCTCATTTACCATTTATATTTGTTCCGTTTCCAAGCAAATTACATCCTGCTATTTTCAAAAATGACTGAATGTCATTCATGTGTATTGTACATGAATATTTTAAAAACTGTCAATGCCGAAAGTTTATTTAAAATTTCTTTCATCCGATTTGTATATTTCCTAATAATCCGTCAATACTGCTAGTAACATAATATTTTCTCCACTCCCCCTTGGAGAGATCCCTTTAATAGAGCAGTTAGCGTTTGCTAGCTGCTCTTTTTTACATTTATTTCACCCAACATACCGAATCATCGCCACCTCATCACAATAATCCACCTTTGGACAATGCCTACAATCAATCCATACTTTCTCTGGTAACGCCTCTCTATTCACAAAATCAAACCCGCACTTTTGAAAAAATTCCGTTTCATATGTTAAAGAAATGACTCTACTCACTTTTATTTTCGCTGCCTCATTTATTACATGGTTCACTAGCATACGCCCGATTCCCTTCCCTGCATATGTATGCGGAACGACTAATGACCGAACTTCTGCAAGATCCTCCCCTAACACATGTAAACCAGCAACTCCAACGATTTCTTCCCCTTCTTTCATAACATATAAACATTGTAAATATTGATAGAGAGATAAAAGAGAACGCGGTAAAACCACGCCCTCTTTTGCATAAGCTTCAATGAGACTATAAATTTCTTTCACATCACTCGTAACTGCATTACAGATTTTCATATTCTATCCCTTTGCCCCCAATATTAATATTTATAAACTGTAGTGAATTTTAATTCATAATTTTATATAATAATACATCTCTCTTCTCTCCTCGTCAATCACTTTATACAAACAAAAAACCAAGCAATCTAATCGATGCTTGGTTCCTCATTTCGTATCGGCAATACCGTCGAATATTTAATTTCCCGAAGTGCTAAACTCGTCTGTATCCGTGTAATACCAAGCTTATTTAGCTTTCTAATAAACTGCTCTAATTCTTTACGATCACGATTGGCAACCTTCAATAAATAATCATACTCTCCTGTTAAACAGTGACATTCTAACACTTCCGGCATCGCTTCTAATTCTTTTTCCAACACTTCAAGCTTATCTGATTGATGAATATTCGTACTCATAAAAATGAAACATAACAAATCAAAACCAAGCTTTTCTTGATTTAAAATGGCTACTTGCTTATCAATGAAACCTTCTCCATCTAACCTTTTAATTCTTGCATGCATTGCAGCTGGTGATAAATTAACGCGGCGTGCTAGTTCTGCATTACTTACTTGTGACTCCTTCTGCAATATATCTAGAATTTGTATATCTAAATCATCCAATACTTTAATAACAGATGACTCCATCAAAATTCCCCCTTTTTATTACCGATGATTATTCGAAAAAACACCTTATAACTTATATAAAACTGAATATCCTTCTTTAAATATTATTCACAACAAAACATTTTATCGACTTTTATCCATTATACAAAAGAATATATTACACAACAAAGAAAAATGCTAAAATTATTTACAATTCATATTGATTACAACAAAGGGGATTTTAATATGCCTTATTTTTATGTCTTTTTACTATTACTAACGAGCTTATTGTGGGGAGGAAATTTCGTTGTTGGAAAATCGCTCGTCGATCACGCGTCTCCGATGACACTTACAAGTTTAAGATGGATGATTGCGATCGTTTGTTTATTACCGATGGTATGGTTTAAAGAAAAGAAAATCATTCCGCCTCGCGCTGCAATACTTCCGTTAATACTAATGGGAATTTCAGGGGTCGCTCTTTTTAACATCTTTCAATTTCTAGCACTAGAAAAAACATCCGCAACGAATGTAGGGCTTATTTCTACATTAAATGCGATTTCAATTGCACTATTTTCAGTATTATTTCTAAAAGAAAAAGTAAACACACTTCAAATTCTATCCATGATTCTTTCATTCTTTGGGGTTATTCTTGTCCTATTAAAAGGTGAGTTTTCACTTTTATTTTCATTACATTTTAATAGCGGAGATTTATGGATGATTGCAGCTGTTTGTATTTGGGGAATCTATTCTGTTTGTAGTAAATGGGCAACAAAAACAACTACACCGCTCATGGCGACGCTTTACTCTGGTATTTTCGGTGTTATTTTATTACTACCATTTAACATAGGGAGCTTCACTGTTACAAATATAAACACTTCTTTCATCACATCCCTTTTATATACAGGGCTTATTTCCACAGTTCTTTGCATGGTATTTTGGAATATTGGCGTACAAAAATTAGGAGCAACTACATCAGGAATTTTTCTAAACTTCAATCCGATTTTCACAGCTATTTTAGCATTCCTTTTCCTCGGTGAAGAACTAACGTGGATACAAATTTTCGGGACAATGATCGTTGTGACAGGATGTTATTTATTTTCTCATTTCAAAACAGTTACTGTTCAGCCAACTAGAGCTTTAATGCGGAAACATTCTTAACTAAAAAACATCGCCACCAAAGTGGCGATGTTTTTATTTACCTTTCATTTCTTTCACATACTGCTTTTCTTCTTCTGGCGATAATCGTTCTGTTGCCTTTCCAGTATCACCACCTTGAATTTCCCACAAAAAGTTATGCTCCTCAACCGTTTGTGAAAAGTCCCCTTTTTCCCAGCGCTCTAAAGTGGCAAGTAGCTTTGACTTATGTTTAAAATTTGTACTGCTTTCTACTGCCTTCTTGGCACTAACAATTTCCTTATTTGTCATTTCAATAAATCCCCATTTTTCAGAGGATTTCACTTTTTGATGTACCATCCTATGCATGGTAGAAATAATTTCATCTTCACTAAATTGTGGCTTCTCTTCCTCAACTTTCTTTTCCTGTTGGCCCATTACTTTTTGTGTTTTAAGACTCTTCTCCTCTTCCTCTATATAATTAAGAAGTTTAGTAGTACCGAATACAGCCCCTATCACAATTACAATCATTGTAATTGTCCCTATTATCCATTTTTTCATATTATGTACTCCCCATTCCCCTAATAATCACATAAACAAATGGAATCGCCTGGGCACAGTCGATTCCATTTGTTTCCTTATTTCATTTTAAACCTTCATTGCTTCTCGTACAATATAACTATCCACATATTGCTTGAATTTTACAATTTTTCCGTTCTCAAGTTGCCATACATGAACAAATTCTGCTTCAAATGATTTTCCCGTTTCTTTATAAACTCCTGAATAAACACCTTCAGCAATAATTACATCTTTTCCGCTTACTTCATGATATGTATTTACACTTGCTTTATAATCATCCCATTCTGATCCTAATCGGCTAAATACATTTTCCATGATCGCTTCTACACCTATATAAGTCCCACCGTACGGGAACCCTTCTGCCTCTGTCCATTCTGCTTTTTCAGAGAGGGCTTCTGCTAAATGCTTTGCATTCGAAGAAGCGGATCCTTCATATGTACTTCGAATCATTTCTAAATTTGATTTAGGCATGTTACTTCCTCCCATTTTATTTATTTTTACACATGTTGTAACCTTTAAAGTTACAACATGTGTAAAAAAATATTTAAATTGTTTCACTCTTAATCTATATGTTGTAATCATTATAGTTACAATATTGATTCAAGTCAACATTTTATAAATAAGTTTACTTCTTTTTCATTACTTTCTCTTTTAAGAAACGATCTACATATCCTTCTGCTTTTACAACGAATAAATACGCACCCATTGCTAGTAATGCAAGATCTAATTCATATCCTGGATTCTTTCCATCTCCTAATAAACCTGCTGCTCCATTTACCTTTACGATAGCTCCAGCTAAAATAAGAGCGAATAACAACCCTACATATCTTACGCCTAAACCGATAATTAATAATATACCACCAACTAATTCAACTGTTGCTACGCCATATGCAAGACCGCCTGGTAAGCCAATGCTTGTAAACCATCCTGCTACGTTATCGATACCCGATTGAAACTTCGCTAAACCATGTGCAAAGAACGTTACTCCTAACACGATACGAATAATTAAATTACCAATGTATTGATTCATTTTGAACTCTCCTTTTTGTTTTGTTATGGTGAACTTTTATTTACAAGTCAAAACAATACGGTATTTCATTTCATTCGTCAAATACTTTTTTAAAGAAAACAAAAAACATTATCCCTTTTACGGATAATGTTTTCCTTCAAAATAGCGCTAATTCAAGCTTTTACTCTATCGCACAAAAAAGTTGAAACATTTTTCCAGCACCAACATACGACAATAAAGACAAATCCTCTTCTACGACCATCCCAACAACATTCACTTTCTCATCTACAGGCAAATCATGTTTGGCAACTTGCATCTCTCCTGCATATCTACCGTACAATTCATTATCAATTGTAATGCTGCCTTTCTTTCTTGCAATTGCATGCATTGGCTGTAACACGAATTTATTTTCTTCTCGTGATTCTACAGAACGAATGACATCACGAGCTGGATCTAATCTATTTGTATGCACTTGTTCTACCATTTTTAATACTTCATTTTTCTCGATCAATGGCTCATACCGCAGCGGAATAATTCCTCTACTCGCACTCGCTATCTCTTGTACACTTTCTATACTTCCGCTTATATCCCCGATTAACACCTTATCGACACCACAATCTTGTACAAGTTCTAAGTACGCTTCAAGCGGGCGCATATTGCGGTGCTTTTCTAACGTTGGTAAACCTTCACATAGCGGACCACGTTTTTCACCATCTCCCGGAATAAATGCCATCGTTTTTATTCCGCACGCATGTAAGTATTCGTTTTGTTTTTGTAAGAATGATTTTGCTAGTCCTGTTTCTGGGCGCGGATAAAAATTATGCCACGCTTCCACATTCTCTACCCGTATCTTTTCAGTGATTAACTCTTTCCAAAATGAATCTGTAATCGTACTCGCATTTAAAGCTACTTTCATTTTATAAGATACGCGTGCGATTTCTTTCGGCGTGATGCCATAATCCATTCGTAAACCAGTAATGCCCCAGTCTACTAACTCTTCGACATTTTCGTATGTCATACCTAAATGGTGTAAAGATTTTGGAGAAACATCGACCATTAATTCCATTTCATTTTCGAGAGCTTGCTTTCCAAGTATTTGAATTAACTCTTTATACGTATTTGGATCATCTTCTGGAATGTGCAATGATGTAAAAATAGATGAAAACCCGTTTTCCTTCGCTACTTTTAGCCACTCTTCTTGCTTCTTTACTCGTTCGTTTGAAAGATAAATTGAAACTCCGATCATATGAATCTCCCTTTCTATGAGTAGAAAAAGAGAAAGGAATCCCTTTCTCTATATGTTTTCTGCCATTTCTTCTTTAAATCCGAAGAAGTACGTAAAGATAAATCCAAAAGTATATGCCACTACTAATCCAAGGAAATATAATAAATATTTATTATCAGCAATTAACGGAATTAATGATAATCCTGATACACCAATTCCAAGTGCAGCTGTTTGCATAACTGCTTGGAATGCACCGCCGACAGCTGCCCCTAAACAAGCAGTGAGAAACGGTTTCCCAAGTGGTAATGTAACCCCGTATAATAACGGTTCACCAATTCCTAAAAAGCCAACTGGTAATGCACCTTTAATTACGTTACGAAGTCGTTTGTTTTTTGTTTTCACATAGATAGCAATCGCCGCCCCTACTTGCCCAGCTCCAGCCATTGCGAGTACCGGTAATAAAGGCGTTACGTGCGTCTGATTAATAAACTCCATATGAATCGGTGTTAAACCGTGATGTAACCCGACCATAACGAGCGGTAAAAATGTTCCAGCAAGTACTGCTCCAGCAAACGCTCCGCCAATACTTAAAATACCATTAATTCCATTTGTAATTCCTTCAGATAAGAAACCTGCTACCGGCTGAATCGCTAACATCGTAACGATACTTACGACTAACACAGTAATAAGTGGCGTTATGATAATATCAACTGCATTTGGCACTGCTTTTCGAACTTGTCTTTCCACTACAACCATAAGCCACGCTGCAAAAATAACTGCAAATAATCCGCCCCGTCCAGGTACTAACGCTTCACCGAATAATTTTACATTCGCCATTGCCGGGTTGAAAATTAAAATACCAGCAATCGCCCCAAGAACTGGAGTCCCGCCAAACTCTTTCGCCGTATTCCAGCCGACTAAAATGCCTAAGAATGTAAAGATACCGCCGCCAATAAGTAGTAACATTTGTAGCCAAGTTGCATTCGGATCAGCACCTGCGTTTTTCGCAAAGTTAGCGACCCCGTTTATAATTCCTGACGCAACAAGACCTGGAATTAACGGAATGAAAATACTTCCTATTTTTCTTAAAAAGTTTTTCACTGGTGTATTATTTTTCTTCTTAATCTCTGACTTCATCTCTTGCCCAAGGTCTTCAAGGTGATGATCTGCCACCTCACCAATTCGCAGTCCCGTTAAACTTTCCATCTCAGCTGCTACTTTGTTTACCGTTCCTGGACCAACAACAACTTGAAGCGTCTCATCTTCAATAACACCCATAACCCCTTCAACCTTTTTCAAAAGATCCATGTTTACTTTACTTTCATCATGAAGCGTTAATCGCAGTCTCGTCATACAATGAGCAATGCCACGAATATTTTTCGCTCCCCCAAGTTGCTCTGAAATCTCTTTGGCCATTCTCTGTTCTTTCTTCATAATAGAATCCCCCTCCCTATTATTTTATAGTGCCTTCTTAACAAACCCTTTCGCTTCTTTTAATTTCTCCAGTGCCTCCCCATACTCACACTGCAATAGCACCATAACAATCGCAGCTTTCACATTACGTTCTGCTTTTTCATAATGCTCTGCTGCTACTTCATAACTAACCCCTGTTGCTTCCACAATAATTCGTTTTGATCGTTCTACTAACTTTTCATTCGTAGATTGAACATCTACCATTAAGTTTTTATATACTTTCCCTACACCAATCATAGAAGCTGTTGAAATCATATTGAGCACTAATTTTTGCGCTGTACCAGCCTTCAAACGCGTTGAACCTGTTAAAATTTCTGCGCCCGTTTCTACTTCCACATTTAGTTTTGCATATTTACTTATTTCAGCATTTTTATTACAAGAGATACTAGCTGTACTCGCTCCCACTCTCTGCGCGTACTTCAAGCCGCCAATTACGTAAGGAGTTCGACCACTTGCCGCAATTCCAATCACAGTATCTTTCTCATTTAATCCAATACTTTTCAAATCTTCTTCTGCTAACTCTTCGCGATCTTCGGCACCTTCTACCGCCTTAGTAAACGCTTTCAATCCACCTGCTATAAATCCTTGCACCATTTTATCATCTGTACCAAATGTCGGCGGACATTCCACTGCGTCTAAAATACCTAAACGACCACTCGTACCAGCCCCAATGTAAATTAAACGTCCCTCTTCTTCAAAAGATTGAATAACAGCCCCTACAACCTTTTCAATTTGTTCTATCTCTTTTTCAACTGCTAATGCAACAGTCCGATCTTCTTCATTCATACTTTGCAGAACTTCTTTTATACTCATCTCATCTAAATTCATCGTCTTCTCATTACGATGTTCTGTCGATAAATTCTCTAACATATTTACCACCCACTCTGAAATTTAATTTCATACTTTTATTATAACTTTAAGAAATTTAAAATCAATATTACTTTATTATTTTATGAAATTTTATTTCTTTTCATGACGAATTTATGTCCGTCCGTATGCAAAAAAAGATGGGTTTCCCCATCTTCTCATTTCAGCTTCCGTAATCGCAAAGCTTCTTCTCTTGTTTCCATAAATTGATCCAGCACTTTATTACCAATGCGATTAAAAGTAATCACATATAGAGCATCTATCATGTTCAATTGCGTCATTCTTGAAGCAATACTTGCAATACGATGATCTTGTTCTACATCTGGCATACAAAGGCGAATATCCGCTTCTTTATATAACGGTGATGATTGATCAAGCTTCGTAATCGCAATTACTGTTGCACCTTGTCTCTTCGCATATTGCGCCATTTCAAGTACATCTTTCGTACGACCAGATGTTGAAATCGCAACAAATATATCGCCCTCTTTTAAATTCGTCACAAGCGGTAACATCATATGAAAATCAGATAGCATCATCGCTGTAAATCCGAGCCTTGTAAATTTATAAGCCCCGTCCATCGCTGGAGTAGCTGATCCGCCTACTCCGTAAAATATAATTTTGCCCGCATTTACAATACGATCTGCAGCTTTCTCAAGTTCTTTTTTATCTATCGCCGTAACGCTCGCCTCAATTGCAGCTTTATTCACATATGTAACTTTATTAAACAAGTCGTACGGGCCATCTTCCGTATTCATCACTGAAAAATCATTAATATTATAATCAGCAATCGTTAATTCACGAACGAGCGCGATTTTAAATGCTTTAAAGCTTCCGATTCCAATCGACTTACAAAAGCGAACAACACTCGCCTCACTTGCGCCTGCATTTGTTGAAACTTCTTTCGTCGTTAAGTTCGGAACAATCTCTGCATTCTCCATTATGTACATGGCAACCTTCTTTTCAGCTGGTGAAAATTGATCCATATTACTTTCAATTTTAAATAGTAATGTTGAAGCTTTCACTATTTAACCTCCACTTCTTACGGTTGCGTTCACTTATTTTCTCTTGCTTCAAGAAGGTAAAAACCATCATCACCAGGAGGATGAAACACATTTACAATGCGATTCCCTTTTTGATAAACAGTTCTTTCCCCTTCTGTCCACTTCTTTTCCCAACCGTTCATCCAAATCGCAACATCAGGTAAAAAAGCAGTATATTTCAGCTTCTGGTCGTACTCACCATCTGCTTCTTCCGAGAAAATAGAAACCGGAAAATCTTTCACTTTTGATTCTTTCCATGCAGTAAATGGTATGCACAATAAAAGAAGCATAATTACACCTATAATTTTTCCCTTCGTAATCCTCAAACACTTCCCTCTCCTTGTCATATCACATACATAGATTTTACCATAATTACAAACCTTTCATGCCACATGACTATTGCTTTTTGCAATAAAAAAGAGCTTACCTACTTCAGATAAGCTCTTCCTCTTTACACGAAATATTTCTTTAAAAGCGGCGGCGTAATAATCGTCGTTAATATAACAACAATAACAATTGCTGTGAAATTTTCTTTCGCTAATAAATTCGCCGCAAGTCCATTCGCTGCGATGATAAGCGCCACTTCTCCGCGCGATACCATCCCCGCACCAATACTAATAGAAGATTGAAGGTTGAATCCTGTTAGTCTTGCTCCTAAACCTGATCCAATTAACTTTGTGAAAATCGCAATAAGCGTCATGATGATAATGAACCAAAGCTGGCTTCCAATACCTTGAAATGTAATCTCCATTCCGATACTTACAAAGAACACTGGGACAAATATTGCATATGCAATTGGTTCAATTTTATGCTCTACTTCGTGCTTATACTCTGTTTGCGAAATGGCAATTCCGGCTGCAAATGCTCCGATAATACCTGCAATCCCCATCATTTCACTGTAATACGAAAATGAGAAACAAATAATAAGAGCCGCACTAATTAACGCTTCTGTTACGCGAAGTGGCACGAGCATTTTCATAATCCACGGAACCACTTTCCAAGAAATGAAAACGATACTTACAAAAAAGATAATTTTCTTTGCAATGACAAGCGTTACATTTACATCTTGTGTACCTAAAAAACTCATCACAAATGCTAATAAAATAACAACAATTACATCATCAAATACAGCTGCCCCTAAAATCGTCGTACTTTCTCTCGTATTCATTTTCCCTAAATCTCTTAATGTTTGAACAGAAATACTAACTGAAGTGGCACAAAGTAATAACCCTAAAAAGATCGCATGCGACTGTAACATTCCAAACGCAAGTCCTGCTAAATACCCACCAAGGAATGGGAAAATAATTCCTCCCATCGCTACTGCGAATGCAGATTTCAAATTCCGATTTAACTCTTCTAAATCTGTTTCAAGTCCTGCCATAAACATAAGTAGTAAAACACCAATTTCACTCAGTTCATCGATCAATTCAGAACTATTAATAATACCGAGTACAGCCGGACCGATAATAATACCAACAATTAATTTACCAAGTACAGAAGGCTGGCCGAGTCTCACACTAATATCACCAGCTAATTTCGTACAAAGTAAAATGACGACAAGTTCAAAATAAAATAGCATAGCATCTTCTCCTACTTTAACTTTAATCAGTGGGTTTTCTCCATCCGAATAGATTGGTAATCCCCGTCCATTCCTGCAAGTAGTTTCCCCTATTCATTCGCATTTTATTTGTCACATTTCTATTTGACAAAATATTCTGAATTATAATAAAATGAACCCAGCAATTCCAAAAACTATATACCATAACTGTACCTCCATTTACTTACATACTCTTTTCTAGTGGGCTCATACTACATTCGCAGTTATGGAAATGAAAAAACGGGGGGAGAGTCCAAAGTGAAGTCATTATTACGAAAAAAAGCGCTTAGTACTGAATCACCGCGGCAGCTAGAACGGACATTAACAGCACTCGATTTAACATTCTTAGGAATTGGCGCCGTAATTGGAACAGGGATTTTTGTATTAACAGGTATTGTCGCAGCGAAACATTCTGGTCCTGGTATTATGCTATCATTCCTTATTGCTGCATTTACTTGTGCATGTGTAGCCTTTTGTTATGCCGAATTTGCTTCTTCTATTCCTGTCTCAGGAAGTGTGTATACTTACGCATACATGACAGTCGGAGAAGTCGTCGCCTTCATCGTTGGCTGGTGTTTAATGCTCGAATATTTACTTGCAGTCGCAGCAGTAGCTGTCGGTTGGTCTGGTTATTTACAATCTTTACTACAAGGGTTTAACATCCATCTGCCTGCCATAATCGCCTCGGCCCCTGGCGTAGGAAAAGGTGGTCTCATCGATTTACCAGCTGTTTGTATTTTACTACTCATTACGGGACTTTTAAGTTTTGGTATACGTGAAAGCGCACGCATTAATAATATTATGGTTCTTATCAAGTTAGCTGTTATTATCGCCTTTATCGTAGCAGGCGCAAAATATGTAAAACCTGAAAATTGGACTCCTTTCATTCCGTTTGGATACGACGGTATCATTACTGGAGCTGCCACTGTGTTCTTCGCCTTCTTAGGATTTGATGCAATCGCAACCGCTGCGGAAGAAACGAAAAAACCACAGCGCGATTTACCAATTGGCATTATCGGTTCCCTTCTTATTTGTACTGTTTTATACATGATTGTATCTTTCGTTTTAACAGGTATGGTTCCATATACACAATTAGATGTTTCTGATCCAGTTGCGTTTGCCTTACATTTCGTTGGCGAAGATACAATTGCAGGACTACTCGCTGTTGGAGCAATGACTGGTATGACAACCGTTCTCTTAGTCGTTATGTATGGACAAGTTCGCGTTTCTTATGCGATGAGCCGCGACGGTCTACTTCCAAAAGCGCTAGCACGTGTGAATAATAGAGTAAAAATCCCTTTATTAAACACGTGGATCACTGGTGTTGTTGCCGCTTTATTAGCAGGACTGTTAGACTTACATTTACTAGCGAATTTAGTAAACATCGGTACGTTAACAGCCTTTACATTCGTTTGCTGCGCGGTACTTATTTTACGAAAAACACACCCTGACTTAAAACGCGGATTCCGCACACCATTCGTACCTGTATTACCTGTTGTCGCGATTCTTTGCTGCTTATATTTAATGATTAATTTGTCTAAAACGACATGGATTAGCTTTATCGCTTGGCTTATAGTCGGCTTATGTTTCTATTTCTTCTACTCTAGAAAACATAGTCATTTAGCTGCTGAAAAAACAAGTGATGAAGAGAAAAAAGCATAACAAAATAGCTCGCCGATAAAATGGCGAGCTATCTTTCTGTGTTATTATATTTTCTCGTTAACGAGTGTAAAATGAAAAATATGCCGATGCAAGCTGTAAACGATGCCCAATTTCCTATCGGTGTAGAATATTTTAAAACGCCAATACCTACAAGCACTATGAAAAGAATCACCTGATATATAAGCTTCCACTTTTGCATATATTCCCTCCTTTACTTCGTTCCCTTCTTTTTCTTCTTCCATGCATTCACACTATCAAAGAAGAAGTTAATAAATAACGTACCTAGACCTGCTAATAAGAAAGTCATTAAAAATAAAATCCAAATACTTTTATCTTTTAATAAATAATATCCTACAAGGAGCACAACCGCGATCCATACATATTCAAGAATTCTTTTTAGCTTTTTCTGTTCCAAATTATTCGCTCCTTTTTTCTATGCTATTTTTAGTATAACAAAAAAGAAGCCTATCATGATAAGCTTCTTTTTCTTCTCTCTTATTTGTTCATACTTTTTTCAACGAGTGAAATCGCATATTCTAACGTACGATTCATTGATTCTACATACTCAGTTTTTGCTTTTGCATCTTTTAATACAGCTTCTGCTACTGTGATTTTTTGGCTCAATGATTTCACTGAACCGTCCGTTACATTTGCATCTTGCGCTTTTTTTACTACTGCTTTTGCAGATTCAATATTGATTTGTAATTTTTCTTTCGGTGTTTTCGGTTGTTCTACTACTTTAGATTGTACAAATGTTACATTAGCTGTTTTTAATTCGTTATACGTTTGAACGATTTGCTCTCCCGTACTCCCTACATTTTCAAATGCTTGCTTTGCATTATTATAGCTTTTCTCTAATTCTTGAAATGCTTCTTTTGAATATTGACCTGGCTTGTCGCCAAACTCATACGTACCAGCTAACACTTCTTTCACTTTTCCAAGCTCTTCATATAACGCGTTCACTTGCTCTAACTTTGTACGGTTAGAAAACTCATTGTACGCCGCTAATACTTCTGAAGAACTTAACGATTTACTATATAATCTCGCAAGCGCAATTTGTCCGTTCAACGGAATACCACCATTTCCTTTGCTATCAGGGTCAGCTCCAAATGCAAATGGTACGTTCGGATGAGACACTTTCCCTTTAGCTGGCTGGCTATTTACTTTTTTACCATCGACATAAATAGCTACTTCACTTCCGTTATATGTTCCTGTTAAGTGATATGTTTTGTTCGCTTCTAATTGAACGCCAACACGTTTATAACTGCCACCAATATGAGCCCACAATTCAACATATCCACTTCCTGTAGATTCAAAGCCAATTCCGCCGCTCTCTGTATTTTGTAAAATACCTTGTCCGCGAATTTCATTCATTGAAAATACAGTTTCTAGCGTGAACGTATTTGCTACTTTCTCTTTTTGTGCTGCTGAAAATGAAAGGTACCCAAATGTATTAGATTGTCCGTTTAACTTCATAACATTCTTTTTCAATGCTTTATCATATTCAATAGTCACATTGCCCTTCACATCACCTTTTGTTCCAAATGGTGAATTGTCTTTAAATGTACCATCTGCAAAATTCACATCAAAAACATCAGCCCTTGGTACTTTTACATTCGGATCAATATCATCTTTTTTTGTAGTAATTTCTGCCGTTAACGGCTGCGCACTTTCATTACCGAATGAATCGATCGCAACGACTTCAAGCGTATATGTTTTTCCGCCATCTAATCCTGCAAGCGTAAACGTAAGATCTTTTGGCACTGGATCACGATAAAACTCTGAGAATGCTAACAATTTATTCTTTATTTCTCCCGTTTGCTTATCTCTAGCTTGTACACGATAAGAGTGAACAAGAAGGTTGTCCAATGCTTGTGGGAATGTTACTGTTGCTGCATTTTCTGTTACATTTGATACTGATAACTTCGCATCTGTCGAAAAAGATGGTTTTTCTTTATCACGATCTTCTACATGTGTAAAAGTTTCTTTCTTTGCTGGTAATTTAATTTTCCAAGGCTCACCTGTCCAAGAATTTGTATGAAAATCACGACGATTAATCGTTACTTCTTCATCATCTACTTCTACTAATAAACCTTGGCTTAATGTGCTAGCTCCTGGCGGGATATTCCCTTGTACTTTACCACCTTCAACTTCCATGTAACTTATAGAAGATGTACCAACTGATGTAAAGTCTTTTTGATGAATCGATCTTGGATCATCTAGCGGATAATGTGAATGACCTGAAAACGTAATAGCCTGCGGATATTCTTTTAATACCGCATTAATTTTTGCGCTATCTTTTGTTCCCCATTCATGACTACCGTAAACTGTCTCTTTAATGTGTTGGTGTAAAAATACGAAAATTGGTTTTTCTGGATCATCTTTTTGCGCTTTTGCCATTTCTTCTTTTAACCAATTAATTTGCTTGTCTGAATAATATCCATGAGTTGTACCGTCCTCCGGAGACATAACAAGGAAATGATACCCTTTCACCACTTTATGATAATAAATCGATTCCATACCTGTTTTTTCTAAGAAACGCTTCTGTGCGCCCTCTACAGATAAACCGTTCCAATAATCATGGTTACCAAGAGAATTCATTCGCACGGCATCTTTATTTGCATTTTCATTATACACTTGCATGAAACGATCATATTGTTGTACCGATCCTGTATCTGTGAAATCACCTACGATAACAAATGCATCTTGCTTTGGTGCAAGGGTATTGAGCTGTTCAATCGCTCGTTTCCAGCGAAACGTATCATCCGTTCCACTATTTTTAATATGTACATCACTTACGACTGGAAAAACTATCTTCTTTTCACTTGGTGCCTTTTCTTGCTTCTTCTCTTCCGCTTTGACTGATGTACTCCACGGAAATGATACGAATGCTAATACAAAAACCATTAATAATCCAATAAGACCTTTTACTTTTCGTAAAGCTGTTCTTTCCACGTGAATCCTCCTCATAATAATTGATTCATTACAAGGGCTATTTTATCTAAAACATGTTAATGTCGTTTAAATAACAAATGAATTTTATTAGATTTTTGTAAATATACAGTTAATTAGAGGTTAAGTCCAACATTCCTCGTACTTGTATACAACCACCTTTTGTCTAAAAGAGTCTGATCATTCTTTTCCTATGACTATTCACATATAATCTTTTCTATAACACTAATGATAAGTTAAGGTTTAAGCCTATTAGACAATTTTAATTTTTAATATTTCCTTCTTTTTTAACACATCGGCCATGCTTTTACATTTAATAGTAGTAAAAGACAACTTAAAAGGAGGGGTTGTATTGAAGAATAAAAAAAATATTGGCTGTTTCGCTCCTTTATCTATCATTTGTCCAGATCCTTGTCCACCGCCCCCTCCTCCAAATCCAAGTTGTGAGCGAGTAACAAATGAATTTGCAGGGAATTTCCTCATAACGAACAACACCATTCCCTCTACCAAAGATGCACTACAATCAATGATACTGTGGCAAAGTGATGGGATACTACTTATATCAGGCACTGTCTCGGTTTACAATAGTACTAGCAGCACAGAAGCAATTACAATTCAAATCGTTGGAGCAATAACCAATATTTTTACTGTGTTTCCCGGCAATACAATATCTTACACAGGAAAAGACTTACAATCAGTCAGTATTATTAATATACAAAGTAATCCTTCACTATATTTAGAAGGCAAGTACTGTTGCCAATTTACATGTTGCTTATGAACACTCCCCCACTTAGAAAAGCTTGAAGTGGGGGTTTCTAACGTTCCGATCTAACGGACGATTAACGTCAGGAGAGTTAACACATTAGCGAGCTGTTTCACGCCTAACCCCTCTATCCCATTTTTCCATGCATTTGGGATTACTTTTCGTAAAATGTTAGCCGCAGCATTTACATCTGCATGAATTAAAGTTTTATTTGCTGAACGATATATGCCGCGCTTTATTCGTTTTCCTGAAAAAGTTGTATTTTGGTCATTTTCTCCATCACGTTCACTTACGTTTAGAGGTGGGAGTCCTCTCGAAAGGCATGATAGAATACCAATTTTATTACTTTCTCAATTAAAAAAAGCATGCCATTTATGGTATGCTTTTTTATGAAATCGGATAACGTACAGTAATACAAAACTCTCCTTGATTAACAGTTGTTCCTGTCGTAGTAATTCGAACAGTCGTAAAATATCGGACAGTGAAAGTACCACTACTTTGTGGTTGTACAGTAATTGTGTCAACTACTGTTGCACCTACTAAAAAGTCAACTGTAATCGGAGCAGCTCCTACATCATATTTCACGTATCCTGAACCATATACTTCTTGCGTGATATTATTTGTATATACAATTTGAGTACCAGCACCTGTAATAGACCAGTCTGTACATACTTGATCTTGCACAAGCGTTTTACTCGAACAACAAGACAAACTGGAACTTCTTATTCCCATCTTGATCCTCTCCTATTCTGCTATGAAAGTGGATAACGTGTTGTAATACAAAATTCTCCTTGATACGTTCCAGCAGGTGTTGCAGGTAACACAACTTGTATACTATCAAAGCGGCGATACGTAAAAGCAATACTAGTTCCGGGGTTTAATGTTTGTGTATCAATTGTAGCCCCAGCAGAATCAAGAGCTTCTACAGTAATTGGACCTGGACCAACATCATATTTAACAAAACCAGTACCCACTACGTTTTGGCTAATATTATTTGTATAGAGAACATTATCAATTGCTGTTGCAACTACAGTAGCAGACCACGGACTACACACTTTATCTTGTACATAATTTTTATCTGGACAGCAAGTTAATGCTGTCCCTGAGCACTCACAAGACATAGTTGTTTCCCCTCTCTCTTTTATATTCCCTATATGTGTATGTCCTTTAGAGTCTTTTGCCTGTACTATTCATCTATTTTCAAAAAATATTCAAATGACTAGATAGATTCCGTTTTTTTTCTTTTTTTCATATATTTATAGACAAAGATACTAGCCACGATAAGCAGAACGCCTCCTAGTATCGGTAACATATATTGCCCCACAACATCCGCCGCTTTTTCCCAATGCGGACCTAATTTCATTCCAAAATAGACATATAAAGTCGTTAACGGGAACATTGCTACAAATGTATAGATGCTAAATTTCCATATGTTCATTTTCGCCATACCACATGGAACAGAAATAAGCGTTCGAACACCAGGTACAAAGCGTCCAACAAATGCTACAACTGGTCCATATTTCTCAAAGAAATCATCTGCTTTTTGAATTTGTTCTTCTTTAATAAAGAAGTATTTCCCGTATTTTATTAATAGAGGACGACCACCGTAATAACCGAGTGCGTATAACGTTAATGGTCCTGTCGTTCCGCCAAGTGTCCCAGCTAATACAGCTAGCCAAAAATTCATATCTCCCTCATACACCCAATATCCAACCATAGGCAAAACGACTTCTGCTGGAATAAATTCAAACGTTAAAGCTAGTACAACTCCAAAATAAGAAAACTGCTTTAAAAACTCAATTATATCTAAAATAATTTGCTCCATATTTTTAACTCCTATCCGATATTTACATTATGCTTTTCTTGCAATTGCACTGGCGCCATTTTGACAATTCGGTTCAAAATAAACAACACAATTCCAATATCATCTAAAATACCGATAAACGGTAAGAAGTCTGGAATTAAATCGAGCGGCATCGCTACATAACCAACTAAAAAAGCAACGGATAAGATTTTCTTCTTTATTGAAACCTCTTTTGAAGTAAAAAAGTCAAATAGGAATGGAACGAAACGGCGAACATGAAATACAACTCTTAATCTACTAATAAGTTTTTTCATTTTTATTTCTCCTCTCTTTGTATACAAAAAGGACCCTACCAAATATGGTAAGGGTCCTAAAAAAGACAAGAAGGGGCCTTTACCATTGCTGGTAAAGGTCTCACTAACAACGAAACGTTGCCAATAAAGCCGAGGGTTTCTCCCTGTAATGACGACTTTACTGTAATAAGTTACTCCCCTTTATATACACAATTTTATACAATCACATTAAAATATTTTGGAGGGCTTGTCAATATATTTTATATCCCAATCCCTCCTGCTTAACCTTCCGTAAAAACAAAAAACGTATAGGAAATTTCTTACTATCTCATAATATACATAATCATTTTTGAATGAAAGGAGAGGTTTCATTTGCATACCGTATGGAAAGGTGCACTTTCACTTGGACTATTAAATATAGGAATTAAACTATATAGCGCTGTAGAAGAAAACGATATAAAATTTTTAAGCCTTCATAAAGAATGCTTAACACCTATTAAATATAAAAAATTCGCTCCTGATTGTACGGATGAAGAAATTGATGATAAAGATATTGTAAAAGCCTATGAATACGCACCTCATAAGTACATTATTATGGATGAAAAAGAATTATCTGCGTTGCAAAAAGCTCACGAACCACGATCTATTCGTATTATATCTTTTATCCAAAATAACGAAATTGATTCTGTTCTCTATGATCGTTCTTATTTTATAGGTCCTACTCCAGGACACGAAAAATCGTATTTATTATTAAAAGAAGCTCTTGAACGTACGAATAAACTTGGTCTTATCCATATTTCCATTAGAAAAAAACAACATTTAGCTATTATCCGTAACTTTGAAGATGGGCTTATGTTGCAAACTATTCACTATCCTAATGAAATTCGCGATATAACAAATATACCTAACTTACCAAGTAACGAAAATTATCCGATTCAAAAACAAGAACTCACCGCAGCAATCAACTTAATTCACCATCTTACAAACCCTTTCGAACAAGAGTTATATACAGACGAATATAAAGAAGCTCTTACCGAATTAATCGAAAATAAAATTGAAGAACAAGAAAAAACGGAAACCATCTCTCCTGCTCCAAACATCATCAATATTATGGAGACATTACAGGCAAGTATTGAACAAGCAAAAATAAAAAGAGACAATAAAACAGAAAAAGAGGCCAAATAAAATTGACCTCTTTTTCTTTAAAGCGGATTACATTTCGGCATTTCGAGTCCAGATGATTGGGCTAATTTTAATAAATAATAACATTCCTCTCTTGCCATATGATCTGCCATTCTTGCTGATAATGCACTTAATATTTCATTTGATAACTCCAATTCTTCAACTTCATGTAAAAAATGTGAAAATAATTTTAGTTCAAGTGAAACATCTTTTGTAAACTTCTTTAATGCAGGAAAATGATGAAGCTCTGTTCTTAAATACCCCGTCATTTCAACTGCCTTCAAATAAAATTGTTCAAAGTGCTTCTCGAATTCTTCACTTTTCTCTTTCAACCTTTTTTCAACAAGATCTAGCCCACCAGAAATAGAGCCCGCATGACCTGCCGCATCCGTTAACCAAACGAGATGATAATGCAGTTCATGAAAAACAGGTGGAACTTCCCCCTTCTTCAAAAACTCTAAAACCGTTATATACTCTTCCACTTCGTTTACCATATGATTAATAAAAGTTGGCGTAAAATGAATTGTAATTTTCCCTTCCAACTGTTTCTGTATAATATTTAATTTAAACGTCCGAATCTCCTTAGCTGCTTGTTCCGCCTCTTTGGAAAATGCCACGAGATTCACATTACGAACTTTATTTAACAGATTCGTAAATAGCTCAACAAAATAAGTAGCTTTTTTTATATCTTCTTTTTCCTTTGGAGCTAACGCATCAAGTAAAAATTGCGCATGATCACTCAGTACTTTTAGCCAAAATTGATGCTCAAACAACGCACTTTCTTCATAATTTCTCTCCACCAAATCCCCTCCGTTTATTCATCCTTCTCTACCACTTGAAGTTTATATCCATCTGGGTCTTGTACTACAATACTCCTCGCACATTCATTTTCTGTATATAAAATTTCATAAAACGCTAGCTTCTTTTTCAATTTCTCTATGTTAGAAATCGTAAATGTTAAAACCTCACATGAATCTGTAACACTTTTTTCCCGCCCACCTAACATGCGATTCATGACAAAACTAATTCTCGTTGAATCAGCATCATACCAAACCCCTGTTACATCTAATTGAGGTCTTTCTAAACTAGGTTTAATTCCTAAAATCCCTTCATAAAAATACAAAGTTTCCTTTAAGTTCTTCACTTCTAATACAATACATTGCCCCACATTCATTCCCCCTGTACCTATTACCTTTTTATATGTGTCATAAATGCCTATTATGTCTGAATACAATACGTAGTGATGAAGAATATAGGGAGGTTTATTAATGGATAAATATATGAAATCATATGTGCCATATCATAGTCCTCAAGATCCTTGTCCTCCTATTGGTAAAAAATATTACTCTACCCCTCCTAATTTATATTTAGGTTTTCAACCGCCAAATTTGCCACAATTCTCACCGAAAGAAGCACTACAAAAAGGAACTTTATGGCCTGTTTTTTATGACTATTACGAAAATCCTTATAAAAAAGGGCGGTGACGACTGACGTGAACCAGCCACTACCAGAAGAATATTATCGACTTTTAGAGAATCTCCAAGAATTAGACTTTGTACTAGTCGAACTAACACTTTACTTAGACACCCATCCAGACGATACAGCAGCTATTAACCAATTTAATGACTTTTCCTATAAACGAAGAGTACTAAAACAACAGATGGAAGAAAAATATGGACCACTTCAACAGTATGGAAATAGCTATTCTAATGCCCCTTGGGAATGGAGTAAAGGTCCTTGGCCATGGCAAATATAAAGGAGAGAAACTATGTGGATTTATGAAAAAAAATTACAATACCCTGTTAAAGTAGGAACTTGTAATCCAGCGCTTGCAAAATTATTGATTGAGCAATACGGCGGTGCAGATGGAGAGTTAGCTGCTGCACTCCGTTACTTAAATCAGCGTTATACAATTCCTGATAAAGTCATTGGCCTCCTTACCGATATTGGCACAGAAGAATTTGCGCATCTTGAAATGATTGCTACGATGGTTTATAAACTAACGAAAGATGCAACTCCTGAACAAATGAAAGCTGCTGGACTTGACCCTCATTATGTTGATCATGATAGTGCACTTCATTATCATAACGCAGCCGGTGTTCCATTTACTGCAACCTATATACAAGCTAAAGGTGATCCGATTGCCGACCTATACGAAGATATTGCCGCTGAAGAAAAAGCACGTGCCACATATCAATGGCTCATTAATCAATCAGACGATCCCGACATAAATGATAGCTTACGCTTTTTACGTGAACGAGAAATTGTCCATTCACAACGTTTCCGAGAAGCTGTAGAAATTTTAAAAGAAGAACGCGATCGAAAAATTTATTTTTAACACACGTATCTTAGCGATATGTGTTTTTTTTACGTTTGAAGTTAAATCCTTCCTATTAAACATATAAATAGTATATTTATTCGATTTAATGTATTATTTTTTAATTTTTTCAAAATTCCCTATTGCTTTCTAGTCATCAGACCTTTAAAATAGTAACAGTTACTCGACAAATTATTTGAATTTTCGACAAAAACACTCATTAGGAGGATTTTCTTTATATGCGTACAACTTTAAAACCAGCGCAAATACTTTCGATTAGTTTATTACTATTCGCAGTTTTCTTCGGTGCTGGTAATATGATTTTCCCGCCCCTTCTTGGTCTTTCTTCCGGAGAAAATATGTGGATTTCCATTACAGGATTTATTATTACAGACGTCGGTTTATCTTTACTAGCTATCGTCGCTGTTGCCCTTGCCGGTGGTAGTTTCAACACTTTAGCAAGCCGTGTTCATCCAAAATTCGCAGCAATATTCGCTATCATTATTTATCTTTCAATCGGCCCACTATTTGTTATTCCACGAACTGGATCTGTATCTTACGAAATTGGGATTGCACCACTTTTCCCAGATCAATGGTATTCTATGTTAATTTTTAGCGCGATTTTCTTTACAGTCGTTTACTTCTTATCATTAAATCCATCAAAATTAGTAGATCATATCGGAAAAATATTAACGCCAATTTTACTTGGGATTATTGCAATTATGGCAACAAAAGCGATTCTTTCACCAGGAACATTTGCAGAACCTATTGGTGACTATAAAGAAATCCCATTTTTCAAAGGTTTTCTTGAAGGATTTTTAACGTTAGATGCAATTGGTGCTCTCGTATTATCAACAATTGTTGTAAATGCAATTCGTCAAAACGGTATACAAGAGAAGAAATCGATTGCGAAATATACAATTATTTGCGGAAGCATTGCCGCTCTATTCTTAACAATTGTTTATTTCCTACTAGGTTATATCGGCGCTTCAAATGGCAATCTAGGACAATTTGAGAACGGTGGTCAACTATTAGCTACTGTTATGTACCAATTCTTTGGGACAAGCGGTAATATTTTATTAAGTATCGCCATTATCTTCGCTTGTTTAACGACAGCAATCGGTGTTGTAAGTGCATTCGCCAACTATTTCGCAACAGTGCTAACTAATGTTTCTTACAAAAAGCTCGTACTATACGTTTGTATTTTTAGCTTCATGATTTCAAACTTAGGCTTAAGTTTATTAATTAAAATTACCTTACCTGTATTAATCATTTTGTATCCAATTACAATCATTTTAATTTTCGTATCATTTATCGATAAATATACGAAACGTAAACCTTCTGTCTACATCGGAGCAATGATCGCTGCATTCATTATTAGCTGTATTCATGCACTTGATAATGTGGAAATGATACCAAACTTTATTGCTAATATCGTACACACCATTCCTTTTTATAACTTAGGAATCGGCTGGATTATCCCAGCAATCATCGGTGGTATAATCGGTTACTATATTCCGCAAACAGAAGCTGAAGGTGAAGTTTCTACAAAATAAAAAGAAGCAAGC
>NZ_BOQB01000091.1 GCF_018332475.1 Bacillus sanguinis | reverse complement strand
AATGTATTTTTAATCAGAAGGGGAAAAGAGTGAAAAACATTTACATTTAATTTACATTGTTAAGAATAAATTTACATTACAACTTAATTAGTGTGGGTTTTGTTGGGGTTTTTAACTATAAATCTTGGGATTCCTAGCTTTTAAAGGTTATTATCGTCATTTACTTAAAATTAAAAATTGCTTAACACTCACATAATATTGTTGTCCTACAATGAATTTGTGTTCGAAAGAAAATGAATTCGAAAAGTGATAATCCAAATGGGGGTACAAGACATGGTTATGAAAAAAGGTATTAAATTTTCTTTAGCGGCTTTAGTGGTGGCAGGAGCGTTAGTTGGATGTGGGAAAGCAGATGATACAGCTAGTAAAGAAACTGCTAAAGGAAGCGATAATACAAAACAAGAATTATCAGGTACGATTGCAGCAGCTGGTTCTACAGCTCTTCTACCTCTTGCGGAGGAAGCTGGAAAGAAATTCATGGAGAAAAATTCAAAAGTTTCTATTCAAGTGCAAGGTGGCGGTAGTGGAACTGGGATTAACCAAGTAGCATCGGGTGCAGTACAAATTGGTAATTCAGATGTTCCATCAGGAGATAAAATAAAAGATGCTGAAAAAGCGAAAGAATTAGTAGATAACAAGGTTGCGGGTATTGCATTCGCACTTGTCGTAAATAAAGATGTAAAAGTTGATAACTTAACAGTGCAACAAGTACAAGATATCTTCACTGGAAAAGTAACAAACTGGAAAGAGGTAGGCGGGAAAGATGAAAAAATCAACGTAATTAACCGTCCGGCTTCATCTGGTACACGTGCTACATTTGAAAAGACAGTTATGAAAGATGCGAAGATTAACGATGGAACTGGTACAACACAAGATTCTAACGGTGCAGTAGAGCAAGCGATTAACTCTACTCCAGGTTCGGTAAGTTATTTAGCGATGTCTTACATGGTTGGCGACAAAAAAGGTGCACTACAAACAGTGAAAATTGATGGTGCTGAACCGAAAGTTGAAAACATTTCGTCTGGTAAATATCCATTCTGGTCTTACGAGTACATGGTAACAAAAGGTGAAGCGAAAGAAGCAACGAAAGCTTACATTGATTATGTAAAAGGTAAAGACTTTGAAAAGCAAGTAGAAGATATGGGTTATATCCCAATGTCTAAATTAAATAAGTAATAAAGTTTATGGGGCTGGCTGCAAGGCCAGTCCTGTTCATTTCAATCTATGAAGTGGGGTCTGACCTGTGATGAAGGGGAAAAAACAAATTAATTACGTGAAAAGTGAATATATAGGAAGATCGCTTGTTACGTTTTGTGGTATTTTTATTGTTTTAATTACATTAGCTATTATTGCGTTTATTTGCGGTAAAGGTATTCAATCTTTTACACAAAGCGGTATTTCATTTACTGAGATGTTAACATCGACAAAATGGAATCCAAATGCTGACGAAGGAACCTTTGGGGCTTTGATTTTCATTGTAGGTTCAACAGTTGTTTCGTTAGGTGCGGTTATTATTAGTGCGCCAATTGCTATAGCTCTTGCTATATTCATGAATTTAATTTCGCCGAAGTTTGGAAATAAAGTATTGAAGCCTGTTTTAGAATTATTAGTTGGTATTCCTTCGGTTGTATACGGATTATTAGGGGTTACAATTTTAGTGCCACTATTACGTGATTCGTTCGGGGGAGTGGGCTTTAGTTTAATTGCAGGTATTGTTGTATTAAGTATTATGATTTTACCTACTATTGCTAGTATCGCTTCTGATGCAATACGCTCTGTTCCGTTTGATTATTTAGAAGCTTCTTATGGTCTAGGATCAACGAAATGGCAAGCGGTTAGCCGAGTGATTGTTCCTGCTGCGAAAAAAGGGATTTTAACAGGTGTTGTTTTAGGTTTAGCGCGTGCTTTTGGTGAAGCATTAGCGGTTCAAATGGTAATCGGGAACACAATTAAATTACCAGAAGGAATATATAGTCCGACAGCAACGTTAACTGGTATTTTGACAATGGACATGACAAATACATTGAACGGAACTGCTTGGAACAATGCGCTATGGACTTTAGCGATGATTTTACTTGTTATTTCATTCCTGTTTATTTTAGTAATTCGAGCGATTGGGCAAAGAGGTGAGCGATAATAATGAATGCAAGAACGGTAAATAAAGTTTGGACAGGTGTCTTTTATGCAGTTGCAGCTTTAGTTGTAGCTCTGCTAGTATTCTTAGTGTTTGAAATTCTGCAAAAGGGATGGGGATTTTGGGATCCTAATTTCTTGTTTGGAGAACCAAGTAATACAAGAGCTGGTGGTGGGATTGGTCCGCAGTTATTCAACTCCTTCTACATGCTTGTTATAACGCTTGTTATATCTATTCCTCTTGGGTTAGGTGCTGGAATATATTTAGCAGAGTATGCAAAACAAGGGCGTTTTTTAAATTTTGTTCGTTTGTGTATTGAGACAATGGCGTCTTTACCTTCTATTGTTGTTGGTTTATTCGGTTTGTTAGTGTTCGTTACAATGACAGGCTGGGGATACACAGTAATGGGTGGTGCTCTTGCTTTAACTATTTTAAACTTACCGGGTTTAACGCGTGTTTGTGAAAATGCGATTTCAGAAGTTCCTCATAATGTAAAAGAGGCAAGTCTTGGATTGGGTGCAACGAAGTGGCAAACAATCGCTCGTATTATTATTCCGTCGTCATTACCGCAAATTATTACAGGTATTATTTTAGCGGCCGGTCGTATATTTGGTGAAGCAGCAGCGTTGATTTACACAGCAGGTTTAACATCCCCGATTTTAAATTCAGCAGCGGACTTCTCAAGTCCTGCGCATCCTTTAAATCCATTTAGACCAGCTGAAACATTAGCGGTTCATATTTGGAAGTTAAATTCCGAAGGGGTTATTCCGGATGCGAAATTGATTGCGACAAAATCTGCAGCTGTATTAATTATTATGGTGTTACTATTCAATGTTATTTCACGCTTAGTAGCATCTGTATTGCACAAACGTTTTACAGGAACGAAAAGAAAAAGTAAAACGACGAAGAAAGTAAAAGCGGCATAAAATACAAAGAGGAACTCTCTATTTATAAGTAGGGAGTTCTTTTTGTATTTTAATATAGAAGGAATGGATGTAAGGAGTATTGAATTTGTAATTGATTATATAGATGAATAGTGCGGATGAGAGGGGGAAGTTAATTTGTTTTTTCTGCAAATGTCAGGATTTCCTGGATCGGGAAAATCGACAGTTTCTAAGTATATAGCGAAGTTAACAGGTGCTGTAATTGTAGATCATGACGTTTTGAAATCGGCATTGTTACAATCGTTAGAAATGAAAGGGATTGAATCGACGGTTGTTGGAGGAGTATCATACGATGTTGAATGGGTTTTGATTGATTCTTATTTAGACCAAGGGCATAGTGTGATATTGGATAGTCCATGTTTATCCCGCATTTAACGGGCAGTAAGATCCCACCTCAAAATTCAGCGAAAGCAAAGAAGTTAGGTGGGGGATCAACTGCCCGTAAAAGCCCGATTGGTTCAACTAATAATCAGTGGGGGATGGACAACCCCTGCTGATTAAAGTTTCACTTTATATGATGGGATGGTTGAAAAGGGAATGAAGCTGTCTAATAAACATGGTGTAAAATATAAATATATCGAATGCTATCTTAATGATATGGAAGAGATTAATAATAGGCTGCAAACAAGTAAGCGTATGGTCAGTCAGATTGGACGAGTGGATTCGGAGGTAGCTTTTAAAAAGTGGTTAGATGGTAGTAAAAGACCTTTAAATAGTGAATATCTTATTGTGGATTCTAGTAAACCTCTAGAGCGGTATGTGGAAAAAATGATGGATTCTATGATTAGATAGAGAAAAAGCGTTATCTTCATGAATGAAGATAACGCTTTTCTTTTAAATATCAGTTGTTTCTGTAGAAGTGCTTATTTTTCTACGAGAGCGTCTTTTTCTTCCGATTTTATCTAATAGTTCATACATAACTGGAACGACTACTAATGTCAGAACGGTTGAGACTGCTAAACCACCAATAACAACGACGGCAAGACTTTTTGATACCATGCTTCCGGCTTGCGATTGACCAAATAGAAGAGGAAGCATAGCAACGATTGTTGTTATAGCTGTCATAATAATTGGACGTAATCTAGTAGATCCCGCTTCTAGTAAGGCTTCTCTTGTTTCCATTCCGTGTTCCCGATTTTGTTGCACTCTTTCTACTAATACAATAGCGTTTGTAACGACAATCCCGATTAACATTAATGCGCCGATCAAGGAATTTACATCAACGGGTGTTCCTGAAATGATTAATCCTAAAATACCGCCAACAGCAGCTAGTGGTAAGGAGAATAGAATTGCAAAAGGAGCGCGCGCCTGTCCAAAGGTGATAACCATAATTAAATATACAATCCCGATCGCAATCCCCATAATTTTGAATAAATCTGTAAAGTTCTCTTGCATAGATTCAGTTGCGCCTGCAATAGTTACTTTTGCACCGCTAGGTAAATCTAAGTTAGCTATCGTTTCGTTTACCTCTGCGCTCACTTTACTTAAATCTTCATTTGATGCCTCGGCAGTAATCTGAATCGTTTCTTTCCCATCTTTATGGAAGACCTCTGTTTGAAGTTGCTTTTCTGAAATCGTTGCAATGTCTTTTAAAGAAATTGGTCCATTAATAGGTGATAGTATGTTTGTATTTAAAATATCTTCGCGTTTAGTGATGTTTTCTTTTTTGTGTTCTATCATAATAGTAGTTTTTTCATTATCGATTGAAACTTCACCAATAGGTGATTTCTTCATAAGGAATGCTACTTGTTGTGCTGCTAATTCTGGAGTTAATCCTAGTTGTTCGGCCTTTGTTTGATCGACGTGAATTTGCCATTCTTTCTTAGATTCTTCTAAATTCGTTTTTACTTTAGAGAGAGCACTTATATCTTTTAGTTTTGTTTCTACGATAGTAGCAGCCTCTTTTAAATTCGTTTCGTTAGTGGCTGTTACGTTAAATTGCAAATTGTTGCCGCCGCCAGAGCTTGAATAACTCATTTTTATATAATCAAGTTCAGCGGGCTCAAAAGTTTTCTGTTCTTTTTTTAACTCTTTAATATATTGATCGATATCAGAACCTTTTTTGAAGACTACCAATATACTTGCGAGATTATTTTTTGTCGTTTGCCCCCATTGTGCATCTTCTGCGCTAGATCCTATTCGTAAAATAACATCCGTTACGTCCGAATTAGAAAGTAGCCTCTTTTCGAAATCAAAGGCTTTTTGTTTTTGTGTTTCAGGAGCGTAATCAGCTGGGAAAGTCATGTTAATAGATAACATTGTGTCGTCTTCAGATTTTATGTTCGCTTTCGGTAGTAATACATAGGTTGCAATTGATCCTGCGAATAATAAAAAAGAAGTAAGTAGAATAATGAATTTATGCGAAAGAGCCCACTTTAATGTAGCGATATATCGTGGTGAAGAACTTGGCTTTCTGTGCTTTGTTTTTTTGAGTAGTAAAAAAGCCATAAGTGGAACAACTGTTAGTGCGACGATTAAAGAGGATAATATAGAATATACAACTGCTAATACCATAGGTAACATTAATTTTCCGATTACCCCTGATACGAGACCGATAGGTAAGAAAACAGCAACCGTTGTTAAAGTAGAAGAAGTAATTGCGACGGCGACCTCTTTCGTTGCATCGAGAATAATACCTTTAGAGAAAGATTCTTTTTGTAAACGACGGAAAATATTCTCAATGACAACGATGCTATCATCGACGAGACGTCCAACTGCAACAGCTAAACCACCAAGAGTTAGTGTGTTAAGTGTGATGTTAGATTGGTGTAGTAAAAAGAGTGTTAATAAAATAGATAATGGAATACTGACAACAGCGATGAGTGTTGTTCGGAAGTTGCGTAAAAAGATTAAGATAATTAGAGTTGCAGCAATTGCACCAAGGATTACTTCTTTTCCCATACTAGTAACAGCATTTTCAACTTGCTCATGAGTTGATGCTAAAAGTTTAATGGAAAACTGATCTTTATATTGTTTACTTATATCTTTGATTTTTTTATCGATTTCTTTTCCGATTGCAACTGCATTTTTACTTGGCTCTTTCATGATGATTAATCCGGTACCTTCTTCTCCATTTATATGTGAGATTGTATCGTAGTGTTGTTTAAGTTCAATTTGAGCAACATCTTGCAATTTTATTTGAGGTGCAACGGTAATGTTTTTAATATCATCTACATTTTTTATATCCCCAATGACGCGAAGGTTATATTCTTCTTTATTAACGGTAATGGCTCCAGCTGGAGTGGACGTTTCTTTTCCTTGTAAAACTTTTAATATTTGCTCGGTTGTTATATTTTTATCTTTTAATTGGTTTGGATCTAGTATGATAGATAATTCAGAAGCTGATTTTCCGAAAAACATAACGTTGGCAACACCGTCAATGCTTTCAAGCTGTGGTACGATTTCTTTTTCGATTTGTTTTTCATCTGCTTTTGAAAATCCGTTTTGCTTTTGGATCGCAATTTGAGCGAGTGGAATCATAGAAGTATTTAACTGGCTCACTACGGGTTTCGTTGCATCTTTAGGTAATTTAATTGTATTAATGACTTTTTCAACTTCGCGTGCTGCATCTTTCATATTTGCTTTTGATGTATACGCGATATCGATGCGCGATAATCCTTCATGCGTAGAAGAGGTGACGGTGTCGACATGTTCTAAATTCCGAAATTGTTTTTCGAGGGGGTCAGTTACTTCTTGCGTCATTGCTTCAGCGTCGAGTCCTGGAGATAAGGTTGTGACAGTGACCGCGGGATTATCGATGCTAGGTAAAAATTCCATAGGTAATTTAGAGCCGGAATAAACGCCAAGTATGGAAACGAGAAAAACCATGATGATAACAGCGGCGCGGTTTTTTAATGAAAACTTCGTTAACCTATCCATAAAGTGATTCCTCCATTGGTTTATTTATAGTTGAGTACGTCCTTTCTTACTATATAACAAAAAATGGATATTTTTCATTAATTAAATGTAAAAAAATTCTAACAATAATATTGAGTTAGTGTTTTTGTTGGAATTTCGTTATGTATTCCGCTATTGGCTGGGCGATAAGGTTCTTGCCTTAAAATTCAGTTGGAGTCGAGCTGCTTGTAAACAACTGATTCGTTCAACTAATAGTTTGTGTGGAGGAACTAAACCAAAAATCAGCTTATTCACTTTATTAGGAAGTAAACATGCTAATTGAAGAGGTGAATCTATTTTTTAGTGTGGATTGATTATAGAGAGGAAAATGATCAGGGTTTTAATATAGAAGAGAATGAAAATCTAGGAAGGGATTATGAAATAGAGTTTGGTTAATTAGAGTGTATTGATATACAATTTAAATAGTGGTTTTCCGTAGAGGGGCTGAGGTGTCTTTATATAGAAGAAAGTAGAGTGGATATTTTTTTGTGTTTTTTTTAAAAAAACACTTGTTATTTCAAAATCATGATGGTATATTAATAAACGTCGCTGATGCAGAAACGCAGAAAACGACAAAAAGAAATTTTAAAACTTAGTTGACATCGAAAAATGAAGATGTTAATATGATGAAGTCGCTTCTGAAGCGGCGGAAAAGTTCTTTGAAAACTGAAC
>NZ_BOQB01000090.1 GCF_018332475.1 Bacillus sanguinis | reverse complement strand
CATCTTAATTTAACAGTTTCAGATGTAGCAGTTACTAGAGAGTTTTTAGAAAAATATTTCGGTTTAACTTGTAGCGGAGCAAGGGGAAATGGCTTTGCAGTTATGCGTGATAATGATGAGTTTACATTAACGTTAATGAAAGGGAAAGACGTACATTATCCGCAAACATTTCATGTAGGGTTTCCTCAAGAAAGTGAAGAACAAGTGAATAAGATGAATCAAAGATTGAAGGAGGATGGATTTTTGGTCGAGCCTCCTAAACGTGCACATGCGTATACGTTTTATGTTGAAGCACCTGGTGGATTTACAATTGAAGTGATGTGTTAATTTAAAATCAAACTTTTTGATATTTGTTTTCAATATAAAAAGTAGGAAAAGTCTGTTTTAAGTGTAGAGCTTAAACAGGCTTTTTTACTTATAGTATCGGATAGAAAACGCTAGAAGGAATAATATTCAGTTTTTATAACTGTTTACATAATAAAGTTATGCTGTGTTAGTTGTCCTAAAATACAAGTCATATATCTTGTTTCCTCTCATAAATTTAAACATAGGAATTTGTCTACAAAGGTGGCGAAGCCTCATCATGAAAATTCGAATTTGTGCCACATTCATGTTGTTTCTATTTATATGGTTACATCCTTTTTGGACTTTTGCAAAAGGAGAGGAGGCAAAGGAAAGGGTCGTTTCACTTGTATATGATGATTCGGGCAGCATGAGAAATAACGATCGCTGGAAATATGCCAATTACGCTTTGCAAAGTTTAGTTGCGCTATTAGATGAAAAAGATAAATTTTCGTATGTTCCAATGAGCAAGCCGAATGATCCATTAAACATTTCGTTAACGAAGGATAAGAGACAAACGGAAATCGAGGGAATTGGAGCATGGAAAACGTATTTAAATACTCCGTTTAGCGCAGTAGAAACGGCGATACAATCTATAAAAAAGGAAGCAGATATAGATGGAAAACGTGAATTTTGGCTTATTGTCTTAACTGACGGGGCATTTAATGATTTAGAAAAAGATAAGGTTGGCGGAAAAGAACAAATCTTGCAGAAGTTAGCACAGTTTAAGAAAGAAATGGATGTAAAAAAGATATCATTACATCCGGTTTTAATTACGATGGAAGAGGATTTAGGACAGCAAGAAAAGGCGCAACTAAATACGTTTAAAGAAATATGGAAAAAAGAGATAAACGGAGTTACGATGCCATCTAGTGGAGAGGATGGTATTGTAAAAAGCGTCAATCAAGTGGCAGCATTAGTTGCAAATCGTGATCCGTTCTCTTCTGTTGAATCGATTGTAAAAACGAAAGTAGTAGGGAAGAAAGTAGAGATTACAACACCATTTCCATTAAAGCGTATGACGCTTGTACGACAATCGCCTTCTTTGTCTAATTATCAGGTCACACAAATTTCTAAACCGTTACAATTACAATCTTCTTATTCCATACATGCACCAGGAGAAGCGAAATTATTCGGAAATATAGTTCATATCAGTACGGAAAATCAGGAAGTTATTAAACCAGGAACTTATACGATAGAGGTGGACCAGGATATTGAGAAAGAAGGACTACAAGTACTAGTTGAACCGGCGCTTAACTATACTGTTTCTACTTATGACAAAGATGATCGTAGTCAAAAAAATGTGGAAGAAATGTACGAAGGTGTTACCGCTGTTATTGAAGCGAAGCCTACGGAATTGCCAATTCAGTCTTCATATTTTCAGGCAGAAGTAGAAATAGACGGAAAACAGTACGCGATGAAGTGGGATGATAAAAAACATGTATTTTACTACGAAAAGAAGATTGATAAAGGGTTAGTGCGCGGGAAAGTTCATATGAATATAAAGGGATTTTACAGACAGACGAAAGAATTTAAAATCGAAGTGACGGAAAAACCAAAATTATCACTGCAAACGATAACGAAAGATTATGAAGAAAAAGTAACAAATTTAGAGAATAGTAAACCCTTTATTATACAACCACAGTTAGATGATAAGCCGATGACAGAAGAGGCTGTAAAGAAACTAATAAAATCTACTGGTGTCACATCTAAACAATCAATCAACTATGAAATAAAACAACATGGTAATCAAATTTATATTTATCCTCGACCTCATTACTCCGACACATTCAATTTTACAGATACCGGCACCGTAGAAGCTACCATCGTAGTGCAGGATTCAAAATTACAAGAAGTAAAGAAAAGTATATCACTTCATATTCAAAATGCACCGTTTTATGAAAAATATGCGCTTATTTTTAAGTTTGTTATTCCTATCACTTTATTACTGTTAGTAGTAGGAATAATTGTTTTAGGATGGATTGTTCGTCCAAGATTTCACCGGAAAGCACTATTATATTACGAATGGGATCAAGAGGTAGCGAAAGATTGGTTATATCAATCTGAACCAGAGTTACTTAAAAATAAATGGTGGAAACACTATTTTGGCATTCCATTCCGAGCAGAAAGAAAGACCGTGCAATCCGTTACGTTTATAGCAAAGAAAGGATCGAAATCGATATTTGTGGCGAAAGAGTCACAAGTAGTAGGAATGATTATTGATGGGATGTTTATAACAGAGGATGAGGTTGGAATGGAACATAAGACACTATATCCAAATGAACTTTTAGTAATTGATAGAGGGTATGGTAAAGAAATTTACAGGTACGAATGTGAATAGTAGATAGGGCAAAGAGGGGGATTTTAGCTTTCCCTCCTCTTTTCAAACAAGCAAGAATAGGAAGGTGGTTCACATGACGTTACAAGTTCCAACGATATTAATTGGTTTAGGTGGAATCGGTAGTACTGTGACACATCAAATATATGAAAGACTACCTGAGGAACGCCGAAAAAAAGTAGCAATGCACGTATTTGATACAGATGTGAATACTTTGAGTAAATTTGATCATATTCGAAAGTTTAAGACGCAAACGAGTTCGAGTAAAACGCCAAGAGAGTATATTGCAGGCGATCCAACGATTCCAGAGTGGTTTCCGATGGACCCGACAATACTTGATAAACCATTGACAGAAGGGGCAGGACAGTTACGTGTCATTTCTCGTTTAGCGTTACGTGCTGCGATGAAAGAAGATAAACTAACATCCTTTTGGCAAGAAATTGAGAAGATTTTTCCGGTTACAAGCGATCAAACAGAATATGGAGTGCGTGTCATTATAGTAACATCACTAGCCGGCGGAACAGGTTCAGGGATGTTTCTACAAATTGCATTATATTTACGTGAAATGCTTCGGAAAAAACTGCAACATCACAACATTTTAATACGTGGTGCGTTTTTAATGCCGGACGTTTTAGTGAAAACGAGAACGGTTAGTGCGAAAGAGTTTGAAACGGTGCAAGCAAACGGCTATGCCTCGTTAAAAGAATTACATGCGATTACACTCGGTTCTACGGGGGAACTATCTAAACGCGGTGGCGTTACAATTGAATTAGAATATCGTCCTGATCAAGTAGATGAAGATGGAAGAACGAATCATACGATTAAACAACATCATTTACCGTACAATTATTGTTTCTTATACGATTACGAAAACTTACATGGACACCATCTGCATAATTTATCAGATTATATGGAGCAAATGGCAAATACGATTTATTTACAGTTATTTAGTCCGATGTCTGCAAATCATTTCGCACAGGAAGATAATCAAATTCAGCAATTAGCAGAATCAAGCGGCAAAGGGCGATATTGCGGGGCAGGAACGGCAAAAATTATTTATCCATACGAGCACGTGTTAAAATATTGTGCTTTAAAATGGGCAGTGCAAGGTTTAGATGAATCGTGGCTTCATTTAGATCAACTGTTTCAAGAGAAGAAACAAAGATACGATCAAGATGTAAAACGTGGTATGCAACGTGAAAAGCCAGAGCGTGGGAAAAGTTATTTAGAAGACTTAGAACATCTTGCTACTCGTCCAGAACAGGCTCATATTTTCTATAGACAAATGTATAATGAGACGCGTGAAGGAGCAGAAGGTGGTAAGGTTGGAGTTGCGAAATCTAAACTGTTTTTAGAAGCTGTAGAAAGCTATGTACAGCGTACGGTGCAAAAAGATGAGGAATTAAACCGTCTACAGCATGAGTGTAAAATTTCAGCTGCGAAACTGAAATTGATGGAACAAATGAAAGGTGAAGTAGCAAGGGTGGATCATGCAGTTCGTTTATATGCGTATGCGATTCCGAGCCGTGTACATGAACATGTAACGACACTTTTATATGACATGATTGAATCAGACCGTTTTTCACCAAGTGGTTCTGAGGGACAGTCATATCAACTAAATACATGGTTTTTAAAGAAAACAGATCCTGTTCATCCAGTATCCGCTCGTTTTATGTTATATGAAATTCGAAAGCAGTTAGTAGAGAAAATGAATCGACTACATGAAAATAATGAACAAAAGCGTAATGTAATTCAAAACTACGATAAGAAATTTAATGTGAGTAATATTGATGGAACGGTAACAGCTGTGCGCCGAGTAGAAATCGCGCAGCAACAAGGCTGGTTTGGAAAAATGATTAATAATCAGCAGCGTTTATTTAAAAAGGAATTTGAAGATATTGTAACGCAGTACGTACACAAATTAAACGAGTATCGTAAAGAAATGCTATTAGAACTCGTATATCAATCGCTATATCAAGCAGTTAATAAAATGATTCAATATTGGGAAAGATTTTTTGATAATTTACACGAAACACGTGAAAATTTATTGTTCGAAATTCAAAAGCGAAGCAAGGAATTTGAAGGGAAAACAAACCCAACGAATGTATATGTATTAGCTGAAGAGAAGTTACAAGAAAAGATATGGCAAGATATGCAGCAACATTTAAATTTAGGTGTATTACCGAAAGATATATCAGCGGAAATTTATATGAGTTTATATGGGGAATATTGCAGGGATGCGAAAACGGAAGAGATTCAATCGAAAAAGGTAGAAGACTTTTATCGTGAGCACATACTAAGTTATTGCTACGATGAGTTACAAATACGCTATCGTGATAAATTAGAACTGAATATCGTTGAGGCGTTACGAAAAGAAGCGGATTATAAGAAACGTGATCGTGATGAATACGTTCGTGAAAAAATTGAAGATTTGTTCCATTTAGCTAGTCCATTTGTACCGAAAGTTTCCCATCATAGGGAATTGCAATATTGGGGTATACATCCATCTTTAAAGAAAGAACTGCAAGAGGAATTAATTCAAGAAATGTTTAAAGAAAAAGATACAGTACATGAAGCTTTTTCACCATTTGAAGTCATTTGTTATCGTGCGCATTACGGTTTATCACTGCAAGATTTTCCTAAGCTCTCGTCTGGGCATATTGCAAATGGATTTATGAATGATAAAGGTGATTATTTTCAGTCTTACTATCGCCGTGTGAACAAGTTGAATAGTAAAAAATCTAGTTTAACGCCGCATTTAGATAAATACTGGCACTTGCCAGCATTCATGCCAGACCTAAATGCAACGCAAACGAAGTTAGATTACGATAAATGTAATCGCGCTCTTCTATACGCGTATATGTATCGTTGGATTAGTTTAGTTGCTGTTGATGGCCAGTTTGTGTATCAATATAACGGCGTTGGACGTAGCTTCTTAATTCAGTCGATGGGGAAAAATATTTCAAGCGAAAGTTATAAATTACACAGAGCATTGCTTCATAATCCGTTTATTTATGAAAACATCTTGTCTAGATTTGAAGAAGAACAAGAAAAGGCGATGATACAGGGCGGACATTTATATACACATCCGTTTGTATTAGGTGCTCAAGATATTAGATGGCTTCGTAAAGAGCATGTCCATAATATTTTAGATATGATTTTAATGTATGACCGTGAAGCAAAATATGACCCAACGCTAGAAGAAACTTCTGATGAATTATTAAGGCTATTCCTTGATGAAATTGAGTTGTATTTTCAAAACTATTACGGTACAGGTGCCGATATGGTTGCAAAGAAAGAGAAAGAAATGTTTATTAAACAATTGTGGGATCGTTCGTATGCGAAAGGTTATGTAGATCCAAATAGTGCTCCTTATAAAAAGTGGCAAAATTTATTAAGCGTTTATGATGAAGAGGAAACGCCAAAAACGAATGTATAATGAATGAATAGGGAATCCTTAAAAGTGGCAATACAACTTTAGAAAAGAGGGATTCCGATGCCGTTTTTAGGAAGTGTATATCAAATATTTGGATTGTATCCAGAAATTTATTATGGAATGATTTCAGCTGAACTTGCAGAGCAGCAAAGATTGGAACAAGCGGAAAACGAAGAGCCAGAAACAGAAGTGTAACTGTATAAGAAGCTTCAAAATAAAAATGATAACACGCTACTTACTCTTTACACGTATAAGAGTAAGTAACGTGTTTTTATTATTTAATAATCCCGTTTTCTAAAATTTTAATAGTAGGAGTTACTTTCACATTAGCTTTTGAAAAGGCACTTGGCCAATCATCTTCGACAGTTTTCCATTCTTTATATTGAAACGCTCTCGCATAATCACCAAATCCGAATGGATCAAGTTGCTGTTTTTGAATGTTGTGGATTAAATCATTTAAATCTTTGTTTAGTTGTTTTGTAATAAGTGAAGTTAATTTCTTTCTATCTTTATCTATATCCATGTTGAATGTAAGTTCAGATACGGAAACTTTAAAATCCATTGCAATATTAAATTTGAAGTGGTTATCGTTATAGCTTGTGTGAATGTCACGATTCAAGCTAAGAACATTTATTGTTACGAAATCGTCGCCGTCTGTATCTTTTAGATGACTATTACTTTCAACTGAATGAGAAGGGATTTTCAGTGTAAGTGACACGGGTATATTCGCTTTCTTTTGCAACATAAGAAGAAGGGCACTTTCATATCGATTTAAAGACATCTTATAGATTCCGCGAGAAGTTAATAGTGCAGAGCCGGTAACAATCACATCTTTTTTACCTTTTTTTATTTCTGAGATAGCAGGTGTTATACCTTTATTAAACGTTTGCCTATGAAATTCATGGAATGTCGTAAACGCGGTTCGATTGTATAGTTTGTTCGTATTAATTAAATCTGTTAAATATTCAGGAAGTGCAGGCTTATCTTTAAAGTTATTATATATAACGGAAGAAATTGGACCGTCCACTGCAACCATGCGCATATTTCCAGTGTTTTTAGGATCTCGATACCAAACATCAAGGTAAGGCATAGCTCCTTCTTGTTTTAAAAACTTCGTGCTAAATAAAATGAGCTGTAATTTTTCTGTAGATACTAAACCGCCACTTGAACTATTAAACGTTGCTTTTGCTTCTCGAGGTGTACGTACTTTCGCCTCATGTGTTTCGTACTTTTTTTCTACGTCTTCATTAAAAATAGGATTTACGTGGTACACAATTAATTTTCCTTTTGCTTTTGCGTCAAAACCGTAAATTAATGAAATGGATTGTTTTTCTAAGTCTAGCCGATCTCCACAGCCTGTTAATAAGGTTATGAGAAAGCAAAGTATAGTGAAATGAATAAAGCGTCTCATTTAAATTTTTCTCCTTTTCCAATGCTGATAAAGTGTCATGTATAAGAGAAATACGACTGGGAATAGAAAAACGATAAAATAACTTGCAGTTCCCCAAAATTCTCGCAATGCACTTATTTGATAAGAGGAAGGGGTATAAAAGAATAGAATGAAAGTACACCCGAATAATAAAAGCCAAATAGGTAATGAACTCCCTTTTTTGTTAAGTAATTGATTGATTCCATCTGAAGCAGTGAAAATATAAGGAATACAAGAATCGAAAATAATGAAGAGATAAAATGATAAAAAGATAATTTCAAATCGTTCTAGAAATGAAAAGTGAAATGGTGTAACAAGAGAAAGAGTCGGCCATAAAAACTTAGTTATACCATCTGGGCTAAAATAAACGAAAGAAACGAATGTAACTTGTAGGTAAACGCATAGCGTAATCATATTTGCAATAATGATTCCTTTTTTTGCAGCTGATTTGTTAGTTAGATAGGGATAAAGGACGAATGCAAACTCGAATCCGAGAAACGCAATGATAGTTGATTTCACTGTGGTTACAACTGGTATCCATCCTTCCTTTAGAAAGGGAAGAAGATATATCCAATGACCATCTTTAAGAGGAATAAACAATAGTAATGGCATCCAAAGGGTAAAAATCACAGTGAAGACGGCAAAGCGACTAATAATAAGTACACCTTTACATGCAAGCATAAGCATTGGAATAGAAAGCAAAATCATAATTAAAAACATAGGAGATCTAGGTAAAATCCAAATGTGAATAACATACAGGAGGGAAAAAACTAAGGAAACGGCTGCAAGTACAGCATATAGAATCCAAAAAATCATTCCTATTCTTCCTAGCCACTTTCCAAGATAACGAGTCAGCACATCGAGTAAAGTATATCCAGGATGCTTTTCCATAATTTTTACAATACATAAACTGACTAAAGTAGTGATAGCGCATCCGATAATGATAGACATCCAGCCATCTGTATTCGCTCCTTGTGCAACTTCACGCGGAAGTGTAAGGACACCGAATCCTACTTGAACACCACTAATCGTTAAAATGTATTGAAATAAACTAATCTCCCTCTTTGCACGCTTTGTCACTTATCTTCCTCCATTTCTTCTATATCACTTTGTCGATTTTCTTGTTTTAAGTTAAGGGATAGTGGTCGTTTCTTCATTATTTTCCGAGGTAAACGTATAAGAGTGTCTTTTAAATCCGAAGCAAATAACGGAGAAAAAGGACTACCATAAGGAACACTAAGTGATTCCATAGAAAGAATATGGATGATAATAACTGCCATCCCAACCATAATGCCAATGACCCCAAATAAAGAAGCGATTATCATCATTGGAAAGCGAAGAAGCCGAATTCCTGCTGACATTTCCATGTTAGGGATGATAAAAGAAGCGACTGCGGTAATAGATACGACGATAACCATAACGTTACTTACTATTCCAGCTTGAACTGCAGCTTGTCCAATGACGATCCCTCCTACGACGCCAATTGTTTGTCCAACAGGTCCAGGAAGCCGAACTGCAGCTTCGCGGAGCATTTCAAGTACTAATTCCATTAAAAGTGCTTCTAATATAGGGGGAAAAGGAATTTTAGCTCGCGATTCTCCAATTGTTAAAAGTAATTTAAGTGGAATCACTTCATAATGGAAGGAAATCATAGCGATATAAAGAGCAGGAGCAAATATTGCAATAAATAATCCGGTGAAACGAAGTAATCGTATGAAAGATGGAATCATTGGTCTGAAGCTGTAATCATCTATCGTCTGAAAAAAAGACGAAAAGGTCATAGGTCCAATTAATACGCCTGGTGAACGATCTACAACAACAGCGATACGCCCGTTTAGAATGTGATGTGCTGTCGTATCAGGACGTTCAGTTATTGATAATTGCGGAAAAAGAGTATAAGAATTATCTTCAACAAACCCTTCTAATTCACCGGTAGTAAGAATGGCATCCACTTTAATGGATTCGATGCGGCATGACATTTCTTGTATGACATCTTCGTTTGCAACATCTGCTAAATAAAGCATAAAAACTTTAGAAGCGGCCCGCTTACCAACAGTGAACGCTTTCACTTTTAATTCGCGATTTGGAATATATCGGCGAATAAGAGCGATACTGTCGCTCGCGACTTCATTAAATCCTTCGTGTGAGCTTTTTAGTGAGCTTTCGGTTGTAGGTTCTTCAATACTCCTTTTTGGTGCCGCTTGTGTATCTAGTTCCAAAGCAGATAGTTGCCCGTTTATAAATAAAATACTTTTGCCGTGTAAAAGAGATTGTTCAATGTCTGTCCACTGTTGAATTTTTTTAATATTTCCGATAGAAATAGAAGATTCCCAAAAATCGTCCTCATTCCATTCTTTAAATAAGAGGGGACGAAGAATATCTACATTAATAACAGTTTTATCTACAAGTCCTTCCATATATATAAGAGCAGCTTCTTTTCCGTTTTTCAACGGAAAAGTGCGTGTAATTAATTCTGGAATACCGCTAAACAGTTTGGACAAGTGTTTTAGATTAAGGGAGAGAGAAGAAGAGATAGCTTTATTTAATAAGTGATCAGCTTGCTCTTGTGCAGAAAAAGACTTTTCACCACGTATCCATTTATTAAAAGACCCCATTTATTTGTTTACTCCTTGTCATGTATTATATGGGTTATTATGGATAGTTCCATGCGGACATATGCGTAGTTTAAATTTTATATTGTATATTTCCATCTTTAACGCTATAATTATAGTGTTAAAGATGGAATCGTGATATGACCTGTTATGAATCTATCGTTTTATTTATGAATAAATGGATTGGTATTTTAGCAAGATGTGCTAATAAACTACTCCACCATGATAATAACGTGCCGAAATGTGGTGCGTATATTTTCGTGGTGGAGTTTTTTTATTCTCAAAAAGGGGGAAAGACCATGAATGACAACATGGTTCATATTACAATTGACGGAAAAAAGTATACAGCGGAGCCCGGTTCAACGATATTGGGTGTGATTAATGAGAACGGAATTGAACATCCGCAAATTTGTTACGTGCCAGAAGTAGATCCTATTCAAACATGTGACACTTGTATTGTAGAAGTTGACGGAAAGTTAATGCGCTCTTGTTCGGCAGTAGTGACAGAAGGTATGAACATTGAACGTAATTCTGCCCGTGCCAAAGAAGCGCAAACAGAGGCCATGGATCGGTTACTAGAAAATCATTTATTATACTGTACAGTATGTGACAATAACAATGGGAACTGTAAACTGCATAATACAGCAGAATTAATGGAGATTGAGCATCAAAAATATCCTTATGAACCGAAAGTAGATGTAAGTGAAGTTGATATGACGCATCCGTTTTATCGCTACGATCCTAATCAATGTATTGCATGCGGTCAATGTGTTGAGGTGTGTCAAAACTTACAAGTAAATGAAACGTTATCGATAGACTGGGAAGCGGAACGCCCACGAGTTATTTGGGATGAAGGAGTAAATATTAATGATTCTTCATGCGTGAGCTGTGGTCAATGTGTAACCATTTGTCCTTGTAATGCTTTAATGGAGAAAACGATGCTCGGTGAAGCTGGATTTATGACGGGATTAAAACAAGATATTCTTGAACCGATGGTAGATTTAATTAAAGAAGTTGAGCCTGGATATAGCGGCATTTTTGCGGTATCAGAAGTGGAAGCGGCCATGCGTGATACTCGTACGAAGAAAACGAAAACAGTTTGTACATTTTGTGGCGTAGGTTGTTCATTTGAAGTGTGGACGAAAGGGCGTAAAATCCTTAAAGTACAGCCTTCTTCTGATGCACCAGTTAACGCAATTTCTACTTGTGTAAAAGGAAAATTCGGTTGGGATTTCGTAAATTCTAAAGAACGAATTACGAAACCTTTAATTCGTAAAAATGGAACGTTTGTTGAATCTACATGGGAAGAAGCGCTAAATGTAGTTGCAAGTAAATTAGGATCGATTAAAGAAGAATACGGTAAAGGTGCTATCGGTTTTATTTCTTCATCTAAAATTACGAATGAAGACAATTACGTGATTCAAAAATTAGCCCGACAAGTATTTGAAACGAATAATATTGATAATTGCTCACGTTATTGTCAATCACCAGCCACAGACGGATTATTCCGAACAATTGGTATGGGCGGAGATGCTGGAACGATTAAAGATATCGCACAATCTGGTCTTGTTATTATTGTAGGTTGTAATCCGACAGAGGGTCATCCTGTTTTAGCTACACGAATTAAACGTGCACATAAATTACACGGACAAAAATTAATTGTGGCTGATCTTCGTAAAACAGAAATGGCAGAGCGTTCAGACGTCTTTGTTAGTCCAAAACAAGGAACAGATCAAGTATGGTTAATGGCTGTTACGAAATATATGATTGATCAAGGCTGGCACGATCAACGATTTATTGATGAGAATGTAAACTTCTTTGAAGATTTCAAAGAGAGTCTTACAGAATATACACTTGAATATGCAGAAGAAATGACTGGTATTTCAAAAGAAACACTTATTCAAATGGCTGAAATGATTCGTGATGCAGATGGTACATGTATCCTGTGGGGCATGGGTGTAACGCAAAATACAGGTGGATCTGATACTTCCGCTGCGATTTCAAACTTACTTCTTGCAACGGGTAATTATCGTCGTCCAGGTGCTGGTGCATATCCGCTTCGAGGTCATAATAACGTACAAGGCGCTTGTGATATGGGTACTTTACCAGGATGGCTTCCTGGATATCAACACGTTACTAATGATATGGAACGTGCGAAATTTGAAATGGCTTACGGAGTGAAAATTAATAGTGAACCGGGTCTTAATAATATTGAAATGCTGCACGCAATTGACGAAGGGAAAATGAAAGCTATGTATCTTGTCGGAGAGGATATGGCTCTTGTAGACTCTAACGCGAACCACGTACACGAAGTGTTATCTAGCCTTGATTTCTTCGTTGTGCAAGATGTTTTCCTTTCTAAAACTGCTCAATATGCAGATGTTGTATTACCAGCAGCACCGTCTCTTGAGAAAGAAGGTACGTTCACAAATACAGAGCGCCGTGTACAAAGACTGTATCAAGTGCTTCCTACGCTTGGAGATGCGAAACCAGACTGGTGGATTGTGCAGGAAGTTGCGAATAAATTAGGTGCAAACTGGAATTATAGCCATCCAAGTGAAATCTTTGCTGAAATGGCAAGCTTATCACCACTATTCTCACAAGCAAACTATGAAGTACTGGAAGGATGGAATAGTTTCCATTGGGGAAGCTTTGATGGTACGAATACACCATTACTTTTCCAAGCTGGATTTAACTTCCCAGATAAAAAAGCTCGTTTTGCGATTGCTGACTGGGTACGTCCAGCTGAATTCCCAGCGGAGTTCGATCTTCACATTAATAACGGTCGTATGCTTGAGCATTTCCATGAAGGGAATATGACAAATAAATCAACAGGTATTCAAACGAAAGTACCTGGTGTGTTTGTTGAAATTTCTCCAGAACTTGCAAAAGAACGTGGAGTAAAAACTGGTTCATTAGTTCGTCTTGTTTCTCCTTTTGGAGCATTAAAATTACGTGCACTTGTAACAGACCGTGTAAAAGCGAATGAGTTATATTTACCGATGAACTCTACAGATAATGAAACAGCGATTAATTTCTTAACAGGTCCTGCGGTTGATACGCGTACGAACACACCTGCTTATAAACAGACGAAAGTGCGTATGGAAGTGATAGAAGTTGATGGTGAAAACCCGATGCCAAAAGCAAATCCACGCAATAAAAAACGTCACCCTCAAGCTGGTATTGAGGTAGATCGTAAGTGGGCACGTCCAGGGTATGTGCATTTAACGGATAAGTAGGAGGAGAAAAATATGGCTGCACCTATAAAAATGATTCAGAAACAAGAATTAACTGAGGAAGAAATAAAACAGCAAAAACTAGATGATTTAAAAGAGCTTCTAGCTAATAATGAAGAAGCTTTAAATCAAATGTTTAATATTGTTGGTGAATTAAATGACATCGGAATGCTAGAAGCCGCAAATTCTATGCTCAAGGCGAAAGAACCAATTGCAAAAATCGTTCTTGGTCAAGTGACTCGTGAGCCTGTTACAAATTTAATTAATAATATGATGGGTGCTGCAGGTGCTTTAACAGAACTTGATCCGGAACTTACGAAAAAGCTTATAGGTAGTTTATTAGTAGGACTAGAAGAAGGTAATGAACATCTAGAGAGTAATAAAAAAGTAGGGGTATTCGATCTTATGAAAGTATTGAAAGACCCAGACATTAACCGTGCTATCGGGTTTGGGCTTCATTTCTTAAAAGGTATGGGTAAAGGGTTAAAAGACGAATAATCTTCATGAGGTGAATCTTCTCGCTCAAATGTTGGTGCGAAATAGTTTGGGCGAAAGGATCATTTTGGTAAAATATATAATAAAGTAAAATGAGGATTTTGGGAGGTATAATTGTATGTCAAAAAAAGTACATGAATTTAATGATATGATCCGAAAACTTCGAAAGGAACTTTTCGGAAAAGGACCGGAACGAATTCATACTGTTTTTGCTGAAAATATGGCGATTGCGACCCTTTACGGAAACTTAACACCTACTGAAAAATTCATTTCAAGTACGATGGACGGTGCAGAAATGGTTCATATGGCTAGAACAAAAATGATTCAAGAAGTGTATGCCGCAAATTCCCGTGAACATTTGGAGGAACTTGTTGGAGCGAAATTAGTGAATTTGTTTTCAGATATGAAAGTGGAAGAAGATATTGCAGTTTCGGTATTCGTTTTTGATAAAAATATAACGTGAGAGAAGGATACTGATCGTGAAACCGATACAGGTAGAAAGAGAAATCTTTCGTTATGAACAAGGGGCGTTTAAACATATAGAGGACAGCATTGTAACAGAGTTTCCAGTCACCATTAAAATGAACGGACAGGAGTTTGTTACAATGGTTAGTACTCCAGAATATATAGAAGATATGGTAATAGGCTTCTTAGCATCTGAAGGAATCATTCGAAAGTATGAAGATATTGATGACATATGGGTACAAGAGAAAGAAGGATTTGTACATGTCACAACGAAAAAAGTGAATCCGTATTACGAACAAATGCAAAATAAACGTTATATTACGTCGTGTTGTGGTATGAGTAGACAAGGTTTTGTTTTCGCAAATGATGCACTAAGCGCAAAGAAAATGAATGGTGTCCATGTACAGGTTGCAGCAGAAGATTGTTTTCGGTTAATGAAAGAAATGCAGCAATCCGCAGAGACATTTCGTCATACAGGCGGCGTTCATAATGCGTCTTTGTGTGATGTGAATGGTATTATTTTAAGCCGAATGGATATCGGAAGGCATAATGCGTTAGATAAAATTTACGGTTATTGTTTAAAAAATAATATTTCTATAAAAGATAAAATCATAGTTTTTAGTGGTCGTATTTCTTCGGAAATATTATTGAAAGTTGCAAAGATTGGTTGTGAAATTATACTTTCAAAATCAGCTCCAACTGAGTTGGCTTTGCAGCTAGCTGAAGAATTAGGGATTACTACGATAGGGTTTATTCGGAATCAATCCTTAAATGTATATACGCACCCAGAGCGTGTTTTAAATATAAAATAAGTAAAAGCGAGGCAATAAATATGAAATCTGTCACATTAGACAAACTACAACGTCCTTTAAAGGATTTACGTATTTCTGTTACTGATCGCTGTAATTTTCGCTGTCGTTATTGTATGCCAGAAGAAATATTTGGTCCTGGTTATTCGTTTTTGTCTAATGATAAAATTTTATCTTTTGATGAGATTGAAAGGATAACACGTATTTTTGTTTCTTTAGGTGTAAGAAAGTTACGGATTACGGGCGGAGAACCGTTACTTCGAAGAGGTCTTCCGCAGCTTATTGAGCGCCTTAATAAAATAGATGGTGTGGAGGATATCGGTTTAACAACCAATGGATCATTACTGAAAAAGTTTGCTCCTGATTTATATAAGGCGGGTTTATCACGTGTGACAGTTAGTTTAGATTCCTTAGAAGAAGAGCGGTTTTTCTATTTGAATGGTAATAGAAGCAAAGTACAAAGGGTACTAGAAGGAATACAGGCTGCAGCTGAAGTCGGTATGAAAATTAAAATAAACATGGTCGTTCAAAAGGGAAAAAACGAACAGGACATTTTGCAGATGGCGCAATACTTTAAGGAAAATAAACATATCCTTCGTTTTATTGAGTATATGGACGTTGGAAATTATAACGGTTGGGAGTTAAAAGAGGTCGTATCTAAACAAGAAATAGTAGATATGATTCATCAAGTTATGCCATTAGAACGGATGGAAGCGAATTATGCAGGTGAGGTTGCGACTCGCTATCGTTATATTGGAAGTAATGAAGAAATAGGTGTTATTTCATCAGTAACAGATTCTTTCTGCTCTTCATGTACGAGAGCTCGTATTTCTGCAGAAGGAAAATTATATACTTGTTTATTCGCTTCTAAAGGAAATGACTTGAGAGAACTGCTTCGATCTGACTACACTGACGAGGAAATAACAGATGTCGTACGGGACATATGGAACAACCGAGAAGATCGTTATTCAGATGAACGGTTAAGTAATAGTAATAAAAAAGCTATGCCTAAAATTGAAATGTCACATATCGGTGGTTAATATAAAGTTGACATAAAAGTGAAAAATGGAAGGTGTACAAGAATTGTAGATTTTCTATTTTATAGTAAAAGTGATGATTGATCTCTCTGTAAAAGATGTGCAGAGAAATTAAGCAGCATTCAAAAACCTTTATTTTGAAGAGGTTTTTTGAAGCTGCTTTTTTATTTGGAGAAAATGGAGGAATTGGTAATGTCATTTCATAAACCGGAACAAATTGCTGAGCTTGTTATTGAGGCCGGTGTTCAAAAAGTAAGTCAGACCTTGCCAGCAATGCTTATTCTCGGTTTTTTAGGAGGAGCGTTTATTTCGTTAGGTTTTTTGCTTAACATTCGCGTTTTAGGTAATTTACCAGAGCGTTGGGGTAGTTTAGTTAATGTTTTAGGCGGAGCAGTTTTTCCTATTGGGCTAATGCTCGTCGTATTGGCAGGAGGAGAATTAATTACGGGAAATATGATGTCACTGTCTATGGCGCTTTATGCAAAGAAAATTACATTAGTAAGTGTATTAAATAATTGGGTTTGGATTACTTTCATGAATTTTGTGGGAGCTATTTTCGTAGCGTATTGTTTCGGTCATCTGGGCGGATTAACAGAGGGAGATTATTTAAATAAAACGGTAGCGATAGCGGAAGGAAAGTTACATGAATCATTTGGGAGAACTTTAATTTTAGCAATTGGTTGTAATTGGCTCGTTTGTTTGGCGCTTTGGCTCGCTTATGGGACGAGTGATTTTGTCGGAAAGATAATCGGAATTTGGATTCCAATTATGGCATTTGTAGTGATCGGGTTTCAGCAAGTGGTAGCAAATATGTTTGTCATCTCAGCAGTTATTTTTGCAGGTCATCTGACGTGGATGGATCTTGCTAGAAATTTTGTTCCTGTCTTTATCGGAAATGTAATTGGAGGAGCTGGATTTGTTGGATTTGCTTACTTTGCTTGTTATCAAAAACAACATTCTAATATGAAATAGAGTTCGTGAGAGGAAGGGTATGTAATGGCTGAGCGGTATTCACGACAACAGTTGTTCAAACCAATTGGGAGTAGAGGACAAGAAAAAATTCGAAATAAACATGTGTTAATTGTAGGAGCAGGCGCATTAGGAAGTGCAAGTGCCGAAAGTTTCGTACGTGCAGGTATTGGCAAGTTGACGATTATTGATCGTGATTACGTTGAATGGAGTAATTTACAAAGGCAACAATTGTACTCTGAAGAAGATGCGAGAGAGAAAATACCGAAAGTAATTGCTGCTAAAAATCGGTTAGAGCGAATTAATTCGGAAGTACACATAGATGCTTTCGTAATGGATGCAAGTGCAGAAAACATGGAAGACCTATTAAAAAATGTAGATGTAATAATTGATGCGACAGATAATTTTGATATTCGATTTGTAATCAATGACTTATCACAAAAATATAAGATTCCGTGGGTATACGGTTCTTGCGTTGGATCGTACGGTATGAGTTATACGGTTATTCCGCAAGAGACACCATGTTTACATTGTGTGCTGAAGAACGTTCCAGTTACAGGTGTGACATGTGATACCGCTGGAATTATTAGCCCAACTGTTCAAATCGTTGCAGCATATCAAGTGGCAGAAGCACTCAAAATTTTAGTAGAAGATTGTTCAGCAATTAGAAAAACATTTTTCATGTTTGATATATGGAGTAATCAAAACCAGTGTATAAAACTAGGGAAAATCAAGACAGACGATTGCTCTTCGTGCGGTTTGAATCGAACTTATCCTTATTTATCATACGAAAACCAAACGAAGGTAGCTGTTTTGTGCGGAAGAAATACAGTTCAAATTAGGCCAGTAGAAAATAGAAAGTACGATTTTGACGATATAGAAAAAGTATTAAACAAACTGGGGGAAGTAGATCGGAATCCGTATTTACTATCTTGTCAATTAGATGATTACCGCGTCGTTATTTTTCGGGATGGTCGTGTTTTCATTCATGGTACAAATGATATTTTGAAAGCGAAACAATTATATTATCGCGCATTCGGTTAATAGAAAGGGTTGTCAATAATGGAAAGAAGAGTACCAATTACGGTGGAAGAAGCTGTTCGTAAAGTAATGGGATTTGCTAATGAGGGATTAAAGGAGCTACTACCCATTGAATTAGCTTACGGGCGTATATTAGCAGAGGATTTAGTAGCTGACCATGATGTACCTTCATTCAATCGTTCACCGTATGACGGATTTGCTATTAGAGCAGAAGATACGAATGTAGCAAGTTATGAAACACCAATTGTGTTTGAAGTAATTGGTGAAATTGGTGCGGGATCAATATTCCAAGAGAAAGTAGGTCCGTTTCAAGCAGTTCGAATTATGACGGGAGCGCAAATTCCGAATGGGTGTGATGCGGTGGTTATGTTAGAGCTAGCTCGTCAATATGAGAAAGCTGGCAACAATTATATGGAAGTGAAGCGATCATTCAAAACGGGCGACAATATTTCTTTTCAAGGTGAAGATGCTCGTAAAGGAACGGTTCTTGCAAAGAAAGGAACATACATTAATCCAGGTATTTCAGCTCTTCTTGCTACGTTTGGGTATAGCGAGGTGCCAGTTGCGAGAAAGCCTGTAGTTGGACTATTAGCGACTGGCAGTGAATTACTGGATGTAAACGATTCATTACAGCCAGGGAAAATCCGAAATAGTAATACGTATATGATATTGTCTCAAATCCGAAGAGCAGGCGGAAGAGTAAAATATTTTGGGAAGTTTAGCGATGATTTTCATACGTGTTTTACGGCTGTAAAAGAAGCGTTAAGTCAAGTAGATATGCTCATTACAACAGGCGGTGTATCAGTAGGAGATTACGATTATTTACCAGCTATTTACGAAAAGTTAGGTGCCTCTGTTCTTTTCAATAAAGTTGCAATGCGGCCAGGGAGTGTTACGACTGTAGCACAATTAAATGGCAAGTTATTATTTGGTTTATCAGGAAATCCATCTGCTTGTTACGTCGGATTTGAATTGTTTGTAAGGCCTTGTATTCGGACGTATACGTTTAGTGAAAAAGCACATATGAAAAGAGAAAAAGCGTTATTAGGAGAAGATTTTCTAAAACCAAATCCATTTACAAGATTTGTGCGGGCAAAACTGACATATAACGAAGGGCAATTAATTGCTTACCCGTCAGGGTTTGATAAATCTAGCTCGGTTTCTTCCCTAGCAGAGACAAATATATTTATTGTACTTCCAGGTGGTACGAGAGGTTATAAAAAAGATATGTTCGTAGATATTCTCTTACTGGAAGATAACGAAGGTAGTGAATGGACTGGGACATTTTATAAAGTGAGAGGTGTTTCTAATGGGACAAGCACTATTTGAAATTGTAGATATACCGATTTTAGTTGAAGAAGTAACGAATAAAGTCGCAAGAAGAGAAGCAGGTGCAATTACAACATTTATTGGTACGGTGAGAGAACTAACAAAAGGAAAACGAACGCTACATCTAGAGTACGACGCATATAAACCGATGGCAGTAAAACAACTTACGAGAATTGGTGAAGAAATAAATGAAAAGTGGCCGGATGCAAAAGTAGCAATTACGCATCGTGTAGGACGGCTAGAAATCATGGATATTGCGGTCGTTATTGCAGTTTCATCACCGCATCGCAAAGTAGCTTATGAAGCGAATGAATACGCGATTGAACGTATAAAACGAATCGTCCCAATTTGGAAAAAAGAATTTTGGGAAGATGGAACGATGTGGATTGGAGATCAACTTGAAAATACACCTTATCCAGAAGGAAAACCGAAGAAGGAAGAATGAGAAAATGATTACAATTTTACTGTTCGCAAATTTGCGTGAGGAAGTCGGATTAGACCGATTAGTAATTTCCGAAAAACAAGAAATGACTGTGCAGCAAGTAAAAGGATGGCTCAAAACAAACTATTGTTTACAATCTCTTGATAGAGTGATGGTGGCTGTTAATGAAGAGTTTGTAACGAATGAAGAGATGATAAAAGCTGGAGATATAGTCGCATTCATTCCACCCGTTAGCGGGGGATAATAAGCTTTTTCACCAGTTAAAGCGCCAAGAAGATGTTGTATATAAATTCGAATACGAGAAGGGATGAGTTCTATGATTACTCAAGAACAAATAATGAACGCGTTAAAACATGTAGAGGATCCAGAGTTACACAAAAGTATTGTAGAATTAAATATGGTTAGAAATATACAAATGAATGGAACAGAGGTTAAACTTGAAGTAGTGCTAACGATTCAAGGTTGTCCGTTAAAAGCAAAAATTCAACAAGATATTGAAGAATCACTTCACGCAATTGGTGCATCTAAAGTAGATTTAACATTTGGTTCTATGACAAAAGAAGAACGTGCAGACTTAACAGAGAAGTTAAAGAAAAATACTAGAACAGAAACTGGTATGCCGAACATGCTCCGTCCTGATTCAGGGGTACAATTTATTACTGTAACGAGCGGAAAAGGTGGAGTTGGAAAATCAACTGTGACAATTAATCTTGCAACTGCACTAGCTCGTATGGGCAAAAAAGTGGGGATATTAGATGCAGATATATATGGTTTTAGCATTCCAGCTATGATGGAAACAAGTCAAAAACCGACGATGATTGATCAAACAGCAATTCCAGTTGTTAGTCACGGTGTTAAAATTATGTCGATGGGATTTTTTACGGAAGGAAATAACCCGGTTATGTGGCGTGGACCGATGTTAAATAAATGGATTCAAAACTTCCTTGCGAATACGCACTGGGGAGAATTAGAGTATTTAATTCTTGATTTACCACCTGGTACAGGAGATGTTGCTATTGATGTTGCAGCAATGATTCCTCAGGCGAAAGAAATTATCGTTACAACACCACACAATGTAGCTTCATTTGTAGCATCTAGAGTAGGTGTTATGGCAAAACATACGAAACACGAGATTTTAGGGATTGTAGAAAATATGGCTTATTATGAAGAACAAGATGGATCAAAAAACTATCTCTTCGGAAAAGGTGGCGGCGAAATGCTTGCAGAACAATTGCAAACAGAAGTGATTGCGCAAATACCTTTTGCAAAAAGAGAAGAAAACAACGGTTCATCTGTATATGATGAAGATTCTCTTGTTGGAGAAGTGTTTACATCGTTAGCTGAGGATATTATTTATAGAGGATAGAGGGGGAAGTTTAGTATGGCGTGTAACATTGATCATTCTATTGAAGATGTGATGAATAAGCTTGAAAATCAGAAGGATTTTTTACCGGAAGTGATTTTTAAAGAGTTAAAGGGGTTTTTGCAAGGGAATTATTCACAGGAAATATTAAATGATGTCTTTCATCTTTTAAAGAAGTATGACTTAGTGAGTGAAGAAGAACGAGAGATGAGAAATACTCAATTATTGCTGATTATAAAATAAATACGCTTTGGCTTTTGTTTGTAACAGGAGAGGTAAATGTAATGAATATGAAGAAGATGATTGAAACGATAGAAGCAACAAAAATGACTGAAGAAGAATTATCGATTGTTCATTTACATCAAAAGCTCGTGAAGTTATATAGTCAAAAAAATGTCGCTCATTATACGGAGTTATTAAAATATATTTTATCATTATCCGTGCAGCTAAAATTACATCTCGTATTGAAATATTTTGGTGTGCGACCAGTTGTTACCGCCGATGAGCGTATGCAATTTCAAGAGATGTTTAAATGCCTAGCTAAGAAAGATGATAATGGCGAATGGTTTCTAAATTTCGTTTCTTTATATGTAGGGCTAATTGTAGTTCTTCATTTTGATGAAAAAGAGATGGAGAGAAGTTTTTTCGATGAAAGGGTAGTGGATGAAGGGAATGAAATATAAGATTCTGCTCATAACATCCTTTTTTTTATAGCTATAATTGGCCTTTTGATTGGCTATGTAAATATGAAGGTAACTCATTAATAAAAAGTGTTCTTCAGTTGTTTCCATCGTTTTTTCATGTTACCATTAAGCGAATTTTTCATAGGGAGAGAAAGCGATGAAATGGATTTATTTTATTATTATTAACGTTATAGCTTTTAGCCTTATAGGGCTTGATAAACGAAAAGCGAAGAAAAAACAGTGGAGAACGCCAGAGAGTACGTTATTTTTATCAGCGGCAGCTGGAGGAGCAGTTGGTGCTTGGATTGGTATGTATATGTTTCACCATAAAACACATAAAAAGAAATTTGTTTTCGGTATACCATTACTTGTCTTTATAACAGTATGTTTACTTTTTGCTGTATGAGAAATGTCGAAAGAATTGCAGATTGATTATTGGTAAAGTGAGCATGCGGGACCGTATAATGGAGAAAAATGAGAAGAGGAGAAAAAGGAAGATGGGGAGTCAATCAGCACAGCAAAAAAAAGGGATCATATATGCGGCTGGTGCTTATACGATGTGGGGAATCCTACCAATCTATTGGAAATGGGTTGAGGAAGTTCCAGCAGATGAAATATTAGCACACCGCATTGTTTGGGCGTTCGTTTTTATGTTATTTGTATTAGGTGTTACGAAGAGATTTCGCCAGTTTATTGGGGAGCTTGTGAATCTTTTTAAACGACCTAAATTATTAATGTCATTAACAATAGCTTCAGTCTTGATTAGTGGAAACTGGTTTGTCTACATATGGGCCGTTAATCATAATCATGTCATTGAAGCAAGTCTCGGATATTATATTAATCCGCTTATTAGTATTTTACTGGGTACAGTCGTTTTAAAAGAAAAGTTAAACTTTTGGCAATATGTTGCAGTTGGTTTAGCTGGATTAGGGGTTATCATTTTAACAGTACGTTTCGGATCTATTCCGTGGATTTCTTTATCACTTGCCTTTTCATTTGGATTATACGGATTAACGAAAAAATTGTTAAACTATGATGCAACAATTGGACTTACGATGGAAACGATGTTAGTGACACCGTTTGCGATTATTTATCTCGTTATGACAGGAATGCATGGATTCGGTTCATTTGGATCTATTTCCATGTTATCGACGATATTATTAATAGGAGCAGGAATTGTTACAGCGTTACCACTTTTTTATTTTGCAAAAGGAGCACAACTTATTCCGCTTTATATGGTAGGTTTTTTACAATATATTGCACCAACGATTAGTTTAATTTTAGGTGTATTCGTATTTGGTGAACATTTCACATCTACTCATATGATTGCATTTTTCTGTATATGGGTTGCATTATTTGTATTCTCGGTAGCGAAAACAAAGTTCTTAGTGCAGAAACAACCGAAATTTATAAAAAATAAATCAGCAAAAGTATCATAATGCGTAGTATTTTCTACGCATTTTTCTTTATACTGATACTATATAGAATTTCCATTATAGCTAGTAGGGAGCTGAGAACGTGGAAACAATTTTACATAATGATCCGCTTATGGCCGCTGTAATTTCATGGTTTTTAGCACAATTAACGAAAGTAGTCTTTAAATTAGTTAAAACGGGTGAATTCGATTTTGCAAAGTTTTTCGCTTCAGGTGGGATGCCAAGTTCTCATGCTTCAACTGTTACAGCACTTGCGACCGGTGTTGGCGTTGTGGAAGGTGTGGAAAGTACCTTATTTGCTGTTGCTGCTATTTTTGCAATAATTGTTATGTATGATGCTTCAGGGGTAAGACTTGCAGTAAGTAAACAGGCGAAAATATTGAATGAGTTTTTTCACGGTAGACAAACAGAATATAAGAAATTAAATGAACTTGTCGGGCATACACCGTATGAAGTAGTAGTCGGTGCTTTAGTAGGGATAATTGTCGGGGTAGGATATTGTTTATGAGCAGAACATTTTATATGTTCTGCTTTTCTTTGTTTTCATACATATTCAGCTACCTTTTTGAATATCGTTATACGGATTTCGAAAGGGTGGGTGAGTAATTTGTTATTATACGAAAAAGTGCATGAAGAAATAGCGAGAAGAACAACTGCACTTCAAACGATGCAACAGCGAGATGGAACGTGGCGCTTTTGTTTTGAAGGAGCACCATTAACAGATTGTCATATGATTTTTTTATTAAAATTATTAGGTAGAGATAAAGAGATAGAACCGTTTGTAAAAAGGTTAGCATCACTTCAAACAAATGAAGGAACATGGAAATTGTATGAAGATGAAGTGGGTGGCAATTTATCTGCTACAATTCAATCTTATGCTGCCTTACTGGCTTCAAAAAAATATACAAAAGAAG
>NZ_BOQB01000089.1 GCF_018332475.1 Bacillus sanguinis | reverse complement strand
TAAATTGAAATCTTCTAAAAACTCTGATACATTGAAATAGAAATGTAGTTCCATAGTTTTGTAAAGGCTTACAGTTATGTGCACGAAGATCTATTAGGATTGGAGGAAATAATGATGAAAGCTGAAGAAAAATTTTCCCCGGGATTAGATGGTATAGTAGCAGCGGAGACGAAGATCTCGTTTCTTGACACAGTAAAAGGTGAAATTGTAATTCAAGGGTATGATTTAATCGAACTCTCAAAAACAAAAGAGTATTTAGACATTGTGCACCTTTTATTGGAAGAACATCTACCGAATGAGGATGAAAAAGCAACACTTGAAAAGAAATTAAAAGAAGAATACGCGGTACCAGAAGGTGTATTCAACGTATTAAAGGCATTACCGAAAGAAACGCACCCTATGGATGGATTGCGTACAGGTGTGTCCGCATTAGCTGGTTACGATAATGATATTGAAAACCGCTCGTTAGAAGTAAACAAAAGCCGCGGATACAAATTATTGAGTAAAGTACCAAACATTGTAGCGAATAGCTATCATATTTTAAATAATGAAGAGCCAATCGAACCACTTAAGGAATTATCATATAGTGCAAATTTCTTCTATATGTTAACTGGAAAAAAACCGACTGAACTTGAGGAGAAGATCTTTGATCGTTCCCTTGTTTTATATAGTGAACATGAAATGCCAAACTCTACATTTACAGCTCGCGTAATTGCATCAACACAATCAGATTTATTTGGTGCTCTAACAGGTGCAGTTGCATCACTAAAAGGAAGCTTACATGGCGGTGCAAATGAAGCAGTTATGTACATGCTTTTAGAAGCTGGTAATGTTGAGAAGTTTGAAGAGTTGTTACAGAAGAAATTATATAACAAAGAAAAAATTATGGGCTTTGGACACCGTGTTTATATGAAGAAAATGGATCCAAGAGCACTTATGATGAAGGAAGCCTTAAAGCAGTTATGTGATGTAAAAGGTGATTATACACTATATGAAATGTGTGAAGCTGGAGAAAAGATTATGGAGAAGGAAAAAGGAATTTATCCGAACCTTGATTATTATGCAGCTCCAGTATATTGGATGCTTGGTATCCCAATTCAACTTTACACACCAATCTTCTTTAGCTCTAGAACAGTAGGATTATGTGCGCATGTGATTGAGCAACATGCAAATAATCGATTGTTCCGTCCACGTGTAAATTATATTGGCGAGCGACATGTGCTTAGTAAATAAGAACAACTGGGGAGTTGTTAGCGCCGCCCGCCAGATGGGTGTTTGACCGACACCCATCATTAATAATAACGAATTTTCGACAGAAAGGGAAGATTAGCATGATTAAAACAAATGAAATTAAACAAAAAGATGCATTATTAGAAGAGATTACGGATTATGTATTAAATAAAGAGGTTACTAGTGCAGAAGCATTTAGTACTGCTCGCTATGTATTACTAGATACACTTGGATGCGGAATTTTAGCGCTTCAATATCCTGAGTGTACGAAATTACTAGGACCAGTTGTACCAGGAACAATCGTGCCAAACGGTACACGTGTACCAGGAACGTCTTACGTACTAGATCCAGTGAAAGGTGCATTCAATATTGGATGTATGATCCGTTGGTTAGACTATAACGATACTTGGCTTGCAGCAGAATGGGGACATCCATCTGATAACTTAGGCGGAATTTTAGCAGTTGCAGATTATATTAGCCGTGTTCGTATATCAGAAGGAAAAGAACCGTTAAAAGTACGTGAAGTATTAGAAATGATGATTAAAGCTCATGAAATTCAAGGTGTACTTGCTTTAGAAAACAGCTTAAACCGTGTTGGTCTTGACCACGTATTATATGTAAAAGTAGCAACAACTGCTGTAGTTGCGAAAATGCTTGGTGGAACACGTGAAGAAATCTTTAATGCATTATCACATGCTTGGATTGATAATTCTAGTCTTCGTACATATCGTCATGCTCCAAATACTGGATCACGTAAATCATGGGCAGCGGGTGACGCAACGAGCCGCGGTGTTCATCTTGCAATGACTGCTCTAAAAGGTGAAATGGGTTATCCTACAGCATTATCTGCACCAGGATGGGGATTCCAAGATGTATTATTCAATAAACAAGAATTAAAATTAGCTAGACCATTAGAGTCTTA
>NZ_BOQB01000088.1 GCF_018332475.1 Bacillus sanguinis | reverse complement strand
ACAACCTCTCTTTTCTTATATCAATTAAAATTTGAACTCTTGTCCAACTTCAAAGCTATCTTCTAATACAAGAATACCTTTTTCTTGTGGAGCATCTGGAAGCTCTAATTCACGTGCTGAGCAAATCATTCCAGAAGAAGGAACACCGCGAAGTTCAGCTGGTTTAATTAACATACCGCTTGGCATTACAGCGCCGATTTTTGCAACGACAACTTTTTGTCCTGCATCAACGTTTGGTGCGCCACATACGATTTGTAATGTTTCTGTACCGATTTCTACTTTACAGATGTTTAGCTTATCAGCATTTGGATGTTTTTCTTTTTCGGCTACATAGCCTACAACAAATTTTGGAGAAAGATCTGCTTCTACTGTTTCTTCAAAGCCGTTCTTCGCTAAAATTTCGTTAATTTTTTCTACAAGTTCTTTCGTTAACGTAAGGTTACCTGTTTCTTTTACTTCTAAGTAAGAAGATGCATGAAAGATGTTGAATCCTGCTGTTTCGTTGCTTTCACGATCGTATACGCGAGCAACATCTCCTTTGCGATCAAAAGTACGGTTCTCTAAAGTAATATCTTGTAAGGCAACAATTAGAGTGTCACCAATTCCTTCAAGGTTGTAAAAAACGTTCACTTCGTTCATCCTTTCTCTTTTCCATCTGTCTTCTTCCGATTCTTCGCTAAAATAAAGATTGGTTCAAAGTCCCCATCTTCATATACGAATGAAAGTGATGTAATCGGAACATGCCCTTCGGCAAAAAATTTCATTGTCATTTGTGCAATAATATCATAACCGATTTCGTTGACGATATCAGCAATAATTAACACATCTTGGTGAGGAACAGCAACAACCATGTCACCAGAAATCTTTTCACGCATCGATTGTAATAACGATTCATTTAAAATACGCGTCGCATCATACCCATCATTTGTGTTTAAAAAGTAGAATGTATTACCTGCTACTGTGTCTTGTTTAAATTCATAACCTAATGAGCGAGCGTTGAATAATGCCATTTCACGCACTTGTTGCTCTGTTAGTTCTAATTTCTGTAATAGACGCTCATCAATTAGTCGATATGTTTTATTTGAATCTAGCGCGTAGTAAATACGTGTTTCCGCCGTATGATCCGTCATAATAAACGGATTTCCTTCTTCTGCTTGTTTCGGGAAAGAAGTAGAGCGAATAACAGGTAAAATTTTCGCCGTGCTATTTTCCTCTTTATGCATCGCGATTAACGCTTCTTGTACGTAATAGGCAACCTCTTCAATTGCTTTTTCTTTATTCACTTCCCATTTTGCCACAACTCCTGGAAGCGATACGTTAATACCTTTTTTCGAGTCTTTCTGTTCTATACGTAGAACTTCTTTCTCGCTATCATACTGAAAGTCCCATTCTGGGCGAGATAATTTCTTCATTAACTCATCTTTCATCTTTTTACTTGTCATCTTCATTTCGTTTTCCTCCCTTCCAAAAAAATAACCTCCCCCGCGAAGGTAGAGGTTGTTTTACAATTCAATTGGCAAATTGCCTTATTTTAAACCTTCAATGAACTCTTCGATTTGCTCTTGTGTTTTACGATCTTTGTTTACATAGCGACCTGTTTCTTCACCTTTATTGTACGCTACAAAGCTCGGAATGCCAAATACGTCTAATTTTATGCATAGATCAATAAACTCATCACGATCTACATAGTAAAATGAGAAGTCACTATATTTTTCTTCTACTTCTGGCATAAATGGATCTACAAAACGGCAGTCTGGGCACCATTCTGCTGAGAACATAAAGACTACATTCTCTTCATTTTTCAATTGTTGGAATTGCTCCATGCTTTCTAATGATTTCATCTATATTTCCTCCTCTAACGAGTGCATTTTTCATGTTATAATCTTTCTTTTATACTACCATACATCGCGCACGGTGCAAGGTTTATGCTTGCTTTTCATCATACTTATATTGCCCAACAAGTAACTTAACAACGTGTACAAATAATTCCGTACGGTCGACATAATCATCTGTAAAAATACCAATCGCACCTTCGTGACTACGAATATCTTTTCTCTGTACAAACTCTTCCATCACTTCACTTAACTCCTTGCCATCTTCAAGAGGTGCTAAAAAATCATCTGGTAACTTAATACGCGCCCCGCCAGCAACAAATGTTTTACCGTCACTTGTTGCTAGCGCGCCCCAGTTACACATAAATAAACCGTGCTCCGTTCTCATTACGCCGCCCTCTAGCCCAATACCAATTTGAGCTTCTCCTTCTTGCAGCGCTCGCTTCGCTCTATTAACCGCTCCTTGCATCGTCTCTTCATCTGAAAACGGCTGGTTTGCTACCCCTGAAGGAACAGAAAGAGATGTAATTTCGACATCACTCCAAACCTTCTCCACAGCTCCAACTTTCGTTTTATTCTTCGATCCAACTACTACTTTCATTTCGTCCACCTCTATAAAAATTCATCATTCTATTCTAATATCCGCTTCAGGTACGAATTAGACATCAACCACATATCACCGAGTCATCTATTCAGCCTAAAAAAGAAAGGTTTTTCTAACAACATTACCGTCTTCGAAAACAAAAACAGCCTTCCTCTCACTTCCTACTTTTGGTCTTCATACATCATTCGAACACCAATTATGCACTGACCGCACTCACACATGGATGGGTCATCTCTCCTACCTAAAAAAAGAAAGAGCTTTTAGCCCTTTCTTCTACGCATTATTCTTAATTGTCTCTAACGTCGTTTTATCCGTTGCTCTTACAAGCTTCGTAATTAACTCTTTCGCTGCCGCATAATCATCAACATGTAAAATAGAAGCATGTGTATGAATGTAGCGCGCGCAAACGCCAATTACTGCTGATGGGATACCTGAGTTACTTGTATGTACACGGCCCGCATCTGTACCACCTTGTGAAATAAAGTATTGGTACGGAATGTTGTGTGTTTCTGCTGTATCTAAAATGAATTCGCGCATTCCTCTATGTGTTACCATCGTACGGTCGTAAATACGAAGAAGAGCACCTTTTCCTAATTGACCGAACTGCGTTTTGTCACCAGATGCATCGTTTGCTGGACTTGCATCAAGCGCATAGAAAATGTCTGGTTGAATCATATTTGCAGCAGTTTGTGCACCGCGAAGACCTACCTCTTCTTGTACAGTCGCACCAGAGTATAATGTGTTTGGTAATGTTTCGTCTTTTAATTCTTTTAGTAATTCGATTGCAAGTCCACATCCGTAACGGTTGTCCCAAGCTTTCGCCATAATTTTCTTTTCGTTTGCCATCGGCGTAAACGGGCAGATTGGCACGATTTGTTGTCCTGGTTTTACACCAATCTCAATCGCATCTTCATAGCTATCTGCACCTATATCAATTAACATATTTTTTATATCCATCGGTTTTGCACGTTGCGCGTCACTTAATAAATGAGGAGGAACAGAACCAACAACCCCAATAACAGGACCATTCTTCGTCATAACTTGTACACGTTGCGCTAATAGTACTTGGCTCCACCAGCCGCCTAACGTTTGAAAACGAAGCATTCCGTTTTTCGTAATTTGCGTAACCATGAAACCTACTTCATCCATATGACCTGCTACAAGAACACGTGGGCCAGTTTCGTCCCCTTTTTTCAGACCAAATACGCTACCTAAACCGTCTTGTACAATTTCATCCGCATATTTGCTTAATTCTTGCTTCATAAAACGGCGTACATCATGTTCGAAACCTGATGCACCTTGTAATTCTGTTAACGTACGAAATAATTGTAATGTCTCTTTATTCACGAAGTCCCCTTCTTTCAAACCTTAGTAGAATACCTCTTTTATTGTAACGAAATTTTCGAAATGTTTCTAGTTTCTTCTTTTTTAGCTGTATTTGATTTATAATTATTATCGGTACACTATTTTTATTTTATAGAATTGAGGTGAATATATGAGCTGGAAAGGTTTAGTAGCAGGTCTTGGCGTTGGATTTGCAGCTGGTTATCTTGTTGCAAACAAAGTCCAAGAACAATCCCATATTTCTTCAGAAAAAGCATTGAAAATGGTGAAACAAGCATTAAGTCATAAAGGTGAAATTACTGGCTCTTGGGTACATATGGTTCCAGAGACATTTGAAAAATATGATGTCGCATACGAAGTTTATCGCGGTGGTCTTACAACGATGTTAGATGATATACAAGAACGATTTGAATTTTTAGTTGATGCTAAAACAGGTACTGTTTTAGAGGTTATAGCAGCATAAAAAGGAGGGTTCCCATTAGGTGAACCTCTTATTTTTTAATTTTGGATAGTAATTGAAATTATATCGGCGATTTTCCGAATATATCGACTTACCGACAATAGAAAAGGAGGCTGCTGCCCCCATTTTTTATGCCTCTATACTCGTTTTCCGCTCTATCTTTTCTACAATATGCCCTTCCTCATTCCACTTTACTGCACGGTAATACGCGTCATGATAAAACGTAAACCAAGCATCGTTTTCAGTGCCGTACTTCATCCACTTTTGCTTATTTTCAATTGATGTCATCGGGTAATCATCGTATGCCATTACCCATAATACATTTTGATGGGCATGCGTCGGTAATAGGTCCGCTAAATGAAGCATCGTTTCACCTTGGCTTTCTAAAGCAATAACTGCATGTCCATCACTATGACCGCCTGTATGCGCCATTTTGATTTCATCTGTAATTTCTATTTCTTGCTGGAATGTAACAACTTGATCTACAATCGGCTCCCAATTTTCCTTCCAATATGTATTACGCGACCTGATATTTGGGTTCCTCATTTCATTCCATTCTGTTTCACTTACGTAAATTTTCGCATTCGGAAACGCTGGTACAAGGTAATCACCTTCCCATTTTGTTAAACCAGATGCATGATCAAAATGAAGATGCGTCATTAAAACATAGTGAATATCTTCAGACTTTAATCCTAGTTTTTCTAATGATCCATAAACCGATGATTCTTCTGTTACACCTTGATTTCGCTTCATCTTCTCATTTAATTTCCCATTTCCTATTCCAGAATCAATGAGCATATTTCCATCTTTCGTTTGCAAAAGTAACGGATCTGTTCGTAAATAAATATGATTTGTATCATTATGTTTGTATTTACGTGACCAAAGTACTTTCGGCACGACTCCAAACATTGCTCCTCCATCTAAATGTGTGTTCCCGCCTTTTAGCCAAGTCACTTTTATATCTCCAATTTGTAACTGTTCCATTACACATCCCCCTTTTAAATTAATATTAACATAAAATTCTGATTGTTTTAGATGTAAAAAAACCTATGCATTACTGCATAGGCTCTGTACGATATTTTGCTTCTACTCGGTAAATACGATGACCTTTACTAGAGAATTTCTCTTCGTATTCTGTCATAATGTTTCCTTCATAATCACTATTATGAAGGTCTAGGCTAAGGTAAGTTAATAACATACCATACTCAGCCATACTCATAAGAGAATATTCAAATAAACCTTGGTTATCTGTTTTGAAATGAATTTCTCCGCCTTCTACTAACACTTCTTCATAATTGTGTAAAAACGTTTTATACGTTAAACGACGCTTCGTATGACGTTTCTTTGGCCATGGATCTGAGAAGTTTAAATAAACGCGATCAATCTCACCTTTTGCAAAGAAAACTGTTAAATCTTCAGCATCTTTATTAATTAACTTTAAGTTCGGTAATTCTTCTTCAATTAATTTATCAAGTGCATCTACAACAACACTTGTGAATTTTTCAATTCCAATATAATTAATATGTGGATTCGCTTTTGCCATATCATACATAAAGCGGCCACGACCTGTACCTACTTCAATGTGAATTGGTTGTTCATTTCCAAATACTTCTTTCCAGTTACCAGCGCGCTCCTCTGGGTTTCCGATTACGATATGTGAATACTCATTAATTCGATCCATTGCATATGGTTTATGTCTTAAACGCATAGATGTTTCCCTCTCTTTACATAGCTATTTTAAAGGAATAATTCCTTCTTTCTGTTTTTAATCAATCTACCAAACAAAAAACCAAGTACGTACGAGCACTCGGTCCGTTTCTTTCAAGTATAAGATGTACCATTTTGATAAAAACTACATACAGCATTAAACATTCCATGACGAAACAGCTTTTTCTCTTACATTTCTAGGAAGAGAAAAACCATCGAAAGGATGATCCGTTCATGCCAATTAATCAACAACATCAATTAGAAGTGCTGAAAGATATTTTAGTCAATCACCAAAGTGATTGTTGCGGGACAGTTTCTGAATGCGAGCAATTAGAGCGTCTCATTCAATCGTTACTCGCAAACGATAATGTAAGTAGTGACGCTAAAGCAATGCTAAACGATGTATATTCTTATAGTCAATCGGGTAAATCTTCCTCTAATTTGGACAACCACATTTCCAATAATCAAGAACAACTTACTCAGTGGATTGCTGGAATGGACAATTTTTCTTAAGTATTACTCTGAAGCAAGTAGTTGCTGTAAATATTGATGCCAATATTCAGCTTCTGCTTGCTGCTTTTTTGTTGTGTGCCATTGAATAGACAAAATCGTTTGTGCTATTACATACCACCTCATACGCCTAAGCAGCGATTCATCCATTTCAATATCATAATATTCGAGCCACTCGCTCCATTCGTGGCGCGGAATGTACCAATATAATAACATACCGAGGTCTAGAGCTGGGTCAGCAATTACAGCTCCATCCCAATCAATTAAAAACAGCTCATCTTCATCCGACAATAGCCAGTTGTTATGGTTTACATCACAATGGCATACAACGAATTCATTGTGTTCAATATCTTTTAATGAATCCATTAAATATTGAAGGCCTTGCTGAATTGCTTCATCATCCCTTATATCTCCTCTTAAAACAAGTTGCAGTTGTTGTAATAACTCTTGTGCGTGAAGCGGTTGCTTCCCAAGTCTTTGAATCATCTGTACAAGCGCTTTAGAGGAGTGTATTTTCTTCAAAAGTTTTGCAACACGTTCCAGTTTCATATCCTCTGGCTCTAGCTTCTGTCCCGGAAGCCATTTTTGAGCAGAAATTACATCACCGTTCGTTACCCTTCTTGTCCAAAGTAATTTTGGAACAATTCCTTCTGCTGACAATACCGCTAAAAAGGGCGATGTATTCCGCTTTAAAAATAACTTCTGTTGTCCGTTTTGCGCAATATATGCATCGCCCGTTACTCCACCAGCCGGTACAAGACTCCACTCTTTTCCTAATAATTGTTCCAACCATTCCATATTCATTACCCGTTAACAAATCCTTATCTTTTATAGTTATGAAAAGAAAAACCGCAACATTTCTACACATGTTGTGGATTCATATATTTTACTGTAAATGAAAAGAAAACTTGGCATAAGCCAAAAACTCTCTATTTTATTTTACAAAACCAGTCATAGAATGACAACTTAACAAAATCGTCACCTTTGTCAATTCTACATTTATTACATTCTCATCGTCAAGTAGCGATTTGTCACATTATCGTCAATATATACGTGCTAATTGGAGCCAGCCTAAGTTCCTTTCCTCTAAATGAAGAAATTGGCTCTATTTTCGCTTGCTTTTCGTTTACTAACACATGCCACGTTTCTTCTTTCGGAAGTTGCACCGTTTTAGCTTCTAAACCGCTATTAAATAAAACGACAATCTCTTTCCACGGTCCAAACGATTCTACATGTTCTAGTTGATATGCAAGTACTTCTGGAGATGTTTGCAAAAAATTCATGTGCTTTTTTATAAGATCTGCGTTTTGTAATCGGAATGCTCCGTGCTCTTTGCGAATTGCAATTAAACCTTTTATATAGTTAACAGTCTCTATCTCTTTCTCTTTTTGATCCCAATCTAATTGATTAATTTCATCATTTGCATTATAACTATTTTCATTTCCTTGCTTCGTACGATAAAACTCTTGCCCAGCATGTAAGAAAGGAATGCCTTGCGAAAGAATCACCATTGCGCTCGCTAGAAGGTGCCGTTTTTTCAAAATCTCTTCTGGCTCTTCATTACTGCGCATTAGTTTATCCCACATCGTCATATTGTCATGACATTCTACATAGTTAATGCTTTGCACAGGCTCTAAAAACAGACCTGTTTCTTTCATACTCAACAGGCTTCCTGATGCTATATATTGCAAATGATTACAATCTACATACCCACCAAATGCAAAACCACGTTTATTTATATGAAAGGTACTTCCTTTTATCCCATCACGAAATTGATCATTAAATTGCGCGATATGCGGCATTGTCTTTGCATTATTTAAAGTTGCTTTTTCTTCGGCAGGAAGTGGTGTTTGTAGATCCCACCCTTCTCCTAATAACAATACATCTCGCTTTATGTTCCGCACTTCTTTTTCTATTATATTCATTGTATCAACATCTAAAATTCCCATTAAATCGAACCGGAATCCATCAACATTGTATTCAGTAAGCCAATATAAAATAGACTCTACAATAAATTTCCGCATCATTTTCCGTTCAGATGCTATATCATTCCCGACTCCCGTCCCATTAGAAGGCATACCATCTTCACCATGACGAAAATAATATCCTGGGACGAGCTTTTCAAATGATGATAGCTCTCTTTCATACACATGATTATATACAACATCTACAATCACCCTTATGCCGTGCTCATGAAATGTTTCAATCAATTGTTTGCACTCTACTATCCTGTTATACGGGTCAGATGCGTTTGTAGCATAATATCCCGTCGGTGCGTTGTAATATAATGGATTGTAACCCCAATTATAGGCAGAGGAAGGATTCGCCTCATCTACACCACCAAAACAATATAAAGGTAATAATTCAACATGTGTAACACCCAAATCTTTTATGTGAGACAAGCCTGTTAACGTCCCGTTTCGCCCTGTTGTTCCTTCTTCCATTAGCCCCTTATATGTTCCTTTTTTATTCACTCCACTGCCCTGATGAATAGTAGCATCACGAATATGCAGTTCATACAATATGGCATCTGTCATTGCCTGTAATGGTGGTAATTGCTCTCGCTTTGTTACATTTGTCTTTTTCAAATCGATAACAACGCCGTACTTCCCGTTTACTGTCACTGACTTTGCATAAGGATCCACAGCTTCATTCCATATTAAATTAATACAAACAAGAAATGTATACTTTGCTCCGGCTAAATCGCCTTGTAATGTATGAGTCCAAACTCCATTTTCTCCTCTATACATTTCATGATCGGTATATTCTTTATCACTTTTATACACCCTTACTTTCGCAAGCCTCGCAGTTGGAGCCCATACTTTAAATATCGTTTCCTCTTTTTGATACACAGCCCCTAAATCTGTACCTTCGTAATAATACTTTTCATCGAAAATCGCTGTCCTTATGACAGCACCTATTTGTAAATCGGTTTCTTCATTCCGTTCATCTCGTACTGTATAATACTTCCCCACATCTAGCGGCTCTTCTATGAAGCACTCATACTTCGTTGCATCCGGAAGCGCAATCGTATGAGAAATCGGTAAATCTTTCACGTTACTTCCTTCTTGCAAACGAAATGTCCGACTTGTTCCATACGCATGTGGGAGCAAAATTGTAATTTTATTCATTTCATCTAAATAGGCATCAAATGGACGTTTTACTTTCAACATAAAAAAATCACCATCATTCTTAAAGTTAAATGAAACGAGCTGCAAATGATAAGGCTTTTCTTATCAGCAAGGCTCTATACAGTAACACATTATTCTCTATAGTATATTCACCTGTATAAAAAACGTTTTCATACATTCTATTTTTGTAATTTTATTTCAGCAATTGCTTTATACTTCGGTGTCTCCTTCACGTGAGATTCGTATAAAGCAATCGTATCCGCTTGAAATGATATTTCAGGCACTTCTTTTATATGTTCTAAATCAAACTTCTCTTCTCCTACCCATTTACGAGCAACAGTAATATGCGGATGATACGGGCGCGTTTCTAAAGAAAATCCATTCCCTTCACAAATAGCTTGTACTTGCTTTTGTAATGGAAACAAATCTTGATTCTCGCTTACCTTTGCCCAAAAAATACGCGGCCTGTCTTCCATACCGAACGTTGAAAATCCTTGTAATGTGAACGATAGTTCTTTCTTTTCTATAAGTATTTGTAATCCATTCTTTATTCCTTCTAGTTGTTCCTCTGTCGCACTACCTAAAAATGAAAGGGTAATATGATAGTCTTCTTTATGTACCCACGAACGAAATGGTAATTCCTCCTGCATTTCCTCTCTATAGTTAGACAGCACTTCTTTTATATGATTTGGTAACGTGATTGCGACAAAATAATGCAGCTCCATGTACATCTTCGCCTTCTTTCTATTGTTGCTTTTCTTTCTTATCTCATTCCATTAAAAAGAATCAACCTTCCTTTAAAAGTCTAACCAAGTTAAGGTCGCGTTAATAAATGAAATTACATCGAAATTTCGACAAGGAATATCGACTTAACAACAAACGATACATAACAGAAAACCGTCCCAAAATATGTATCGGGACGGCCTCTTATTATTTATATATCCATTATTTCGCTAATTCATGAATTGCTTGAGCATAAATCGCCGTCGCTTTTAATAAATCTTCAATTTCAATGTACTCGTCTTTTTGATGCGCAAGTTCTTCTTTTCCAGGGAATAACGGGCCAAATGCAACACCAGCTTTTAATGAACGAGCGTAAGTACCGCCGCCGATTGCTAATAGTTCCGCTTTCTCGCCTGTTTGTTCTTCGTATACACGTTGCAGCGTACGAATTAACACGTGATCTTTATCGACGTGATGCGGGCGAGAGTTTGAATAATCCGCTACTTCAAATCCATGAGTACCAACGTATTCTTTTAACTTCGCAATCATCTCTTCAAAGTTAGTCGTAACTGGGTAACGTACGTTTAATCCTAAATTGCCACCATTTTCTTTCGTATAAGAAAGGCGACCAACATTCACTGTTAATGGACCACTAATATCATCTTTATAAGAAATACCAGCTTTCTCTCCTAAAATATCTTCTGTAAATGTTTCTGTTACAAACGATGCAAACGAAGCACCTTTTCCATCAAGAGCAACTTTCGTTAAGAAGTTTGCCAGTAATAAACCTGCATTCTCACCCTTCTCCGGAGTAGATCCGTGAGCAGAAATCCCTTTAATTTGAAATGTTACTGTATTACCTTCTACAATTGCTTCACCTATTTTTTTAGCAGTTTGTAAATACTCTTCATATGCTACTGTAAGTGCATTTACATCTTCTCCTGTAATAATCGCTTCTGCAAAATCAGGAACCATATTTAAACGGCGACCTGATTCAAATGAAACAAGTTCGTATGTACCTTTCTTCTCTTCACTACCACTTTGCACAACTTGTATATCAGAAATTCCTTTTTCTGCATTAATAATTGGAAAATCCGCGTCTGGCGCAAAACCGATTGTTGGCATTTCTTCGTTTTTAAAGTAGTGATCTACACATTTCCAATTGCTTTCCTCATCTGTTCCTAGAATCATACGAACGCGTTTTGAAAGAGGTAAACCTAATTCTTTCACAATTTTCATCGCATAATAAGCTGCCATCGTTGGGCCTTTATCGTCAATTGCACCACGTGCAAAAATCTTTCCTTCGCGAATATCTGCACTATATGCAGGAGTCGTCCATCCGTCTCCTTCTGGTACAACGTCAACGTGACAAAGAATACCTACCAAATCTTCTCCTTGTCCCATTTCAAGATGACCTGCATATCCTTCTAAATTTTTAGAAGTAAAACCTTCTGTTTCCCCTTTATGTAACATGAAAGATAAAGCTTTTTCTACACCTTCACCGAATGGTGCGCCCTCTTTCGCCGATTCTTCTTCCCATACACTTTTAATTTGTAAAAATTGTTGTGTATCACGAATTAAAGCATCTTTTCGTTTTGCAACTTCTTCTGTCCAATTAATCGCTGACATCACGCATCCATCCTTCACTATATTGTTTCTTTCATCATAACAAACCGAAATCTCTTATGCTATACACGAAACCTAAATACCGAACAATTGTAATATTTCAGATATTTCCCACTAGTTTTTCTTTTATTTTTTCAAAAAAATTTGCAGGAATTTGGCGTTTTACGTAGAATTTTATGAGTTAGTTGACTGACCATATATACAATGTCAACTACCAATATTTTTCTATATGAATATTTGTTAAACTTTTGTAAAATTTAAGTAGATTAAAGCATGAATTTTATCATGTAGAGTACAATGGTAGTAACGACCTTCTTTCCTGAATGGGGTCAAAAAAACTAGTAGAGGAGTGGTTTTCTCTTGAAACCTACAACTACTCGTATGCTAACACGCATTAAATCAATTTATATGTACATCAATGAAAACGGAACGGTAACGACGAAAGACCTTGTAGATGAGTTCGGGATCACACCGCGAACGATACAACGTGATCTAAATGTGTTGCAGTTTAATGAACTCGTGTATAGCCCTTGCCGCGGTAAGTGGACAACAACAGGAAAGAAAGTGAGAATGACCTCATAATGAAAAAATAATTGTATGTAAATAAATACATACCCCTTTCTAACTCATTAGAAAGGGGTCTTTTCTGCGCCTAAAAACAGCACTATTTCTCAGTATCTACTTGATATGTTTTTAACATTTCTACTTCTTCATCCGATAACTCTCGGTATTGTCCAAGCTCTAGCTCTTCATCTAATACTAACGGTCCCATCTCTGTTCTCTTTAGGTAGACTACTTTTTTCCCTACCGCTTCAAACATACGCTTCACTTGATGGAACTTTCCTTCTGTAATAACAAGCTCGATTTCAGAAATATCATCGCTTTTTAATATTGTAAGTGCACCTGGCTTTGTTTCATAGCCATCATCTAAAATAACACCTTTAGCAAACTCTTTTACATCCTCTTCTGTTACGACTCCTGCAACGTGTGCATAATATTTTTTCGGCACATGCTTTTTCGGAGATAACAATTGATGTGATAACTTCCCATCATTTGTTATCAATAAGAAACCTTCCGTATCAATATCAAGTCTTCCAACTGGGAACGGATCAAAGATTGCATCTTCTAACTCTAATAAATCTATTACTGTTTCATGATTATCATCTTCTGTTGCTGAAATAACACCTTGTGGTTTATGCATCATTAAGTAAACAAACTCTTTATATTCCACAACTTCACCGTGAATCATAACTTCTTGCTCTTCTACATTTACATGAACCTTTGCATCTTTCACTGGCGTTCCATCAATTTTCACAACGCCGTCTTTCAATAATTTCTTTACTTCTTTTCTACTTCCATATCCCATATTCGCTAATAATTTATCTAATCTCACGCTTTTCACCTTCTTTTTTTATCATAGAAAAGGGGACGTAATTACGCCCCTTTTGATTTCAACTTTATTTTGAATCTATTGCCAAGTTTACGTTGGATTTTCTCTAACGCTTCTCCACCAAATACTCTTTCAAGTACTCCCGTGCGGATCGCTAACAATACGTAAACAAGACCACCGATACCTGCACAAATCGCAACTGTAATAAGAGCACCCATTCGGCCATCAGGCGAAATCATAAAGGATAGAATCCATTGTGATAACTTTACAGTAACGACCATTACAAGTGTTAATACCGCAATTTGGAATGTTCTCTTATATACAACACCAAATGAATAATGTACATGTTTTTTGATTTGTCTATTCGTATACCATACGGAAGCTAAGAATCCGACTGCTGTTGCTAAAATTGCTCCAACTGTACCGAAATAACGAATAAAGATTACGTTACATACGAATTTCAAAATAACACCCATAATAAGCGCGACAATCGCATGTTTTTGTTGATTGATTCCTTGCAGAATTGCTGCTGTTACTGTAAATAAAGCGAATAACAACGCAACCGGTGCATACCACATTAACACTTGTCCACCTAATGGATCTGAGTCATAGAACGCAGTATAAATTGGATATGCAAGTGTTGAAATACCGACAACTGCTGGCAATGTTAAGAACATATTTGCCTGGAATGTTTGTGTAATTTGTAACTTTAAATAACAGTATTGTTTTTCAGTAAATGATTTTGTAATCGCTGGTACAAGCGTTAAACTAAACGCTGTTGCAAGCGATACAGGAATCATAATTAATTTATGCGTCCACATTGTGAAAATACCAAGCGCTCGTTCTGCGATATCACCTTGACCAATCGCTTGCATAATTGAGTTAAATGTCAATGTATCAATTTGTTGATATAAAGGAATTGTTAACCCAATGACAACGTAAGGAATCGCATATGCAAATAATTCTTTAAATAATTGAACGGTACTCACTGTCGATTCTGGTACAGTTTGTTCAATTAAATATTGATCCAAATGTTTTTTACGTTTTAACCAGTACCAAATGAGTACACCGAGTGCTCCAACTGCTGAAACGAACGCAGCAAATGTCGCTACCCCAACTGCTGTTGCAACTGTACCGCCAAGTACTTTAATAACGATAAAACTACCCGCTAATAAAAAGACGATACGAATAATTTGTTCAATAATTTGCGAAACAGTAGTCGGTCCCATAGATTGGTGACCTTGGAAATAACCACGAATTAAACTCGCTGCTGGTACAACAATAAGTGCAAAACTTACAAGACGAATAATCGTCGTAACTTCTTCTACATTACTGTGTATACTTTGTTTACCAAGCATTGCTTCTGCAAACAGTGGCGCCGACATATATAGAACTAGGAACGAAAGAACTCCAGTTACTATCATCATAACCATTCCCGAGCGGAACATTCTCCGGCTCGTTTTATAATCGCCAAGCGCATTATATTTGGAAACAAATTTCGAAACAGCAAGCGGCACCCCTGCCGTTGCGATACTTAAAAAGATCGTATATGGAATGTATCCATATGTATAGAGCGTTCCGCCTTCTGTACCTACTAACGCATGAAACGGAAAGACGTAAATCATGCCTAAGAACTTTACTAAAAATGTCCCTAGCGTAACAATAAGCGTTCCGCGCAGAAATTTCGAATCGGACATACAAAAATCCTCCTACATCTACATAAAGTGAAACTATAATTACTTGAACTATTCGAGCATTCGAGAGCTATTAGACCTCCCCTAACTCTTAAGGTTTTCGTCTTATGGCCCACAAATAGCAAGATCGTGCTGAACTCTAACTTTTGTATTGTACCACAATTCTCTCCTTAAGCAGTACTTCCCCCTATTTTTCTTTTAAGGGAAAACATGCTATTCTTTTAGGCAGGAAATGTAGAAAATGAGGTCGATATATTATGCATTATGATGTTATTGTCATCGGCGGTGGGCCTTCTGGGCTAATGGCTGCAATCGGTGCCGCAGAAGAAGGCGCAAGCGTCTTACTTCTTGATAAAGGAAATAAACTTGGACGTAAACTCGCGATTTCTGGTGGTGGCCGTTGTAACGTAACGAACCGCTTACCACTTGATGAAATCGTTAAACATATACCAGGAAATGGCCGCTTCTTATACAGCGCTTTTTCTATTTTCAATAATGAAGACATTATTACATTCTTCGAAAATCTTGGTGTAAAACTGAAAGAAGAGGATCATGGCCGCATGTTCCCGGTATCAAATAAAGCACAATCGGTCGTAGACGCACTTTTAACACGATTAAGAGATTTAGGTGTAAAAATCCGTACGAATACACCTGTTGAGACAATTGAATATGAGAACGGTCAAACGAAAGCAGTTGTACTACAAACAGGCGAAGTGTTAGATACAAATCATGTCGTTATCGCTGTTGGCGGAAAATCAGTTCCTCAAACTGGTTCTACTGGAGACGGATATGCTTGGGCTGAAAAAGCTGGTCATACAATTACAGAATTATTCCCAACAGAAGTACCAATCCTTTCAAATGAACCATTTATTCGAGACCGTTCATTGCAAGGACTCGCTTTACGAGACGTAAACTTAAGTGTATTAAATCCGAAAGGAAAAGCTATCATTTCTCACAAAATGGACATGCTCTTCACTCATTTCGGCTTATCTGGTCCTGCTGCTCTTCGATGTAGCCAATTCGTTGTAAAAGCACTGAAGAAATTCAAAACGAATACAGTGCAGATGAGCATTGATGCATTGCCAGAAGAAAATAGTGAACAACTATTCCAGCGCATGCTAAAACAAATGAAGGAAGAACCGAAAAAAGGAATTAAAAACGTGTTAAAAGGTTATGTTCCTGAGCGTTACTTCCTATTCTTATTAGAAAAAAATGAAATTGACGGTAGCGAACAAGCTGGACAAGTTTCTAACGAAAAGATTCGTGCACTTGTGAAAGACTTTAAAGAATTTACAGTGAATGTAAATGGTACGCAGTCAATTGAAAAAGCATTCGTTACTGGCGGCGGTGTATCCGTTAAAGAAATTAACCCGAAAGAAATGTCTTCTAAATTCACGAACGGCTTATATTTCTGCGGAGAAGTTCTTGATATTCACGGTTATACTGGCGGCTACAACATTACATCCGCTCTCGTTACTGGTAGAATTGCCGGAACGACAGCTGGAGAAAACGCGAAAATGTAATAAAAAAAAGAAACAGGGCTTCCTGTTTCTTTTTTTTATGTATATGAAATTATATAGGTGATTACCCCATTATATCGACTTACCGAAGAAGAACGCCCAATCCCTTCATGCTTTTTTGTTGCTTTATATACCTTAGTACCTTTATATTTTATATTGTTGAATATTTGAAAAAGGGTAAGGGGAAAACATATGAGAAAAAAAGTCATGATGTCTTTAATGCTAATGACGTTTCTTTCTGCGGTAGAAGGAACGATTGTTAGTACAGCAATCCCTCGTATAACGAGTGATTTGTCAGGCGTCGAACTTGTTAGTTGGGTATATGCAATTTATATGCTTGCAACAGCAGTCTCGACTCCAATATACGGAAAGCTTGCTGATTTATTTGGCCGTAAAAAAGTCTTACTTATCGGAGCTACAATCTTTTTAGTCGGTTCTGCACTTTGCGGAGTCGTTACATCAATGGAACAATTAATTTTCTTCCGCGCTCTTCAAGGTATTGGTGCTGGTGCTGTCATGCCGATCACAATGACAATTATTGGAGACCTATATAGCGAAGCGAAAGACCGCGCGAAAGCACAAGGCTGGATGAGTGCCGTTTGGGGTGTATCTGGTGTTATAGGACCGTTAGTAGGTGGATTTTTAGTTGATTCCCTATCTTGGCGCTATATTTTCTTCTTAAATGTTCCATTTGGAATTATTGCTTGCTTAATGATTGCCATTTATTACAAAGAATCTATTAAGCCTGCCAAGCACCATATCGACTATCTTGGTGCAACAGTTTTCTCACTAAGTACAATCGCTCTACTATATGCATTATTAACAGGTAGCAGTAAGCAAAACTGGGGAGACATTACAATTATCGGCCTATTAATCTTTGCCGTCGTTTCATTCATTATTTTCTTATTCATCGAGAAAAAATCTCCGGAACCATTAATTCCGCTAGCACTTTTCTCTAACCGTACATTATCTACGATAAACATATTAACGCTTATTGCTGGCGCAATGATCATTAGTATTACAATGTACCTTCCAATTTGGAGCCAAGGTGTATTAGGAAAAAATGCAACGGAAGCTGGACTTATTTTAATGCCAATCCCTGTTATGTGGACATTTGGCGCTATTTTCTCCGGTAACTTAGTAGGCAAATTAAAAACGAAACAAATCATTTTACTTGGAGCTAGCATTTTATCAGTCGCTACGTTCCTATTATTTACATTATCAACAAATTCACCATCGTTCCTTATTTATGTAGCAGTCGGATTATTCGGCTTAGGAATGGGGCTTGTGACACCAATTTATATGGTAACAATTCAAGCAGCCGTACCAGCACATACACGCGGAACAGCCGTTGGTTTAAACACTTTTATTAATACATTTAGTCAAACGTTAGGTGCTGCAATATTCGGTACAATTTTCAATACGATGATTCACGCACGTGGTATTAAAAACCTTGATCTTGTATCTGGCGGACACGGCGGAACTACAGCAAATGTAGCAACTGAATCACAATCCGCATTAGCAGCAAGTGTACACGTCATTTATATGAGCACTTTCGTATTAGCAGTATGTACATTAATTATCGCTTGGCTCTTATTAAAACCAGCTACACAAACAAGTGAGCAACAGTAAAAAAGGATGACCATCTTGGTCATCCTTTTTATATAAAACCTATTCTTCATTCTCCACAAGATGTTTCAGCATGGACAATTTATTATCCCAAAAACGTTCATAATATGAGAGCCACTGCTGTAATTCCTCTAATGGTTCTGGATGCAAGCGATATATCTTCTCTCTTCCGCTTTTTCTTCCGCTTACTAAATTCGCTTCTGAAAGAATATGAAGGTGCTTTACAACCGCAGTACGACTCATCGGAAAATGATCCGTTATTTTGGAAATTGGTAACTCTTTGTCACTTAATAACCGTATTACTTCTCGGCGGGTTGGATCAGCAATTGCTTGAAATACATCATATTTCGCTGCCGATGAGGACACTTAGCCTTCGACAACCTTTTTCAGTTTTTCATTTACAATCGCTACCCAGCCACCGCTCATTCTATCGCGAATAATAGAACTCTTCGCATTCGCTTTCGGAAGAATTTCATCAGGATGTTTCCAGCCGCCGTGAATTAACGTAAATTCTGTTTTATTATCTCCTAGGTCTTTCAGATTAAATGAAACAACCCAGCCATCTGTATCCCATGAGAAAGATAGGTGGTTTGGCTCATCGATTTCTAACACTTTACATAGTGATGGCCCAAATGGTGATTGCACATGAAATTCATGTCCTACCTCTAATACAAAATCATTTGGCATAAACCATGACGCAATCCCTTCTGCAGTTGATACTACATTCCACACTTTTTGAATAGACGCGTTAAAAACGATCGTTTGTTTAATATCAGTTAATGTATGTTGTTGTTCCATTTTCATTCTGCTACTAAAAATATAGACAAATGAATATTCTTAGAGTATTCCTGCTTCTACGTGCCCTGCCTCGCTAATCACTCTTGCTACTACAGTTTGCTGTGACACTCCACAGGCGTAAATTCCGATGTAGCCCACCGTACATATATACAATCTATTTACGTTAGTATTGTATATTTTTTTGCTTGTAAAAGGTTGATTGACGCATTTAAATCTCTATCTATTACATTGCCACATTCACATGTATATACTCGGTCAGACAGCTTTAAATCCGACCTTTTTTGACCGCAACATGAACATATTTTAGAAGATGGATAGAATCTGTCCGCTTGCCGTAGTTCAATTCCATATTCCCTACATTTCGTTGATAATAATGTTTTAAAAGCATAAAAACATTGTTGTGCTACAGCTTTAGATAGATGTTTGTTCTTCATCATACCTTTCACATTCAAATCTTCTACTGTAATAAACGTTGGCTTGGTTTTCACCACATCATTTACAATAGACTTTACATA
>NZ_BOQB01000087.1 GCF_018332475.1 Bacillus sanguinis | reverse complement strand
CCTTGGTATACTTAAAAGGTAATTTGGGGTATTAAGATGAATTGATAGAGGTGTTTGTGTGGAATTATTTGAGTTTTATAAAAAAAGGGGAAGTTTAAGTGTTTGATTGGAATTGGGCTCTTTCTTTATGGATTAATTGGTATATATAATACTCGAGGTAATATTAATTGGGGACCAGTAATTTTTATTATTATAGTTTCATTTGTTGTTTTTGGTATTGGATTTTGGCAACTAAGAAAAGGCGATTTATTAAAAGAAAATATAGTTGAAAATGATTTGAAGTTTTGGGATATCGATACTTATATTTTGTTAGAATTACCTGAAAATAATAAACATTTGGGCTTATATACTCCTGATGGGATATATGTAGCAGGAACAAAGATGGTTTCTTCAACATTACCTGTTTTAAAAAATAAACAAGTTTTTGGATTGGAAGCAAGTGATGGAGAAATTCTAGCATATTTTCATAGTGAAGTTGAAAATTATGATTGGGCTATTTATGATTCAAATTATAATTGTGTAGGGATGTTTAAAGAAAATATGATACAAGGATTTGGAATGGTACGTGGTGCTTTAACGAATGAAAAAAAGATAAAAATTTCTGAAGTAGAAGTTGAATTTGATTTTTTCGAAACTTCTTTTCGTACAATGGATAACCGGATATTAATAAACTGTAAAAGAGGATATATGCCTTTGGAATGGAGCGAAAGATTCGGATTAAATGTACCTATTATTAAATTAGGTAATAATATTTCTAATGCTGAAAAGATATTTGGTTTAGGGGTTCTTATCTATATTTTAGAAACAATTAAAGTAAGAAAGAGTAGGATTTTTAATGATTAGAGTTTCAAAAATTATTTAAAAAAGAAATTGAAGAAAAGCAGTGATTCTTTTTAGGTGTTGGTGTTTTTGAAATAGTTAAAGAATGGATCTTAATTCACATATACATAAAAAAGGGGAATTTCTATGAAATCATTACGTTTATTTATGATTCTCACTCTTGTTGTATTCTTAAGCGCATGCAATACAGCAACACAAGTTACAAAGGTTCAAAAAAATGGCGAAACGACTTTAAAAATTGGTTCTCTGCAAGGGTATTACGATGTACAAACGCTTAAAGCTGAAAAAGGAAATGTGGAAATCCCTTATGAAGCAGCTGTTGAAGAAGGTACGATTTTATTACAAGTTACAAAAGCTGATAAGGTTATTTATGAAGAAGAAATCACTTCTCAAAAAGAAGGTTTGCTTTCTTTTGAAGCTCCAAAATCCGGATCATATGATTTAATTGTACGCGTGAAGGGTGAAAAAGAGAAAGCAAAAGAAATTCAAATACATACTAAGCTATGAAAAAACGGCAAGTGGAGTGCACCCGCTTGCCGTTTCCATTTTCAGTTGATTTTGTCACAACATATGTTTATCAATCTAAGAGATGATCTTCCGAAATTCCTCATGAAGTTAAAATAAGAGATGAACAAAAGAAAATTTTACAACTTTGGGATGTTAGTAACGGAATTTATAACTCTCTTTTACATGATAAAAAGATTGGGTTTGATACATTTTTATTCGAAAGAGATGTAGATGGTAAAAAGCAAGTAGTAGTATTTAGGAGGAGGGACATAAGGTGATGCTCTTTTTGGAGAAGGTGTCCTAGACCTTACTACCGATATTGATTATATATGGGGGGAAATAAGTTGAAAAGCATTGAAGTTCTAAATACATATATTGAAGGGATTTCTGTTGCAATCCCTACGTGGTTAAAGCATCTAATTGAGGCAGAGGAGATACATCAAAACTATGAGAATGTACAAGTACTTGGTGCATTAAAAACAGATGCGGTGTTGTACTATGTACACCGTACACTGCAAGTGTTAGATGGACTGTCTTTAGATGAAGAAGCATATCGTATTATTGAAAAGATACTAACGTATAGTGAGCTTGCAAAGGTAGGATCTTTAAAACAGCGGGAGCAATGGAAGAAAAAAGGGATTAATCTATTGGTACATAACGAGGGTTCTGCTGATATCTTTAGTGATATTCAGTTTATTGAACGTGTAGAGACAAACTTAAACTCTACTGAGTATTTGTTTATTCAAGATTTAATTAGAACACATGGATTAATCGGGCAGTATATACGCGGGGAGGCTCGTTTGGACTCTCATGTTGATTTAATTAACACATATAAAGAAGAATATGGAGACGTTAGGTTAAAGGAGATTCTATACTATCTTAACCAATGCATTATTGAGGGCGTATCAAAAGCTTTGTGGAGTGAAGTGAAGAACGATGTGAAGATTACAATTGATGGTCTGTTTGATGGTTATATGGAGCCATTTACTTCTCGTATACATAGACTCACGCCAAAACATAAGGAGTCAGCATTTGAAAAAGATATAATTATGGGGAGCGAGAAGAGTGACGTTCAAACATTCCTATCTAATAAGGATTTGTGGTATGTAGAACCTTCTATGCATGCTCTTAGCTTTGAGGATATTTGGACAGTTTTTGTTATGTTAAAGAATGAGATAGGCACTAGAAAAGTTCAGCATATACATTTCGAGAAGTTGATGCAGCAGTTGCATTATGATTTCAAAGGCGAAAAAAAGGACAACGTGTATCGTAAGCGGGTTATTGAAAAGTATTTACGGGAGTACCGTGAGAACGAGAAACCAAATACAACGCATGTTTCTTTTCAGGTTAAAGTCGATGAAGATATGAAGACTGCGTATGTGTCGTTTCAGTTTTCTGCTGTAGGTGAGGCGTTAATTACCTTTTGTGTAGAGGCAGAAAAGATAGATATGATGCATGCTCGGGCAAATGTGCTGCTGTTTGATTTCTTCGGGTTACGAAAGGATGCATATGATAGATTCCATAACGAAGAAGTGTATCTGGAGCATATGAATAGCTCGGCTGATGATAAACGAATTATTCTTGATTATATAAAGGGAGATATGATTGTAGATGTCGGAGCCGGTGGTGGTGTCATGCTAGACATGATTGAAGAAGAGACCGAGGATAAACGAATCTACGGTATCGATATTTCCGAAAACGTGATTGATACGTTGAAAAAGAAGAAGCAGAACGAGGGGCGTTCTTGGAACGTCATTAAAGGAGATGCAATCAATTTAAGCAGCTCATTTGAAAAAGAATCGGTTGATACGATTGTATATTCTTCTATCCTTCATGAGCTGTTCTCTTATATCGAGTATGAAGGTAAGAAATTTAATCATGAAGTAATTAAAAAGGGGCTGCAGAGTGCTTATGAGGTGTTAAAGCCAGGAGGCCGTATTATCATTCGTGATGGCATCATGACCGAAGATAAAAGGTTAATGCGGTTGATTCGTTTTAAAGATGCAAGCGGAATGAAGTTCTTAGAGCAGTATGTCCAAGAATTTAAGGGGCGTATAATCCAGTATGAGGTACTTGCAGACAATACAGTCAAAATGCCTGTTAATGATGCAATGGAGTTCTTATATACATATACCTGGGGCGAGGACTCTTTCGTTCATGAAGTGCAGGAGCAGTTTGGAATTTTTACGCCAAACGACTACAAGGACTTCGTAAAGGGTATCTTTGGAGATAAAGTAAATATCGTTCAAGCTATGAACTATTTGCAGGATGGATATACAAACCATCTTAGCGAGAAAATCGAGTTTACAGATGAGTCTGGGGATGCGGTTGCGCTACCAGATAGTACGTTCTTTATGGTTTTAGAAAAGAGGTAATGATGTTGAAAAACTTTAAAAATACTATTTTAAAACAACTTAATTTAACTTTGATGAGTTGAAGAAAGCCGCGATGTTTATAAAAAGTTGTGTAGCTTTACCCCTTTAGATAATTTAGTCTAAAGGGGTATTTATATTAAAAAAAGAGATTCTGTAATTGTTGAAGAGGAAGGTAGAAATTTTAGATCAACAGCAGGGGAGGAAGAGTATTATTTGTGATGCATCTCACACCATAAATACATATATAACTTTACAATTGGAATATCAATTGATGGGAGGTTAATATTGATGAACCTTGATTTTAATGATAATCCGTTTATTGTAATATGGGAGTTGACAAGAGCATGTCAATTAAAATGTCTGCATTGTCGTGCAGAAGCACAGTATCATCGTCATCCTCTAGAGCTAACATTTGAAGAAGGAAAGAAACTAATTGATGATATATATGAAATGGAAAATCCAATGCTTGTATTTACTGGTGGAGATCCATTAATGCGTCCAGATGTATATGATATTGTGGAATATGCAGTGAAAAAAGGTGTTCGAGTATCTATGACACCAAGTGCCACCCCGAACGTTACGAAAGAAACGATTCAAAAAGCAAAAGAAGTAGGACTTGCTAGATGGGCATTTAGTTTAGATGGACCAACAGCTGAAATACACGATCATTTTAGAGGGACAGAAGGGTCATTTCAATTAACGATGAATGCAATTCGTTATTTGCATGAATTAAAAATTCCTATTCAAATTAATACTGTTGTTTCTAATTATAATGTGGATGCACTTGAAGAGATGGCAGTGTTAATAGAAGAATTAGAATGTGTACTCTGGAGTATATTTTTCTTAGTTCCAATAGGGCGAGGGAAGGAAAAAGATATGATTTCACCAGCTCAACATGAAAGGGTATTCCGTTGGCTATATCAACTTAGTAAAAAGGTTTCTTTTGATATTAAAACAACAGCTGGTCAGCACTATAGACGTGTTGTGATCCAAGAAAAAATGAAAGAACATAAAAAGGAAAAACAGGTCATTCAATATCAGGATGTATTGATGAATGGGATGACGGGGCGAGTTAATGGGCTTGGGCGTGCTCCAAAAGGGGTGAATGATGGAAACGGTTTTGTATTTATTTCTCATATTGGAGATGTATATCCAAGTGGGTTATTGCCGATTAAAACCGGGAATATTAGAACAAATTCGCTAGCTGAAATCTATCGGAACTCCCCTGTTTTTCAAAATCTTCGTAATCCTGACAAGTATAAGGGAAAGTGTGGTGTTTGTGAGTTTCGATATGTTTGTGGGGGATCTCGTTCTAGAGCATATGCAATGACGGGGGATTATATGGAAAGTGAGCCTTTCTGCGTATACGTACCAAAAGCATTGCGAAAACAGAAAAAGAACATAAAAAAGGGCTATGAGTAAAAGCTTACTCACAGCCCTTTTTTAATGTTTTATAAAGTATAGTACTTCGCATCCTTCATTAAAAATTCGCTACCTATAACTGTTGTACTGAAACAAGTTTTTTACACATGTATTCTATTAAACCGATTTTAATAAAGAATAAAAATTCGTATCATAGGGAATGTCATCTTGATACATATAATTCTTTAGAACTCCTTCTTTTTCAAAACCTAATTTTAATAGCAATTTATTAGAAGCTTCATTTTCAAGAAATACAATTGCCCCGATACGCTTTAAATGAATGGTATGGAAACCGTATGATATAACTTCAGAAACAGCTTCAGTTGCATATCCTTTTCCCCAGTGTTCAGGGAAAAAGGCATAACTTAAATTGGCCCGTTTATGCTCAGAAGACCAATCGTGAAAACCGATGGTACCAATGAGTTCTTTCTTGTTTTTTAATTCGATTCCCCATTTTATACCGCTTCTTGCATTGTAACTGAGCTTAAAGTTATGAATGATTTGTTTTACTTGATCAACATCCTGTAATGGTTTTTGGCCATAATAGCGCAGTACGTCAGTATTAGAGAAGCATTGTAGTATACTCGGTGCATCTTCTTCGGTAAGTTCTCTTAAAATGAGTCGTTCAGTTTTCAATATAGGAAACATGCTTTCACTCCATTTCTTTTGAAACTAGAATGTGTTGTTATTATATAATCTAGTCTGAAAATAAAGATTATTCAAGAGGGAAGTATAGTTTTGATTTGTGATAAAATTGATTGTGGAATATATTTCAAAAAGAGGTTTGTATATGGAGAAAAATTCAATTTTAATTGTAGATGATGATCAAGATATTGTTCGATTTATAAACGTGAATTTAATGCAAGAAGGTTTTAAAGTTTTTAGTGCTCATAACGGAGAAGAAGCTTTAGAAATTATAAATAATAACAGTATTCAACTTGCTATTTTGGATATTATGATGCCACAAATGGATGGGATAGAATTGTGTAGACGGATTAGAGAGAAACATAGTTTACCAATTATATTTTTAAGCGCCAAGTCATCGGATGTAGATAAAGTTGTTGGATTTAGTACGGGAGCAGATGATTATATTGTGAAGCCGTTCAGTACAATTGAATTTATCGCAAGAGTGAAAGCCCAATTAAGAAGGTATACATATTTCAATCAAAATGCTGTCCAAGTAATAGAAAAGAAAATAAACATTAGAGGTTTAGAAATAGATGAAGTGTCGAGAACAGTAATGTTATATGGAGAAACAATCAATCTTACAAAAACGGAATATGAAATTTTGTACTTAATGGCAGCTGCAAAAAATCGTGTATTTACTATTGAAGAAATATATGAGAGCGTTTGGAAAGAAAGGGCTTATGAAAGCAATAATACAGTAATGGTTCATATCGCAAGATTAAGAAATAAAATTGAAGAGAATCCAAAAGAACCGAAGTTTATTCAAAATGTTTGGGGAGTCGGATATAAAATTGAAGATTAAATCATTACAAGGCATTAGAGCTAAGTTTTTTAGTGCATTCATATGTAGTATTTTGTTAGCAACTGTAAGTATAATATTGTTTCAAATTGTAATTAGAAATATATATAGTCATGTTACTGCGTTAGAGGAAAAGTATTCATTTTTATATTTAATAGCTTTTTTAACTTTTACTACAATATACTTTGCATTCATGACCAAAACAATGATGAAAAGATTATCTGAAATTAACAAGGGTGTGAAGGAAATAAGTAGTGGTAATTTGGAAATACATATACCTGTTTCAAAAAATGATGAGATTGGTGAATTAGCAGCGAATGTTAATAGAATGGCTAAAAGTTTAAAAAAGTCTATCGAAAATGAAAAAAGATCGCAGGAAATGAAGAATGAAATGATTAGTAATATTTCTCATGACTTACGAACACCTGTAACATCTCTAATCGGTTACACGGACCTGTTAGGAAATAAGCTTCATTCAAATAGAGAAGAATGTGAACAGTATGTAAGTATATTAAAGCGAAAAAGTTATGAATTAAAAAATCAAGTAGATGATTTATTAGAGTATTGTCAAATAAATTATAAGGAAATTGAATTACATAAAAGCATAGTAAATGTGAAAGCGTTCATTGAACAAATTATGATTGATTTTGTACCACAACTAGATGATGCCGATATGAGCTTTTGTATGAAAGGTGATAAGGAGTTACATGTGGAAATGGATGTAGCGCTTATGGTGAGGCTGTTCGAAAATGTAATTAGTAATAGTATTATGTACGGGAAAGACGGAAAACAGATTTTGATTCAAGTTTCTAAAAGAGACATGAATGTTGAAATAGAAATTAAAAATTTTGGACAATGCATTCCGAATGAGAACCTTCCTTACATTTTTGAGAAGTTTTATCGTGGTGAAAAATCACGTAGCTCTTATACGGGTGGAAAAGGAATGGGGCTTGCAATTGCGAGAAGTATAGCAGATCTTCATAAAGGGGATATCACTGTGCGCAGTAACGAGAAAGAAACGGTTTTCACTATCGTTTTACCGCGTTATAAAGAATTGTAAGAAAGTCGTAAGTATTTCTTTTATATGTCGTAATTTTTACTTCGTATTATGTAGAACAAAGATATGAGAGTGAGGATACAACATGTGGAAGAAATATGTATTAATAATTTTAGTTGCATTTTTAATTATAAGTTGGAGTGTAGTTTATTTAGCTAAAGGTTTTATAGCAGTCATTTTTTGGTGGAGTATACAAGCCTTTAGCATAGTATCACTCTTTATTTTGATAGGATCAGTTTTACTATTTGTGTGGAAAGGAATTTTCAGAAAGCGAATAGATAGAGCGCTACTCTTCATCGTTCTTTTCTCTATAATTGGAGCTTGGCCTTTAGGGTGGTTTGCTAACATAGGGGGACTTGCTTATCCAGCAGATGTACATTCTATGAATCCTAAAGCAGTAGTTCGCTTTCCTTTGAATGAACGGGCATTAGTGGGATGGGGCGGTGATCGAATAGAAACGAACTATCATGTTATAAAACCGAATGAACGCTGGGCATATGATATTCTTATTCCGCCTGCTGAAGTGAAAAGTAGTAAGTTAGAGGATTATGGAATATATGGAGCGGAAGTAATGGCACCAGCTTCTGGAACAGTTGTATCTATCAATAATGATGAAAAAGATGTAGTTCCAGGAGAGGATGATTTTCAGTCAATGGCGGGGAATCATATTTATTTACGACTAGATAAATCAGGGACATTTATGGTTCTGGCCCATTTAAAGAAAGGATCAATTAAAGTGAGGGAAGGCCAACATGTAAATGAAGGAGAGGTTCTTGCCCAAGTCGGTAACTCGGGAAGTTCAAGTGAGCCGCATTTGCATATTCATCATCAAAGACAGGATCCATCCAAGGTGAGCATATTTCTTTCGGAAGGATTACCACTGTACTTTCGAACTGAAAAAGATGTGATAATGCCGGAAAGAGGTACATACATAAGTGGTAATAAGAAAAGGTATT
>NZ_BOQB01000086.1 GCF_018332475.1 Bacillus sanguinis | reverse complement strand
AAGTTTATTGTTGTTTAATATCTGTGTTCATTATATAATCAATATATAAAGTTTTATTTATTGATTATGAACTATAATTAAACGAAAGGGGGTTACCACGATGGGACTTTTAACTCTTATCATATCAATCTTTATCTTTTCTATAGTTACCCTAGCAACGATTATTGTTCTTTGGCTAAAAACTAAGCAGCTTTATGCTCCAGACATAATTAGATTAACTGGAGCAATTATTTGTTTAATTAGTTCGGGAATTTTACTTATGTTTAAAGATAAATTTGAACCTACTTATAATAATTTGACGGTAACAATTGGTCATTACACAGGGATCTCATTGAATATAACAATTTTATGCTTATTAGGATTCTTCTTGCTGCTTGCTCTTTTTAAAGCAAATAGACTATGAACATAAATTAACTAATAATGGGATTTAAATGAATAATTTCAATGATTTGATTAATTTATTTTGGTCTTGTTTATGGATAGTGGGTTGTGTATCTGTATTACTAATTACTTTGATATTAATGAAACGGATGATTTTTGGAAAATCAACATATAGAGGGTATTCTAGTAGTAATAAGAAGGCGATGGGTGTTGCTTTGTTTTCATCTATTACAAGCAATAATGATGATGGAAAAGATTAAAGAAATTAATTCTATTTAAAATTCTTGTTTTTTCTACTTACAGTTTTCCAGTTGTTGAATCAAATTATGTCGTTGTTTTGAGCGAATACAATAATTATGGGAGGGTAACGTAGTATGCAAACACTAGCAATACTAGCAATTTCACTCGTTATAACTGCTGGCGTAATGTTATTATTCGGTATAAATAACGATTTGAGTTCTATTCACGAAAATCCTTTACCTACAGTATTTATAATAGTGACGGTAGCTATTCTTTCCATATCGTTATATTACTCTGGTAAAGATGCAGATCATAATCTTGCAGTACTTGCTATAAACTTGAGAGACCTTGAACAAAAGCAAATAGATGATAAAAATAGACTATTAGAAAATGAACTGGGAACGACTAGCGATAAATTATTAGTCGAAGATTATGAGGATTATACGAAGGTAACCAGTGAAAAAGGGGTATTTAGAGTTATCTTTACACGTGATATGGATGATAATATGATCATCAAAAAGATTACCCCGATTCTAACTAATTAATATAGGAGAGTTCTCCTGTTATTTACTTTGAAAACAATCAATTTATTAAATATATTCAGATGAAAGGACAGATTGCAATGAGCATAAAAAAACCAATGATATTAGCAATTTTATTTTGTGGATTAGTTTTAGGGAGCTTCATTGGAGGGAGTATTCCCTTAAATAAATTCACTATACCATTACTTTTTATAAGCCCTCTTTTACTAGCTGTATCTTTTAAATTTAGGCATTTAGGCGAATACAATTGGAAAGGACAAATTGTATTAATTTGTTTTTCGGTAGGTGTCTTGCTATTGGCTTATGGTGTAATTTACTTTTTCCATGAATTTGCGAATAGCTTTTTTGTTAAACTTGCAACAATCACTAATCAAAAATAGCATTAGAGAAAAGTGGCTTATGGAAAGGTTTGAGTTAAGTTGACAGCATTACAATTCGTAACTTTTTTATTATTGTTTATATGTATTGTTTCAATTGCTATAATCATTATCGGTTCTAATCTACCTGAGATTGCAAAAATTGTTGTATCAGTTGTAATGGTAGGGAGTTTTATAGGATTAATGGTATGCGGGTACTTCCAAACAATTGAACAGGATCAAACGGTTAAACAAAAAAATGAAAGGTTAGCGTACAACGAAAAAAAACAAGAGGAACTGCTAAAAGAAAAGCTCAAATTACCTATTACAGATATTTTAATAGAACCAGTATCAAAAACGGAGTATTACAAGGTGACCACAAATACAGGGATTTATAAATTAGCTTACGCATATGATCCAAATGATAGGGTTATAGGTTTTAAGGAATTTAAGCAAATCACATCTACAATAAACTAAGAAGGTAATTCTGAGCAGTCTAATTACAATTAAAATTATAGAAATAGAGTGAAAACGTAATGTTTATACTCAACGCTTGAAAAAAAGCTTAGTTAACTAATTAAAAGGAGCTTTTACATGTTAGAGAATCTTGAAATGAGAAAAAAGCAACACGAAATAAATATAAAAAAATATAAAAAAATTCAAAAGTACTACAATCCATTTTTGTGGACAATCTCAATTATCTATTTTCTCTATTTCATGATCATTGATAATTCTCTTTCAGTACATCTATTACTTTCTTTCGTTATCGGCTTGATTCTTTGGAGTATAGGCCTAGCTATTAATTTGAAACTCGTGAACGAATTAAAAGGAAAGGGAAAAATCTTAAATATAGAAACAATAAACGAAATGAAAAATAACAAATATATGAGTCCAGGAAGAAAAGAACGTTATATCACAGATTATAATGCAACGAAAGATGGATTAGAAAAGATAATGATTTATGCTAACTTTATGTTAGAAGCTAAAGAGAGAGAAAACGAAATAAAAGATGATAATAGTAATTTAGATATGTAATTGTAGCGAGAGGAGCATGAAATTATGTCGATAGAACAGTATATTAATCTTCGTAAAAGAGGGAAAAAAATTGAGGAGATTCAAAAACAATCACTTTTAAGTGAAGCTACACTTTTAACATTAGAACTAGGCTATAAATGTTATGAAAAAAACATTTCGTTGGATAAAGCAATTAATCTTATCGATAAAATTGTAGTATTAAATGCAAATGATACCCAAAATACATCATTTAGTACGTCTGTCCATATGTGATAGATAGATCCGAAGGAGAAAGAGCAAATGCCTAAAGAAGAAATGAAAATGAGTATAGATGAAATAAAAAATGCCATATTGAATCCAGATTTAATCAAATGTTTGCATGGTGTTAACATATCTAATCAATGGGGAGCAATAAATGGTAGACAATTGTTATTAGATGTATATAGATTATGTGAGAAACATGAAGATTTATTAAAAGAACTGAACGATTTAAAAAACAAATAAAAGGGTGGTAAAGCATGAAATCAACAGGTGTTACACGTAAAATAGATGAATTAGGACGTATTGTTCTACCGAAAGAATTGAGAAGAACATTAGGAATCGCAGAAAAAGATCCTATAGAAATATTTGTAGAAGGTGAAAAGATAATACTACAAAAATACAAGTCATATGATGCTTGTACAATAACTGGTGATATTTCAGAAAAAAACATGTCATTAGCTAATGGACAAATTGTTCTTAGTCCTGAAGGGGCTGAACTTTTAATTAAAGAAATTCAGCAACACTTAGTAAAGTAAGAATTATTTTATACAGTTATAAACCATATTAAAAGTATTTCACGATACAATTTAAGAGAGAGGAACACTATAAAAATGAAAAAATTAACTTTTCTTAAATTAGCCTTATTAGTTTTATATGTAATGGTTGGACTGAACATATTATTAAAAGCTGACGTTGAAACTCTTATGCAAATAGCTGAAGAACAAGCTGTCATACTCCAAAGAATAATCCTGATATTTGTCTTTATTGGAACTCTATTAACATCTCTTTACTATATCACTCTTCAAAAAGAACAAGCAGATGAGAGGAAAAAAGCAAAATCGTTATTTGCTATGTATATAGTTGTTACAATTATGGCACTGTTTTCTAGTGACATAGCTAATTACATTAAAGATTTTATTTAACCTAATAACATCTATTCATATATATATAAAGAAAAAAGACATCATATGGTTAAAGACATATGAATAATAAGAGTAAAGATAGTAAGGATTGATTATCCCTACTATCTTTTTTTATCTAAACGGATAAATTTAAAATACATAGTAATAATAGATACTTTATGTTATTATCTGAATATTATATATATTATTTTTATGGAGGAAGACGTAGCCTCTGTGCGAGGACCTTGAATTTAAGTAAAGGAGTTAGTAGCTAAATGACAATATCTCGTAAGGAAAAAACAATAAAGGATAAATGGCATGAGATTGTATCTGTTAGAGAAGCACAAACAGGTAATGGGACAATGTACTATCTTATGGATGAAAACTTAGATTTTATACTATTAGTAAAAGAATATCTCGATATGATACAAGCAAGAGCAATACGAGAAGTATCTCCTAATACGATAAAAACATATTGCTACAACTTATGGTATTTCATTGTGTATTTGAAAATAAAGGGTTTGGGTATTTTGGACCTAGATGGAAAACCTGATATTCTTACTAACTTCAAATTATGGCTCAAGAACCCGTATAGATTTTATGAAAATGTAGAGATGCTAGATTATGAATACGTTGAAGACGACCTTAAAGTTTCTACTGTCAATGCCATCGTAGATAGGGTAAGTTCTTTATTCCTTTGGCTTAAAGCTAGTGGGAGGATTAAAGACAATCCTGTTGTGTATCGTAATGTCATGGTTACAAATGAGATGAGAGATAAAGATATGTTATCCCACACTCGGAAAAGCAGGACTGTTCAGAAGAACACTTTAAAATCAAAAGTTCCTCATATTATTCCTAAGACCATTGATCAAAAGGATTTTCAGACGTACCTGAAGGCAGTCAATCTCTTACGAGATAAAATCATTCTCTTAACTCTTAAAGAAGGAGGGGTAAGGTCTGGTGAGCTTCTTGGAGTAAAGCTTGAGGACATTGATTATGGCGAGCAAGGCATACATATTCGTTTCAGACCAGACAACGAAAATGGATCAAGGGCTAAGGCTGGGTATGGCAGGGACAGGTTTGTTCATCTCCCACCTGACCTTATGATTTTGATAGATAGATATATTAGTAGCTATTGGGTGAACAGTGACCCTGTTACTGATTTCCTGTTTGTTGTGGTTAATAGTAATAATCCTATGGATAATGGAAAGCCGATGAAGAAATCGACACTTACCTCCACCCTTAATCATTACAACAGGAAAACAGGGATTAAACTGAACACCCATAAACTAAGACACACGCACGTTACTGAATTAGCAAGAGAGTACATCAGTAAAGGTGAGCCTATCAACTGGAAGTATATCCAAGAAAGGGTTGGTCACAAAGATGTTGCAACCACGATGCAAATATATGCCCATTTAAATGCAGAAGACCATAAAAAAGAATACCAACGAATGAGTGAGTATAGAGAAGAGAAACGGAAGGAGCGAGAAAATGGCAAAAAATGAAGCAGCAAATTCATCAAAAGCAAATAACTCGAAGAGTTTGGGAACAAAGGCAACCTTTTCTCCTTTTCCTATTACAGCTATCGATACCTCTTGGATGACGAAGACACAGAAGAAGTTCTTCGAAGTCTTACAGCAATCTGAAAACCAAGATAAAAAGTATGACGTATTATCTAAATTAGCAGGATTTAAAAGCTCTGGTCCTTGGTATACAGCCATCAAAGATGAAAAGTTCGCTGAACTTTTAGAAAACATGGGTGTTCAGGTAAAACACTACGAAGATGACTACCCTCCCCATCACGAAGTTGAGTACATTAAAAACCCAAAAGAGCGAGAAGAATATCTCAAAGAAGATGTGTGGGATGTAAGAAGGTTATTTAAGAATTATCCAAAACATCTTTCTCCTGTTCAATTTATCGTTAAATTGACTAAATTGGAAAATATTCATTTACGCCCAACGGTAAAAAGGTATTTTGTAAATATGCTTGGAACTTGGGAAGCTAAAACGTTTAAAGAAAACATCCTATGCTTGAGTGATTTTTTTAGTATACTGCATGATAAATTTCCGAATATCAAATCTTTTAAGGAGCTAAATAGGCAGGAACATATCGAAAAAATTCTTCCTGACATATATTCACTTTCTAACTGCAAATCTATCAGAGCGATAATAACTACCCGTTCTATGTTCCGATACATGTACGAAAATAAATGGTCCGATGGACCAAAAACAGACGCTTTATTGATTAGTTATGATACGCCTAAAACGGTAGAAACCCTACCAAGACCCATTCCACCACATATTAAAATAAAATTGGATGATTACTTGGAAAATATAGTAATCCCCCTATTGGAAGATAGTGAGGAAACTCCCATTGTATCCCCGACTTATTGGGATTTAATTATCATTTTAAGATATACAGGAAGACGTTTTGAGGACATAGCTCACTTAATTGCAGATGGAAGTGATATTGATTGTTTGAAATATGATTTGGATGGAGATCCACAACTTTTCCTTGACCATCGTATTGCAAAAATCAAAAAAGATTTGGTCGTTCCATTAGCACATTTAAAAGACTCCAAAGGAAGAAATATAGTGGAACGGGCAATTTTACGCCAAAAGGAACGGGTAAAAGATTTACCTCCTACTTCTGATAAGCAAAAGTATTTATTTAGGGAAGTTATTACTTTCGTTCAAGAAAAAACTCTGATAACGGAGTCTGTTAGTTATGCCACTATTTATCATCATGTACTGTCTAAAATATGTAATCAAATCCCATTATCAGATATTGGTGCACAGTCTGGAGATATTTATAAAATAGCTTCACACCAGTTTAGGCATACAGTAGCCACCGAAATGATTGATGCAGGAGTCGATATATACGCTGTTAAAAACTTTTTAGGGCATTCATCAGTTAACATGACAGAAAAGTATATTAAGGTCTACCAACAACGTTTAAAAAAGGAGTTTAAAGATAAGCTTCTTAAATCTGATGCCACAGCAATTAAAGACAATCTCCCAGAGCAAGAAGAAACTTTCGGTGATAACAAATGGGTCAAAAACAAAATTATCGCTATTTTTGACCAAGGTGACGGATGTTGTGAGCATCCTTATAAGATGCCCTCCTGTCCTCATCAGGTGGCTTGTAAAACGTGCATTAAGAAAAAGATATTGCCGAGACATAAAAACGCAGTTATAGATACAATAGATGCCTTTACAACGCATTTAAACCAAGCGAAACAAATTGGACTAAATGAAAAAATTGAGGAATTTGACAAGGTAGTTCAGTTCTATCAAACCGCATTGGAAATCATTGAAAAGGGTGAAACATTCGATGCCTCAAAACATTTCTATACAGGAGGTGTCCATTAATGGCTAATATGAGTCCAAATACCTCTAAAATGGTTGAATCAAAGAAAATGGAAAGCAGGTTAAAGAAGCAAACTGTTTTAGCTGTTCTAAAGGAGCTAACGCTCCTTGATGATCCAATAAGTAACCCTATATCAAAAGCTGAAATTTGCCGTAAAGCAGGAGTAAGTAAAACGTTTTTGTACTCGTATCCAGAAGAACTTATAAAGCCAATTGATGAAGCAATAATAAAACAAAATCAGAAATTAAAGGTTATCACAAAAAAACAGACATTTAGTGAAAGTTCCAAGGACAAACTTATTGATTCCCTAAAAAGAAGAATAGGTAATTTAGAAGAAGAAAACAAAAAACTAAAAAGAGACAATTCTATTCTACTTGGAAAAATAGCGAATAAGTAAAAAAAGCCTGTATCGAAAATTACCAGGTAATCGTCGATACAAGCTTTATATTTTAATGTTTAATAATGGTTATATATATTTAAGAAATTCATGTCTTTTTTCTTTGACTTGAACCACCAATACTTTACTAACACTACTTTTACACTAAATACATATATCAGCAATTTTTCATATCCATTTCATTTTAACACAACAAATCTTATTTTTGTTATATATAAATTTAAGTATAACAAAAACCTAAAATTCACTCTGAAAAACTAACGTATTTTCATAATAATGATCCAAACGTGAGTATAGCATTTTATTCTATTTTACATCTACTATATTAGCGAATTGCAATTTCATCTTGTTATAAAAAGCATCTGTACATACAACAGCGCTATTTGACGGGTCAATATCAACAACGGTCATATAACTAGAGAGCAAATAACCATCCTCATAATATGTAATCATTATTTCCTCTTCTGATACTAATGAACATAAGAGCATGTTCTCAATTCGTTCTTGTTCATCCTGAGTTAATGTAGGTCGTTCTACCTTCGTCTTTTCTTTAATAATTTCACGGATACCAGCGAATTGCTCTGGCATCGCTGCGAATGGAGTGAATTTCACCATACCTCTTCCTTTTGGTATATTAGCGTTAATCATGATCTGTGTCCTCCTATTAGTGTGTTTCTATGTCTAGCTGTAGCGCTATGCGTGTAGGAAATCCCTCGTAAAATACTGTTCTTCCCAAATTTTGTACGTATTTCATCCATTACTTTTGTTAACTTCACCTCTTGTTCTCGTTTCCTGACATTATCAAAAAGAGAAATTTGTTCTTCTCCTTCTTGTAGTAAGTTTGTTAAAGAAATGTTTATACTGCGTATGGGTTCACCAGTATACTGGTGATGTAAAAAGTATGTACAAATCTTATAAATGTCCATTGTTAAGTTAGTCGGCCGGTTTAAAGTATGTGTTTTGCTAATACCACCGTTATAACTTTTACTATAGCCAACAGAAAAATGAACGGTTTGAGCAAGTTTGTTTTGTTTTCTAAGGCGATAACAGACTTCTTCAATATGCTCTAGTAGAACAATCGGAAATTCTTCTATTGTATAGTCACGCATTAGAATTTGGCTTTTCCCGATTGAAGTTGTAGCAGGGACGTATTTCTCCGAAATACGGCTGAAGTCGATGCCATTGCTATGTAAGTGCAATTCCTCTCCGATCTTTCCGAAACTTTGTTTCAAATATTTTAGAGGATAATTAGCTAAATCCCCAATTGAATGTATTCCCTTTCGATTTAACTTTTCTTCCGTTTTATATGATATGCCCCAAAATTTATTAAGGGGGCGTATGCTCCATAATTTTGTTGGGACGTCTTCATATTTCCAATGAGCGATTCCTTCTTTATTCTTCTTTGCTTCGATATCTAAAGCAACCTTACTCATTAAAGGGTTCGGAGCAATTCCAATCGTACATTCAATTCGTGTATGTTCATATATTTCACGTTTAAATTTTAAAGCGAACTCATATGGATCGTTAGCAAATAAATGAATGCTATCAGTAACGTCCATCAGAAATTCATCTATTCAGTTGTCAATGTCTTTTTTATTTTAATACACTATTTATCTTCTAATAATATCTTTATAAAAGTTTTACAAGTTATTTATTGTTTTTACGTTGATTGTTACATATCTGTAATTTATTTCTGTATTCTTTTGAGAAAATGATCTCCTGTATGTAAGTTTGTTCATCTTTTTCACAACTTCCCAGAATTGATGAGACTTAATAATCATCTAACAATTATTTTGTGTAATTCTTAAAAATTACGTATAATTGTTGAGCGAGTATTTTCAGAGTGATATGATTTAATCGCAATGGTAATTAAGTAATTTTAAAGAAATGTTTTTCTGAAGAGGCCGGGATATGAAACTTGAAGATATCGTAACAGTTAGAATAGGAAGAAACCTTTCTAGAGGGAAAAATAATCTGACTTTAGTTGCTTATTCGTACGAGGATTTAATGAATGATTTAGACGGATTATTTCTTGATTCACAAGCTAGTTCTTATAGTGGAAATTTAAATCATAAAGACAAATATTTGAGCAGTGCCGGAGATGTTGTTTTCAGCTTTGTTAGTTCCAAAGCTGGGATAGTGAGTGACTTAAACAAAGGGAAGATCATAAACCAAAATTTTGCGAAACTCATTATTGAACATGATTATTTGGATAGTAGCTATTTATGTTATGCATTGAATGAATCACACTCAATGAAAAAGCAAATGGCAATTTCTATGCAAGGAAGTACTGTACCAAAATTAACTCCAGCAATTTTAAAAGAGTTGGAAATCAAGTTACCAAGTATTGAGAAACAACGAACGATTGGAAAAGCTTATTTCTTTTTGAGAAAGCGCCAAGCTTTGGCAAAGAAACAAGCAGAACTTGAAGAGCAACTGTATTTAAAAGTATTGAAGCAATTAGACCAATAATAGAAAAAGTGAGGAACACAACATGGCTGAATTAAACGCAAAATTATTTAGTGCCGCAGACAACTTGCGAAGCAAAATGGATGCATCAGAATACAAAAACTACTTATTAGGATTGATCTTTTACAAATACTTATCTGATAAGTTATTAGAAAAGGTAGTTGAAATAGCAGATGAATCGCTAGAAGAATACAATACACAAGAAAAACAAACTCAATTGTATAGAGAATCACTAGCAGATGAAGATATAAAAAATGACTTGATTGAAACGTTAGTGGATACATTAGGCTATGATATTGAACCAGCTTATTTATTCAACGTATTAACTAATCAAGCTAAACAAAACACGTTTCAGTTGAATGACTTGAATAAAGCCTTTATCGATCTGTCTACGAAATATGATCAATTTAATGGATTGTTTGATGATGTGGATTTGAAATCAAAAAAACTGGGATCAGATGATCAACAACGAAACATTACCATTACGGAAGTATTGAAGAAATTAAATGATATCGATGTGATAGGACATAATGGTGATGTCATTGGGGATGCCTATGAGTTCTTGATTGGTCAATTTGCCTCAGAAGCTGGTAAGAAAGCTGGAGAATTCTATACACCTCATGAGGTATCTGACATGATGGCTCGTATTGCTGCAATTGGTCAAGAAGACAAAAAATTGTTTAGCGTATTTGACCCAACCATGGGATCAGGTTCCTTGATGTTGAATATTCGCAACTATATTAACCATCCAGATGGTGTAAAGTATCATGGACAAGAACTTAATACAACGACCTATAATCTAGCTAAGATGAACTTAATTTTACATGGTGTTGATAGAGAAGATATGCGTTTACGCAATGGGGATACGTTGAACAAAGATTGGCCCACAGATGAGCCATATACATTTGATTCCGTCCTTATGAATCCACCATACTCAGCAAAATGGTCTTCAGATGATACATTCTTAGATGATTCTCGTTTCAACCGTTACGGGAAGTTAGCACCAAAATCAAAGGCAGACTTTGCTTTTCTTTTACATGGATTCTATCATTTGAAAGATTCGGGAACAATGGCAATCGTTTTGCCGCATGGGGTACTGTTCCGTGGAGCTGCAGAAGGTGTGATTCGTAAGAAATTACTAGAAGATGGCAGTATTGATGCTGTTATTGGTATGCCGGCAAATTTATTCTTTGGAACATCAATTCCAACAACAGTCATAATCTTGAAGAAGAATCGTACCACTCGTGATGTGTTATTTATTGATGCAAGTAATGAGTTTACTAAAGGAAAAAACCAGAATAAACTCTCTAAAGAAAATATTGATAAAATTATTGAAGCATATAAGAAGCGTGAAGATGTGGAGAAATATGCCCACGTTGCTACCTTTGAGGAAATCAAGGAGAATGATTTCAATTTAAATATACCGCGCTACGTAGATATCTTTGAAGAAGAAGAACCTGTTGATATGGCTACAATCGGCTCAACAATTCAAGGTATTCGAAAAGAAAAAGCAGAACTAGAATCTAGCTTATATGACATGATTTCTTCGCTACAATTTGATGAAGAAAATGCAGAATGGATTAATGGCGCATTAGAGGTGTTTAATCGTGAAAAATAATCATACACCAGAAATTCGATTTCCTGGATATATTGGAGATTGGGAAGAGCGTAAGATTGGAGAGTTTTTGACAGAAAGTAGAATTTCAGGAACAAATGGTCTTGAGGCAAAAAAATTAACCGTTAAACTTTGGGGAAAAGGCGTCGTTCCCAAAAATGAAATTTATCAAGGAAGTGAAGCAACCAAATACTATATTCGCAAAGCAGGACAATTTATTTATGGGAAGTTAGATTTCCTTCATCAAGCTTTTGGAATTATTCCTGATAAGCTAGATGGATATGAATCAACATTAGATTCACCTGCGTTTGATATAGCAGAAAACCTCAACTCATCTTTCTTTCTTGAACACGTATCAAGAAAACAATTTTATCTATATCAAGGAACAATTGCTAATGGTTCTCGAAAAGCTAAAAGAATTCACTCGGAAACATTTTTTGAGATGCCTTTGATAGTTCCTACAATGGAAGAACAAAAAAAAATAGGGGATTTTTTTGAAAAAATCGACCAGACTATCGCTCTTCATCAGCAAGAATTAACCACCCTCAAGCAAACAAAACAAGGATTCTTGCAAAAAATGTTTCCAAAAGAAGGCGAGTCCGTACCAGAGGTTCGTTTTCCAGGATTTACTGGAGATTGGAAAGAGCGTAAACTAATTAATAATATTATAGAAAAAGTGTTAGATTTTAGGGGGAAAAGCCCAGCTAAGTTTGGAATGAGGTGGGGAAATTCTGGATATTTGGTTTTATCTGCTTTAAACGTAAAAAATGGGTACATTGACAAGCAAGTTGAAGCGAAGTATGGAGATCAGACGTTATTTGAACGATGGATGGGGAAAGAAAGGTTAGAAAAAGGAGACGTAGTATTTACTACAGAGGCTCCTTTAGGTAATGTTGCTCAAGTGCCAGATGACAATGGATACATTCTTAATCAGCGGGCAGTTGCATTTAAAACTTCAACAGAAAAAACAGACAATAACTTCTTAGCCCAATTATTAAGAAGTCCATTATTTCAAACTAAATTAAAGGCAAATGCGTCTGGAGGTACTGCTAAAGGCATTGGAATGAAAGAATTTGCTAAAATGAGTGCAACTATTCCCGTTTCAGTTGAGGAACAAATCAAAATCGGCAACTTTTTCAAGCAACTAGACGACACTATTTCTCTTCAGCAGCGTGAATTAGATGCTTTAAAAGAAACGAAAAAAGCTTTCTTACAAAAGATGTTTGTATAAGTAAGTAGATGGGGGAAAAAATGATAAAGATACCACATAAAGATGAAGCTGAAGTGGAACGTCGACTGATTGAAGTGTTAGGAGAAGGGCATAATCAGTGGAATTATCGTCCAGATTTAAAATCGGAAGAAGATCTATGGAAGAACTTGCGTCAAAAGATTACACAAAATAACTTATCAGAAATTGGAGAACATCCAATTTCTGATAAAGAATTTGACAATATTAAAACAGAATTACTATCGAAAACACAGACACCTTTTGATGCCGCTAGATGGCTTAAAGGAGAGAATGGAATTGCTCGTATTACGATTGAACGTGAAGATGTTTCACTGGGGGCGATGTCGTTGGTTTTGTATTCTAACCAAGACATTGGTGGCGGAATCTCAACTTACGAAGTCGTTCATCAGATTGCGAAACAAAATGCAAACGTTGATGGTCGTGATCGCCGATTTGACGTGACACTCTTAATCAATGGGCTGCCAATTGTTCAAATTGAATTGAAACAGGTGAGTGCCAAAGACGGTGTATTCCAAGCCTATAATCAAATCAAGAAATACGCAGAAGAAGGAATGTTTAGAAATAATATCTTTTCTACTCTTCAGTTATTTGTCATTTCCAATGAACAAACGACTCGCTATTTTGCCAATGCGCTGCCAAAAGACATGCATAAAAAATTTATCTTTAGCTGGCGAACAACAGACAATCGAAAAGTAGAAAATCTCTATGAATTTGTAAAACAAGTCTTAAATATTCCAGATGCACATCGGTTAATTGCTAATTATACAATTGTGAGTGAGGATCAAGACAATAAAGCATTAATGGTCTTACACCCTTATCAAATTCATGCGATTGAGGCCTTGTTTACATCTACTACGAAACATGAATCAGGATATGTTTGGCATGCGACTGGTTCAGGAAAGACGTTGACAAGTTTTGTTTCTACGAAGCTATTGGCCCGTAAACCAGGTGTGGATCGTACGATTATGCTGATTGATCGAAAAGACTTGGATAATCAAACTACAACGGAATTCACTAAATTTGCTTCCGAGTTTAATACCGGTATTTCTTCTGGTAATGCCAAGTCTAATAGCTTAATTGTCGGAACCGGAAGTGCGAAAGAGCTAAGTGATACTCTACTTTCTGATTCTAATTCTAATACAGTGATTATTACCACTCGTCAAAAATTAGAAGCTGCCTTGCGCTATGCCCAAAGACAAGAAGAACAAAAAGGAACCCACCGTTTTAAGAAACTACTGGGGCAACATATTGTCTTTGTCGTGGATGAATGCCATCGAGCATTAAGTGCAGAAGGAATGAAAGAGATTAAAGAATTTTTCCCTAATTCTACATGGTTTGGGTTTACGGGTACGCCGATATTTGATGTAAATAAAAAGCAAGCTAAAGGTCGATTAGCTCGCACTACTCGTGATCAATATGGCGAAGTCTTACATACTTATACCATTAAAAACGCGTTAGACGATGGGGCAGTTTTAGGATTTCAAGTTGAGCACGAGGATACAGTTGAGCCAACATCATTAAATAATCATATTTTTGCTAAGTTGCGTCAAAATGAAAAATACGCTCATTGTAGTGATGATAAAATTAATGACATTATTGATCAAATGGATAGTATGGAAAAGGAAGCATATCTTGAACCATCTTCTTTCGAAAAGGATATTCATATTCAAAAAGTCATTCGTAAGATTTTCCGACCAGATAATGCCTATACAAAATTTGATTTTCAAAATGGTCGTCCTCAAAAGTCTGCTATTTTAACAACAAATTCTATTGATATGGCGAAACGCTACTATCAGGCGATCAAGGAAATGACTAAAGATCCAGAGTGGTTGACGAAAGAATTTGCTGGGCATCCGATTCGAACGGGGCGTACGATTGAAGATCCGGATTTCCCACGGATTGCTATCACCTATTCGATACAAGAAAACGAGGAAAATGCTAAACAAATTCAAGATGAAATGCAAGATATTATTAAGGACTATAACGACTATTATCGTACTGCTTGGTCGATAGAGGATATTGAACGATATAATGGCGATATCAACAATCGCTTGGCTCGTAAGAAAGCAGAATTCAAGGAATTTGGAAAACAAATTGACTTAGTCATTGTTGTAGACCGCTTATTGACTGGATTCGATGCACCAACGATTCAAACATTATTTGTGGATCGAAATTTAAGTTATGCCAATTTAATCCAAGCCTTTTCTCGAACCAATCGTACCTATCCAGGAAAGACAAAAGGATTGATTGTGACATTCCGGAAACCTTCGACAATGGAACAAAATGTTAAGGATGCCACGAAGTTATATTCTGAAGCACAAGAAGAATCTAATCTTGTTTATCCAACTTATGTTGAATCGAAGAAACGTTTTAAAAAGGCTCACAAAGTATTAACAACGTTAGTTCCCAATGCAGCTGATATTAACGAGCACTCACCTCTTGAAACCCGGATTGAATTTGTGAAAGCTTTCCAAGGGCTAAACAATGCCTATGAAGCTTTAGTTACATATGATGATTACAACGATGATATGGAGAAATCAACAGCACTTCAAGAACAGGTAAATACCTTAGAAGAATATATTGGTGTATACAACACGATTAAGGGTTCATTAGTAGATGAAGGGGGCCAAGATGGACCGGAGGCAGATTTCTCAGACATTGAATTCTATGGAGAAAATGCAATTAAAATCTATGATATTGACTCAACCTATATTGACCGACTATTAGGAACATACTCAGCCAATAATCAGAATATCCGTGACGATATCGAAAAAACACTGCAAAAATTGAAGAAATCAGAAATTGTTAAAGGCGTGTACCGTGCAATTTTAAATGCTATTGATTCCAAAGAAATAGATTCAGAGGAAGATATTCTTGGAGTGAAACGACGCTTTTTCACTAATACACGTAAGAAGGCGATTGAAGATTTTGCGAGTACTTGGTTTGTAGAAGAAGATGAGCTACATACATCTGCGATTCAATATGTGATAGGAATGGATCCTATTCCAAATATTGGGGGGATCATCAACAGCAAGCAATTTGATAAGTATAAAGCTGTACATCCAGATGCAAAACCATTGAAATACGGACCAGAAATGAAGCGTCAGTGGAGAAAGACATTAGATGAAGTCATTGTACCTTTGGATAACGAGTTGAGATAAAATCGTTTTGAAATAAAAAAAAATCTATATAATTTTAGGCCAACTGTGAAGCTGTAGTTGGCCTATATGGTTCTGGTGCAAAAAGATTAAATGAATTTTGCAAGTAATCGCTAAATCTTGGACATACTGATTTCTGTCATTTCCCTTTGCATAATCAATGAAGAAGGTCAATTTTGAAAAATTTTAAATCTTCCACATGAATAAGGTAAGGGATACGGAAGTGCATTGTTAGACTATCTAATACAGGAAGCAAAGAACCGTGGCGTGAAAAGAATTTGGTGTAATGCTGGAGAGAATAAAGTAAATTTCTATAAAAAATTGAAGCTAGAAGAATCCAATTGTAGGTTTACAAAAGACCGTAAATCTTACGTAATAATGGAGAAAGACTTGTAGTACAAATATCGAACCTGTTTCGTCACAAGTAATAAGGAAAATAGAAGAGACTAGTTTATGCGCAAACTGGTCTCTTCTATTAGATTTACACTATCTCATATATTCAAGTTAATTCTCTAATAATTCATCAACTTCTATCCCTCGAACATGAAGCGCCCTTAATAATTTCAAATATTTGTATAAGAGCTTTTCATTTTCTTTCTTTTGTTCCTCATACTCATTTATAAATACTCGACTTCTAGAGGTTTCTAGCTCTAATTTCTTTTGTAGATTAGTCATTTTTCTTTCTGCTTTTTCTAGCTGTTTATTGACACGTTCCACCTCTTTTTCTAATTCTACAACTTTTCTATTATGTTGTATTTTACTGATCATATTATCTAGGTCAATATTCGTTCCTATCCACTGCTGATCCCATAGTGTTCTCAAATGCGGTTTATAAATAGCCGTTTTACTTAGTCCTGTCATTTCTATGATTTTTTCAGATCGAATAATAGCATCTTCTCCTTCTAAATCTTGTAAAGTCTGAATAGCCCACGTTACTTTCTCAATGGATTCTTGTCGTTTTTTCTCTTGGTATTGCATAAGCCCTGTATTCATCTTGCTTCCCTCTATCTTTCAATAAATTTTAGATTTCATTTATCTACATTATCTTTTTGATACTGCTCTATACCTTTTTCACATATCTCGATTATTCTTTCTAAATAACTAACATTGCGTATGGCATTTTCCAATTGAGAGGCTCTTCTTGTATCCGTACCAACCCTTTCAATTACAGCTTGCCAGTACTCATGTTCCTTTTTGTAATCATGATAATAATCAGCTTTTGGAATAAACCATTCACATGCATAGCATTCAAAAAGTATAGAAGTGCCTTTAGGATTGCACCCAGATATATCACCACATATTCCAACACCCTTTTTTCCATTTGCTTCCCATGTTAAGTATTTGTTTACATCCTTTGATAAGAAGTTTATCGTTTGATTATCAAGATTCATAATTCTTCCTTTAAATGATACTGCATTATTTTTTCCATTGTTTAGTTCACTCATATTTAAATGAACTTCTTTTTGTCTCTCTTTTAATTGATGTAAGTAATGAGAGGGCATGTTTATATTTTTATGACCTGTTAACTTGACTATTTGTTCCATGGTGTAACCAACTTGATACATTCTATCTGTAACTGCATTATGCCTGAACTGGTGAGACGTTACAGTACATGAATTTCCATCTTCATCAACAATGCCAATAATTACAGCAAGACTTTTTAGGTATCTATTCATTGTAATATTGTTTAAATTTCTTACAAATTTATATCTCTTATCATATCTAATATCCACATTACCATTACTATCATTATGTAGTGTCAGATATCTTCCAATGAACAAATAATCTTTTTTATCCCCCTCGTTTAAAGGATAATTTATCAAAAGTTTTTCAGTTTGTAATTTTAATTGTTTAATTAGTTCCACCACAAATTTTCCATGCCCAGAATAAATAATTGGTATCGCTTTCATTTCAGGTTCATGATAACCGCCATTTTGCTTAAAGGTAGGAATGCTAATTGTATATTCGCTATAAAAAGTTTTTAAACAATTTCTTTTCATACTTAATATCTCAGTTCCTCTATTTGGGAATGATCTTATTAACCAATAAAAAGTACGAAATTCTAGAGGAATATTCACGTCCATATTTTTCATTATTCTGTCCATCTTTTGGATGGCAGCAGGGGGGATAGTCCTATTTTGAGGGTTTTGAACCTGTTTAAAAGGATTTATAGATTTTGTTGGAACAGTATTAGGGAGCTCCGGAAACCCTTTAAGGCTTTTAAAAAAATCGCTAATTGCTCTATAGAGGGCACTTTTAATATTTGGCTTGTAGTTATTATCAATACTAATTGTGTATTCATACGCATTAATAATATCCCGATTTATATTTTTTATCGTTATTCCTGGATAGTTTTCATTTAAAAAATGTATAAAGGCTGTAATATAATATATTTTTTGTTGGATGCCGAAAATAGAATGGTTTTTAATTAATGCATAATATTTTAATAAACTTTTGTAGGGTTCATTGACCTTATGAAATCTTACTACATAGTAAAATTTAGCTCTTGAATCCTTATGTTTGTGATTGTAATACCAAACATCATCAGTAAAATCAAAGTCTCCCAATTGTGGAATTTTATCTATAAGTCGTTGTCTTAGATTGTCATCATATAATGGAACTGTACTAATTGTGGAGATAACGCTTTTGTTCATCTTCCGATAACCTCTCTTTTATAAACTTTTCTAGTTTTTGAATTGTGTCACCGTATATTTGTAATAAATTTATCTCTGCTTGATATTCCCTATAATCTTTCCAGTCATCAATTTTATTTTCAATCATAACTTTTATCCATTCGTCTAAATAAGTTTGTTGTTCGCTATATAGTGTTTTCCACATGGACAACTTCTGAGGCCCTGTTATCAACATTTTGCATCCTACACATTTCTTTTTGTGACATGGACCAAATGATACATGTTTTATACAGGTTCCGTGCCCCTCAGGCGTATTTCTAGATCCAAGCATAATTTCATCTTTTAAATTTTTAAATTCTGATGGACTATACCTATCCTTAATATCTAAATCTAAATTACTGAACATAATGTCGAAGTATTCAGCATCTAATTCAGCAATTTTCATAAGTTCAATATCATGATAATGTTTCATAGTAGATTTCGAATCTAAATGTGTTAGCCAATCGCTGACTTCCTCTACAGTTGCTCCATTTGTAAACAAATTAACAGCTACAGTTTTTCTACATTGATGATGAGTATATTTCCACAATACTCCATCTCGATCACATATATTATATTTATGAATTAACCCATTAATTGCACGGGATATTTCTTGATTAGAATATAGTTTAACTCCCTTTGGTGTATTTTTTAGAAATATTTTATTTTCTTTGTTAATTTCTCTTAAATCTTTTGTATCTTTAATTTGTTGATTAATAACATTTATTAAATTTGTATCATTAATAGGAAGATAATGATAATCTTCAAGACCAAGTTTTCTTCGATACTGTAAAGTTTTATGCGGAATAAATTTAAGGTAATAAACACTATCTTTAGTGTCATAAATAACGCAATCTTCTTTCAAATTAATAACTTCACTAATTCTAATTCCCGTGTTCATCATAATAGTCCATGCAGCCTGAACAAATCGAGGTAGCTCATTTAGCTTTTCTTTTAACATCTTTATAACTTCTTCAGGAATATAGGAAGTGCTCTCGGAAAATGCTTCTACATTATGTAGAATTATCGCTCTAAAAGGATTGTCTATAGAATTTTTTTCTTTCTTTTTAACTATCCAATCAAATACTAGTCTACATTCAGAGATGCAGCTTTGTATTGTTTTAATATTATAATTGGTACCGGTTCTACTGTGTATCTGTTGTAAAATATCAATAATTTGTTGTACTTGAATTACATCTATATCTAAGAAAGAAGAGTATTTATTGTATTGTATTTTATTCAATGCTACTCCTAGCATTTGAATATACCTAAATCTTCTAGTAACGCCTTTCAAATTCTCTCCCATTTGTATATGGGCATGTAGGTATTTTTTTAACTCTACTTTTATTAGACCATCTAAAAATGTCCAATCCAACTTTCTGGTTATTGGAATTTGTATATCTATATCAATAATTAGCCAAATATCATCAGAGAAAGAATATTTATGTGTTTTCAATTTTTCTGTTAAATAAGCTTCTAGTTGTTGAAAGATAGGCTGTATAAAATATCGAAAATCTATATTGTTCATAACAAGCGAGTTAATATCACTAATTCCTAATGCAAAAATCCCAAATTTTTTTCTATTAAAAAATAAGTGTTCATCTATATATATCTTTCCAAGTCGAATTAGATAATTAGAACAAACTTCTTTCAAGTCAGTGTATAAAAGTTTGCTTCTCATATAATCTGGAAATGAATTTAAAATTCTTTTCACACCTTTTATTCGTAAATCAACCAAAGCATTTTTTAAATCATTTTTTAATTGAGTATAAAATGATTCTATATTTTCTTTTATAATATGATTCTGGTTTCCAGTATGGATATGCTCCCCAATTAAAAATTTAATAATTCCTTGCTTACTAATTACTTTTGCTTTGGAATAAAATTCCCTATAAATCAACTTCAAAAGATCTGAAAACTCATTGTAAAAAATCTTTTCTGCGATATTCAATACATTATTTGCTAGTAATGGACTCCTTATGGCACGTTTAAATAGTTTTATATCCTTGTTTTCTAAAGCATATTCTATGTCATTCACTAAAACTTCTAAACATTCCATAGGGGTAAAACCTGGGTTATCTAAATATAAATTTTTTGACCAATACAATTTAATCTCATAACCATTAATTTCGTAAATACCCTGCGTTGGTGATATGTTCCTTAATATTTTTACATTAGCCATTGTTCGCTCCTATTCATCACTCTGCTTGATTACTATAGTTCTAATTTTATCCATTACTTTTTTTCTCTGCTTTTTTGTGTAGCCTTTCTCATATACTTTTAAACTTCTCACACTAGACCAACCTAATTCTTCTAATATTAATCCCTCCGTCACACCTAATTCTGGGTGCTCTCTCATAATCTCAACCAATTCTTGGGCCCTAGTGCTTCGTCCACTATGTGTTCGAATTTCGGAACGTTTCATCCCAGATTTTTCAGCAGCACTTTTTAAAATATGTAAGAAATTACGTGCTTTTAATGGCTCTCCTTTATACTTTCCCTTGTGATTTAAAAATAAATATTCACTATAATAAATATCTGATTTTCTTCGTTCATTTTCTTTGTATATTTGTATTTGTTCAGAAAGAGTTTCATATATCGGTACATCTCTTTCTTTCGTTTTTGCTTTAGCTTGATTTTTAATGTTGTCTCTCTTTATGACTGATAACCAATTATTATGGGGATCAAAGTCCCCTAATCTTAAACCTAATATTTCACCTATTCTCATACCGGTTTCAACACTAATTTGAAAAATTAATTTATCGCGCAATGTTGGTAAAAACTTAGAAATATTTTCTTTTTCTTCTTCACTGTACCACTTTAGATGATTCCTTTTTTGTTTATATGTTAATCTACTTAAAATGGTTTGTTCTACATTGAATTCCCATATCTGACCATATAAAAATTTTATTTCTTTAAATTTAATATTTTTTATATCTTTACTTTCATAAGTGATAGGATTATGCATAACCTTCATGTTATCTTCTAACCAATAATAAAAACTTTTCAAAACGCTAACATTCATTTTCACAGCAGTATATGTCATATTCGTATCAACATTTAAAATTTTTTCGTTTAATCCTAAAAGTTGCTTCACATATTCTTCTATTACTCTTTGTTTAGTCACATCTTTATAATGGATATTTATCCTTTTTAAATATCTAAGATATCGTAATAAAGCATAAGCATATCTTTCTCCTGTTAGATAGCTGTTTATTGAGACAAAATCAAGCCATAAACATACTTCTGGTACAGGAATACCGTCCTCTACAATTAAATATCTTAAAATTTGTCCATTACTAGCTTTTTTTACTTTTAATCCATACGTATTTTCATGTTTCACCCTACAATTCTCACCTCATTTGCTAGTTTTAATAAATAGTGTACCAAAAGTTTTCTAGTACACTATTAAAATACCTTCTTGCTAAGCTATAAATAAAAAAAGTAAACCATTTTCTTTGGTTTACTTTAGCATAACAGAACATCTATGCTATATTGGTGAAAATCCTCATAAGGAACGTATTGCAAAGCTAACTTTGTTATGTAGTTGGAGCATTTAATATAAGTCCCCATAATTGGATTTACAACTAGAATATCTTTGCGACGAGGAATCTCGTAGAGCCTTGCCATCTTCTTTACACCCAACGCTTTTAATGGGGGTGTTGCAGCTAGAACGATTGAACCATTTCTATTCACATCACCTACTACAGCCAATTTGGTATGCATAGGATTTAATCCCATTTTGATGCAGCTTACTGAAGCGTAAAAACTTCGTAAATCAACACATAAGATGATTCTATTTGGTAGGATTGAATAGTCATACACCCTGATTCCCCCTTAAATATAATAAGAACGTAGGTTCGTTTTTTTATTATACACGAACCTACGTTCTTTTATAAAGGGTATTTGAAATAAATTAGAAAAGTTTATTTCAAAACAAGAAATTGCACAACTGATTAATGGATACAACAGGTTTTTAAATAAGCTGTTGTATCGTATGCAACAAAAATAGAAAAAACTCGATCTAAGTTTTTATTAAATAGAATTTTTTATAAAGTTACACGCCATCTTATTTTACATGCCTGAAAAAACACTTGGAAAAGTTCTTCATTATATAAAGGTAAATCCGATAAATTTACTTTATATCCGTTAAATAATGATTGTCCAGCTTTAACAAGTGGTAGTGTTGTTCCAGTAAGCGCGCCAGGATTTACTCCTTTTATATCCTCTTCAGGAGAAATCAATGCACCTAATGGGGAGTATTCTGTCTTAAATAAATTCCAATCAAAACAATTGTGAATTTCAGGATGTGCAGTTATGTAGAAAGCTGCCTCGTATTCAGGATCATCACCAGGTTCAATTTTTTTAGCATCTAATAATTTAATGTAATTCCGTTCGTGTTCTTCGCTTGAAAAATACATTTCTCCATCTCCTTTATAAATAGAAGTAAAACGATATGATTATATTTTTTGTTTTCGCCATGTTATAGCATATCCCTTGTAAAAACTTTGTAAAATTATATGTAAAAAACTGGAATGTTAGTTGTAAATAACATAAAATAAGAAGTAGAGTTACTTATAAATAACAGAAATAGGAGATGAGAGAATGTTATTTACTTTAGATGAAATTATGACACCAAGAGAAGCGTGTGATCGTTTGGGAGTTTCACTTGACAGCTTACATATGAAATTAAATAGATTGAAAAATAGTGATATGTTAAATAGATTAATTAAAGACGGGAAAGCGAAATATTATAAACCCGAAGGGAAGCAAAGGGGAGAATGGATATTTACTGTCGAAGCAATGGAGGAATTGTATCCTGGGAAAATGGTGTCCAATCTTTAACTTGAAAGATATTATAACTGAAAAGGAGAATTTCGCATGAAGAGACATACTTTTAAGGTACGAGAAAACACATATGATGTGTATATGGAAGAGGTGAGCCGTAGCGAATGTTTGATTGCTATACCTAAGTTGAATTGGTCTTATCTGCTTCTATATGATATAAGTCGATTTTAACAGTATGAAACGTAATGTGAAAAAATGATTCAATCGCTAATAAGATATAGAAGAGAAGATTTAGAAAATACAGCTGTGTTTTCACTACCGTTAGTGGTAGATAAAAAAGAGATACTATTAAGAGTTGAAAAAAATTTAAAGTACCGCATATAATTCACTAGATTCTTATTATAGGAGAGCTGCTTATATAATAAAGGAGGTACATGGTACATAATGAAAAATAAGAATAAAAGAAATCGGGAAAGAAAAGGACTCTTTGAATGAATCATGAGTCCTTTTTATCATTTAGAAGTGAAATTTGATTTGAAATGTATTCATTCATTATTGATTGGTGATAGTTAATCCAAGTTTCAATAGTCATATCGGCATCTCTAGCAAACTTTTTCGCATATTTATGTACAGTTTTATTTGTTTCTTTAAATCCATATAGGTTAATACCACCGGTGATTTCACCGATAAAATTAAATTCTTTGTGTTCACCAGGATAATAATTAAAGGCAATTTGATGGATTGTAGTGTCAACTACGTACCCTTCATAGAGAATATAAGAATGAAGTCCGAATGCACCGTTTTGATACATATTTTTAAGTATATGTTGATCGTGGAATTCATGGTGATAATAGCCTTGCATAAAGGATAATTTATTTCTGGATATTTCATTTGATTCTAATAATAAACAGTAAAGTAAAACACTTGCATAAATGCATAAACCACCGTTTTCATTGTGTTTTAAAACTTCTTTCCAGGCTGTATCCTCTTTTTTTAGAAAAGAGGATACTAGGTTATGATCCTCATATAAAGCAGCGTGAGTCAATTTTGTTAGATATAGAATCGGTTTTATAGTCTGTGCTGTGAAAAGATTCCCCGGTGCTCGTTGACTTTGATAGTGAGTGGGTTTTTGTTTTTTGTAATCATAACTTGTAAGCCATCCTTTTTTAAATACGGAAGAAATGTTTTTAACAGCTGTATTATGCGGATCTTGAGACTTGCTTATTTTCAAGGATATATCCATAAGAATCCTCCATTTGAGTTTGTAATTTCACATATCTTAGTTTTAGAGATTAATATTTACATTATATGACGGGTGCAAAATTGTTACCAGAAGTTACTTTGTTGGGAGGTAATCTCCAATCAAAAAAACCATAGAGAAATATATATTTATTTTAAAGGTAACATAGGAATATAATCTATGCATCAGACAAAAAGAAATCCTGTTGGGAATTTTAAGGATGAGTGCCGTGGAGAAAATAACACAATACATCTTCATTTAGTTTTACTAGTTCTTTCCTACTGTATTCCTCTATGTTAGTAGATGATAAGGGGATAAAAATGGTAAACTTAAATAAGTAATTGTATATTTTGAGGGCGGTCGAGTTGCTAGCCTTTCCCTTATTCAAAGAGAAAGGCTGAATTTAGTAGGTAAATTAGAGGGAACTAAATATTTTATTAAATAAAAAGAGGCGAGAAAGGATGGGGAATTAAGATGAATAAAGTTGGTTTGTTGTTAAAAGTAATCGTTACAATAGGTTTTTGGCTATATTTCTTTCCTGTAATACTTAACCCTAATAATGTTCCTTTTAGATTTCTTTTGAATACTTTCCCAGATGATATTGGAGGAACGGTTTTTAATTTCATGATTTTTTCTATTGGATATGTAGTTTATTTTTCCTTCGTAGTATTCATGGCACATAAGATAATTTGGTCTGAAACACCTAAATTAAAGAAAATACCAACAAGTAACAATGAATAAGAAATACATTCAGGTATTTAAATATACTAGTTAATGTGTAGTTTTTAAATATAACTTGGGTATTCGTATTTGTTGAGAATAATTCTGTCTATTTTACCAACATAATTTCACATACCACGTTTAAATTATTAATTAGTGATTGACACAACAATCTTTAGAGTGCTACGTTTTTAATATTAAAGTGATAAGTGGTTTATTAATTAGATGCAACATATATGAGAATAGATGCTGAAATAAGTTTAGAGAATGGAAAACTCTCTTCTGATATTCTGTAAAATTCCATATACGGATAATTTAATTATATAAACCATACATGTAGAGAGGAAGAAAGTAAGATGTTTAAAAAGGTTACATCGGTTGTTGCTTCTGTTTTATGTACTAGTTTTCTATTAACTGCTTGTAGTGGAGAGAAAGAGACTAAAAATACAGCAAAGGCAACTGACAAGAATGAAACAAAACAATCCATTAATTTACCGTATATAGCGGAGATCCCAACAATGGATGTAACAAAGGCAACTGATAGTGAATCAATGAATGTAATGCGTAATGTTTTTGAAGGTCTGTACACACTAGGAGAAGATAATAAATTGATTCCTGGAGTGGCACAATCTTATGACGTAAGTGAGGATAAAAAAACGTACACGTTTCATTTGAGAGAATCGAAATGGTCAAACGGAACGCCTGTAACAGCTGCTGACTTCGCGTTTTCTTGGAAACGTGCTGTGAATCCTGATACAGCAGCAGAATATGCATTTCTATTCTTTGATATAAAGAATGCAAAGAGAATTAATAGTAAAGAGCTACCTGTAGATCAGTTAGGGGTAAAAGCAATAGATGATAAAACATTAGAGGTGCAATTAGAGAAGCCTGTCCCTTATTTTATCGAATTGACAACGTTCGCAACGTTTTTACCCATTAACGAAAAGTATTTTGAATCACAAGCAAAGCAGTATGGCTTAGAAGCAAGCAAATTGGTTTATAACGGAGCGTTTACATTGGATAATTGGAAGCATGAACAAGGTTTTCAGTTGAAAAAGAATCCTAACTATTGGGATTCTAAAACAGTGAAATTAGATGAGATTAACTTTGATATTGTGAAAGATAAATCAACAGAAATAAATCTATATGAATCAGGTCAGCTTGACCGTGTAGGACTAACAGGTGAGTTTGTAGATAAATATAGAAAGAATCCCGACTTCAAGGAACGTTCTGAAGTTACAGTGCAATTCCTACGTATGAATCAAAAGAATGAAGTATTAAAAAATAAAAATGTTCGTTTGGCAATCAGTCAAGCAATGAATAAGAAAGCCTTTGTAGATACAGTTTTGAATAATGGTTCTCTTCCTGCAGACGGTTTTATACCAGTCGATTTTGCTACAAGTTCGGACGGAAAAGACTTCCGAAAGGAAAATGGAAAATTAGTAAAAGATGATGTGAAAGCAGCGAAGGAAAACTGGAAGAAAGCAAAGCAAGAACTTGGGAAAGAACAGGTAACATTAGAATTGCTTACAAGTGATAATGTGTTTGCTAAAAAGAATGCGGAGTACTTAAAAGGTGAATTAGAAAAGAATTTAGAGGGATTAACGGTCAATGTGAAGCCGCAGCCGCGCAAACAACAAATTCAATTGCTACTAAATAGTAATTATGATTTAGGTGTTGATGTATGGGCTCCCGATATTCCTGATCCAATCACATTTTTAGATATATTCGCGACAGATAGTAGCTATAACTTTGATAAGTATTCAAATCAGGCATATGATGAACTAATTCATCAAGTGAAAACAGATTTAGCTGGTAATGAAACTGCTCGTTGGGAGGCAATGAAACAAGCAGAAAAAATATTATTAGAAGATGGAGCGGTCGCACCATTTTATCAATCAGGCAGATCATACTTACAGCGTTCTTCTATTAACGGAATTATAACAAACGACTTTGGTGGAGAATTTAACTATAAGTTTGCTGAAATTAAAAAATAAGTAAAAAAAGGAGTCGAACATCTTCGACTCCTTTTAGTTTGCCATTTGATACACTTATGCATAATTGCATATGCAGTTATACTATTATAACAACTACAAATAACACATTTTTTGATATGCTTATGGTAAAATACCATATACTAACATTAGGTTGGAATAATATAATAAGAGATATTGCAGCATTCTTTTTTAGATTTAGAAGGGGAAATAATATGAACGAAATGCTTAAGAAAGAAGATAAAACTTTGGAACAAACATTGAAGAAATTCTTGGATAGAATTATTGATGAAATTGATTTCCAAAGAAAAAATCAAGAAGATATTGCAAAAATAGTTGGTATTTCTCCTGGAACTCTTTCTAAAAATTTAACTGGAAAAAACCAATTTGGATTTTGGAATTTAATCAAGTTACTGAATATATTATATCCGAGTGATTTTCATAAACAGAGAAAGATGTTACACACTTTCTGTTCTGTCACAACAAGTAAGAAAAACTTGAGGATTGCCATGGAATATGCGAATGCAAAAGGTGACTTATCACTTCTCATGTTATTAGTAGATCGAGAGAGAAAATCTTCACTCGCAATGAATAGAGAGTGGGCTTATGTATATGAAATGGTATTACTTAGAAGTAACGGGACGATTAAAAAGCAGGAATTGTTATCCAGGCTTGAAGACCATAAGGGGAGTAAGATAATTAAGACAATCGAGATGAAGGTCTTATGTGGTATATTAACTTACTACACTATGTATGATTTAGAAAAATACAATTCTCTGTTCGAGTATGCCGAGATGTTGCTTCCAGATATTAATGCAATTACCGATAGTTTTATTAAGTCATCTTATTTAGGTAGGATTAAAGAAGGATTAGCTTATGCCTATTTAGTACAAGATAACCTTAAAATGTCTAGGAAATTATGTAAGGAAATTTTAGCGATAGATGATCCTAAAAATTGTTTCCACCTTTTAAGAGCATCAGCACTTGCTTATATAGCAGAATCATATACCTTTGATTGTTATGATAGTGCATCTTGGTATATGAAGAAGGCACTAAAGCAGTTAGGACCATGTAATTTTGAAAGGGAAAAACAAAGAAAGCAATCAATTCTTAACACCTATGCTTTTATTAAGTTAGTGAATAAGCAAGAATTGGAGAATATTGATATATATCATTCTGCAGAAAAATCTTTTTTAGAAATTATTAGAGGGAATCACAAGAAAGCAGTTGAAATCCTGAATGATATAGAAAAGAAAAATGGTATGCTCACACCGATGCAATATTGCTATTTAGGGATAGCAAAGAATGATATTTCTTTAATTGAAAAGTCAATTATGCTACTAGAGTGCGCTGGGAATCGCTTCTATTGTAGATTCCCTAAAAAAATAGTGGTAGAATTTAATGGAAATGGTATAATGTACGAAGGTGGTGCTATATGAAGAAAATATTATTTATATTAACAAGTATCGTTTTAGCGGCAGGAATTGTTTACACCGCTGCTGGTAGTAAAGAGCAACCAAACAAATTAGTGAAAAAAGATTCAGAACAATTATTAGCTAGAATGGCTGATCCTGGAAGTGGAATGGGTTGAGCCTTAAATAATTCGAATGCGATTGTCTCAGTAGAGGCAATCGCATTTGTTGTTTTTAGGGATATTTCCTAAATATCGATTTTGAAATTCGTGAAATGTATGTGAAGAATTCACAAACTGAAAACGAGAACCGAATTGAATTGAAATTTTAACTCCTAAAATCGACACATCGAATCGAGAATCTTCCTATTATATATACTTACTAAAATAATGAATTTCCAATATCTATTGTGGCCAAGTTTTGACGTCTTGTACGTTCTCTTAAATAACGTTCCGTCGTCATAATAGACTCATGTCCTAAATAGTCCCTGATTTTTTTTAATTCAATACCCTTTTCCATTAAGTAATTAGCCATGAAGTGCCTACAAGTGTGAGGAGTAATTCTATCCTGTCGATAGCGCAGAAAAGTTAAATTTGTTTCTTCAATTTTTTTTGCCACAAGAGAAGATAGATAGTCTGCTCTATAATTTGATCCATCAGCTTTAGGGAGAAAAGCGGAGGTATTCGATGCATCTAGTTTTGTTGTTTGTTTACGTAAACTTCGAACATGGCATAAAGCATCCAATGTATCTTCAAAGATACGAACTTCCCTACTTTTATTCCCTTTACCAACTACACGAAGTAGATAGGCATTTAAAGATGAATGAAAGACCAAATCTGCCCATTTAGCAGTTGCGATTTCTTCGATTCGTAGTCCTGTTGTAGTTAACAGGAAAAATGCAGTGTAAACAAAATAGTTGGATTTTTTCAGTTCATCTAATATCTGGGTAACTTCTTCTGGATAAAGGTCACGATTGACTAGCTCTTCTTTTTTTACGGATACTTTTTTAAGGCGACTACTAAAGTTGTCTGAGAGTCCGTTATTATCATACACATATTTTAAAAACTGCTGAACTACTGTTTTCTTTTTACGTAATGTAGTGGCAGCATATTTCTTACTTAATTCATAGAAGTA
>NZ_BOQB01000085.1 GCF_018332475.1 Bacillus sanguinis | reverse complement strand
TGCAATGATAAATTTTACAAAAATTCAAAAAAGCCAATAAAATTATTTATCAGCTTTTACATTTTTATTATTCTATATACTATTTTCTAATAATATCCATATTGTTCTTTTTCTTCTCTTTTATCGTTTAAGACGACACCAAGTAATTTACCGGACGCTTTGTCTAATATTTGCTTCGCTTTTACAATTTTATCTTTTTCTGTTTTTTCACTGCGTACGACAAGTACGATTCCATCGCATTTGTTTGCTAGTATTTGTGCATCGGTAACCGCAAGAACCGGTGGTGTATCGATCAAAATAATATCAAACATGTTATATGCTTCTAGTAATAGATCATCCATTACCCGGCTACCTAATAGTTCAGCTGGATTGGGCGGGATTGGACCTGCTGCCATTAAGTATACGTTCTCTATATCTGTTTTTTGAATGCATTGCATCAGTTTCGCTTGTCCTGATAATAAGTTCGTTAATCCATTTGAATTGTGAATGGCAAATAAGTTTTGAATCGTCGGCTTACGCAAGTCAGCTCCGATTAATAAGACTTTCTTTCCTTGTTGGCCGAAAACAACTGCTAAGTTTGCAATTGTTGTTGTTTTTCCATCGCCTGGATCTGCCGAGGTAACAATAATAGAACGAACATGACTATCTACAGATGTAAATTCAATATTTGTACGAATGTTACGGTATTGTTCTGCAACACGTGATTTTGGCTCTTTATGTGTAATTAATTGTCGTAATGGTTTTCTTTTCTTTCTTCCGAACATATCCATAATCTCCTTTTGTGTAAAATGCGACATTTCTCCTTTTTCTCTCTATGCTCGATTTCATACGTCTAATTAATATTTTGTATCACTGATTTCCCCACATCTCATCTTAATCAATATCATTCTACTTTGTCTTTTATGAACACCTTTATAATATGACAATGACTTTACTTCTTTTCTGCCCTTATCATTCATCCTAATTTTCGAATAAACAATAAAGTAATTATATGGGAATTACTTTCCATATACAAGTAATCTTCTGACTATTTTGCATTTTAGTGATTACACCGATATATAGTGGAAATAAAAAATCTCCTTGCATTTTCACAAGGAGATTTTTTATTATCTTTATTCTTTTTTATCACCAATCGCAAATGTAATTTCAGCTTCACATGCAACTTCACCATCTACTGTTGCGATTGCTTTCCCTTTTCCGATCGGGCCACGTACACGTGTCATTTCTACTTCTAGGCGAAGTTGATCACCTGGACGTACTTGTTTTTTGAAACGACAATTGTCGATACCAGCGAAGAAAGCAAGTCTTCCGCGGTTTTCTTCTTTCTTTAATACCGCAACTGCTCCGACTTGTGCTAATGCTTCTACAATCAGTACACCGGGCATAACTGCATAGTCAGGAAAATGCCCGTTAAAGAATTCTTCGTTTGCGGATACATTTTTAATTCCAACCGCTCTTTTTCCTTCATCTACTTCTAATATTTTATCAACAAGTAAAAATGGATAGCGGTGAGGAATGATTTCTTTAATTTGTTCTATATTTAGCATGTAACAATCGCCCCTTTTGTAATATTGGTCTTACCACTTGGACATATTGTTTATTATCCCATTTTGTTTATTGTTTGTCATTAGAAAGTAAAATTTTACTTCCTATTTATAAAAAAATGCACACACTCTATTCCATTAAAATAGTTGCATATTCTTGCAACTGACACGGAGGTAGAAAAGAGTGTATGCCCAAATTAGGGAAAGGCAATATGTACTGAAACATTATTTGCCTTAATGTCGTATTCGACTCATTATATTATAAACGTTTTCAAATAAGGAAATATTAAATTTAACCATATATATGAATATTTTACCTGTTTTCTTCATTTTTCTTTATTTTTCTTCAATTTTCTCAATAAATCAAAATAAAATAAAAAAATAAAAGAATAAAAAAACAAAAAAAGAACTACGGTTAACACCTTAGTTCTTTTCATCTTCCCCGCCTTTTGCGAGCTAATAATAAGCGGGGGTGATGCCCCCACTTATTAAAGTTTCACTTTATCGTAATGCACGACGTGGTAATTTATCAATATTCTCTAACATAATACCTGTACCAACCGCAACGCAGTGCATTGGGTTTTCAGCAATTAATACTGGTACTTTTAATTCTTCTGCTAGAAGCATGTCAATACCGTGTAGTAAAGCTCCACCGCCTGTTAGAATTACACCGCGATCAATGATGTCCGCAGATAGTTCTGGTGGTGTACGCTCTAGTACGCCTTTTGCAGCTTGTACAATAACAGCGGCATTTTCTTTTAATGCTTCTGTAATTTCTTCAGAGCATACTGTAATTGTGCGTGGTAAACCAGTTACCATGTCACGTCCGCGAATTTCAAGTTCTTCACTACGTGCACCTGGGAATACTGTACCAACTTTAATTTTAATATCTTCTGAAGTACGTTCTCCGATTAATAGCTTATACTTACGTTTAATGTAGTTTAAGATCTCCATATCAAACTTATCGCCAGCCATTTTGATAGAGGAAGAGGTAACAATATCACCCATAGATAGTACAGCGATATCTGTTGTACCTCCACCAATATCAACAACCATGTTACCGCTTGGTTGGAAGATTTCCATACCAGCACCAACTGCGGCTACTTTTGGTTCTTCTTCTAAAAATACTGTTTTACCACCTGAACGTTCAGCAGCCTCACGAATTGCTTTTTGTTCTACTGATGTGATATTTGTTGGACAACAAATTAAAATGCGAGGTTTTGAAAAGAAGCTCTTTACGTCCAATTTGTTAATGAAATACTTTAACATTGCTTCTGTAATTTCGAAATCTGCGATTACACCATCTTTTAGTGGACGAATTGCTACAATATTACCAGGCGTACGTCCCACCATACTTCTTGCTTCTTCACCAACTGCTAATACTTTACCTGTGTTACGATCAATTGCAACAACAGATGGCTCATTTAATACAATACCCTTACCTTTAACATGGATTAATACGTTAGCCGTACCTAGGTCAATTCCGATATCTCGCGCAAACATTCCCGTTTTTTCCTCCTCGATATTCAAAATCAGGCTACACCCGAATTCTTTTACACCTAATTTCTGATTTTATCATAAATTTAACAGAAACGTAATATTCGCAAAAAGAATTCTTCTGAAAAATATTACCGAATTGAAACGGAATGTTTGCGATCGCATATTTATTGACGTACCGGCTTTTCTACATCTTCTTTTCTATACTTTTGTTTTGTTGCTTCTCCGCCTCTTAAATGACGAATAGACTTATGATAATCAAGAATTTCTTTCACTTCATTTGCGAGCTCTGGATTAATTTCTGGTAGACGTTCCGTTAAATCTTTATGGACTGTACTCTTTGATACCCCAAATTCCTTTGCAATGACACGCACTGTCTTTCTTGTCTCCACGATATACTTACCAATCTTGATAGTTCTCTCTTTGATGTAATCGTGCACACCACTCGCCTCCCTAAATTGGATGTGAGAAGTGTGAAATGAGCCTCGCTGCATACGACTAAGAAGTAAGTGTGAGTGCTGTTTGTAAGCGTTAAACATTCTTGGATTTATAATGAAATGATTCACGATTTCTCACCTCAAACACTCTCTTTGCTTTGGTTTATACCATTGTATTGCCCGCACTACTGATATATGCTACATGTTCACTATTTTTGCGGACTAAGTTAAGAAAAATTACGTTTTTTTGTGAGAAATACGTTAACATTGACTATTTTGGCGAAAAAAATGACACCTTGTATATAAGGTGTCATTCTTCTCGTTCCAATTCTTCTTCTAACAATTGATGGTGGGGAACCTCTTTCTTACCGGCAATATAATAATATAAAGTGAATAAAACAAACAATAAAATAATAGCAGTCGACAGAACAAATAAAAATGACACAGTATCCCCTCCTTTTTGTAATATATATTCGAGAATCTCGTCATTTTTCCTTGTTATTGCAACTTTTTTCTCGAAATTGAGTATTTTTATATGAAAGTAAAAAAATCAGCTCTCCTAGAGAACTGATTTTTTACTGTTTTATTCTTGTGAAGAAGAACTGTTAGATGATTCTGTAGAACCATTTGTTGATTTTTCTTCTTTCTTCGGTTCTTCTTTTTTGTCACTAGTCGAACCGCTTGTTGATTTCTCTTCTTTTTGAGACTTATCTTCTGTTTTACTTTCTGGTGTCGTGCTCGTTGACTTCTCTTCTTTTTGAGATTTGTCATCAGCTTTTTTACCAGAAGCATTCGTTGCCTTTGCAGCACCTGCATCAGCTTTAATTTCTGCTACTGATTTATTTAAGTAGCGCTCAGGGTTCACAGCCACGTTGTCTTTACGTACTTCAAAGTGAACGTGAGAACCTGCTTCTTTATTCATTGCACTTAGACCGGATTTTCCTAATACTTCACCTTGTACAACTCGTGCACCTTTTTCTACTTTCACACTGCCTAAGCTTTGATAAGAAGTTGCTACACCATTTCCGCTATCAACTGTTACAACATAACCAAGAAGTGAATCTTTTTCAGCTTTCGTTACTGTACCACTTAAAGCAGCTGTAACATTGAATTCTTTTCCATTCTTCGCAGCAATGTCAATTCCTTTATTTGGGGAATATGTGTTGTTATAAAAGACAAGTGCTTTTTCTTGTTCCGCCTCAGTTGCTGCATCTTCATAGAACTTCTTCTGTACGACTACTTCCGCATTAGCAGGAGCTGGCATTTTCACTACTTCTGAAGACTTCGTTACTGGTACTGCTGGATCTTCCGTTTGTGTATACGGTGTTGCTTGATCTTGGTTCGGAGTCTTCTTCGGATTAGCTCCTTGGAACCATAGCGCAACCATTAAGATTACCGCTGCACAAGCAATGTATAGTGCCGGAAATACCCATCTTTTTTGAAATAAATGTACTACCTTTTGCGACTTTTTATTATTTCTTCCTCGCATTCCATCATCACCTCAGCAATCATTTTGAACAATATTCACGTATCCTATACAACGTATAACTAATTACTTTTCGACAAAATCTGTAAAAATATGTATAGGAATTGCAAAATTTCCGAGGAAATGATAGAAAAAAGAAAAAACTGAGCGTTTCAGCTCAGTTTTTAGTCCATTTGTTTCTTTTTGTAAATTATAATACAAAGAATAATTGAAAGCACACACCAAATTATAATATTTATTAAATCACCACTAACAGTTGAAAAGCCTTTTCCAGCTAGCAGCTTTGGCATTGCATCCGCAAGATGTTTCGTTGGAAGAAAATCGATTGCCTTTTTTACCAAATCACTTTTAATAAATTGCCCGAACATTGGAGCTAAAAGAAAAACAAATAGAATCGGCATACCTACTACTGATGTTGACGCCGTTGTTTTAGCTATTAATCCAATCGCCGTACCTAACATAAGGAAGAAAAATATACTAACAAGTAAAAATAGAGTGATTAAAACCATATTCCCCTTTATTACACCTAAAATAGCAAAATTACTAATACAAATTACAAATGTAATAAGAGCTGTTAATGCACTTTTCCCTAATAATACTTCTAACGATGATGCTGGTGACAACATCATTACACGTAGTGTGTGCTTTTCTTTTTCTTCCGCAATTAAAGCCGCTTGAACAAAGCTTCCTACCATTGTTAAGGCCATTAAAGTTACCATATTAGCGATTTGTTCTTTCGGTCCATCCATCTGTTGATAAACAAAAGAAAATACAAGTGGCAGTGCCGCCATTACAAGCACAGATGCATTTGCTTTAATATCCTGTACCTCTTTCCGAAAAATAGCTGAAAATCGTCTCATTGAAAATGTCATTATAATCCCCTCCCAGTAACTTCAATAAAGATATCGCCTAGCGTTGGTTCATGTGAATGGATGGATAGTAATTCGCCCTTTTTCATCCATTCTGAAATGCGTTTTGCACCTAATTCATCTTTTTGTACGACTTCTTTTTGCTTATCTTTTAATACGACTTGTATTTGATCTTTCGCGTATTGTAAGCGAAGGTTTTCCGGGGTATCAAGCGCTACAATTTCTCCGCCGCACAGAAAGGCGATACGGTTACAAAGTGTCTCTGCCTCTTCCATATTGTGAGTCGTTAAGAAAATCGTCGTTCCTTCTTTATTTAAGTCTTTTAAGATTTTATGAATGTTTTGTACGTTAACTGGATCGAGTGCAGATGTTGGTTCGTCTAAGAAGAGGATATCTGGTTTATGAAGGATTGCTCTTGCTAGTGTAACGCGCTGCTTCATTCCTTTTGACAGTTTCTTTACTAATGTTTTCTTATCATCTAATAGATTCACTTGCGCTAGCACTTCATCAATTCGTTCTTTTTTACAATCGTATAAGTCACAAAACAATAGTAAGTTATCATAAATGCTAAGTCTCTCATATAAACCGCTATTGTCTGTTAAAATACCAATTCGTTTGTAATCGATGCTGCTTGGCCCTGTAATATCTTTTCCTAGTACCTTTACCGTTCCAACACTATGAAGTAATTGAGAAGTTAAAATTTTTACTGTTGTTGTTTTTCCGGATCCACTCGGTCCGAGGAATCCAAAAATTTCTCCTTGCTTCACTTCAATATTTACATTTCGAAGTGCTGTTTTTTCGTTGAAACTTTTCATTACATCTTTCATTTCAATTGCCAATGTCATCTCGTCATCCCCTTTGTTTTTTCTTTTATAGATGAAAGTCGCTTTAGCGCTTTTCGTTTGTTTGTTTCGCTTTTCTTGACTCAATCATATGAAAAACTAAAGGGTTACGCAGTAAAATACCGGTAAAAGGAGTATTTTTACCGGTGAATGAATCGTATTTTGAGCTTATTGGAGCACTTTTTATAGCCCAATCACAACTTTTAATTCATCCATTCGTCCTTTCGAAAGCGGAATTGAACTTTTTCTTTCGTCATCCAAAATTAAACTAAAGCTATTACGAGTCCACGTAATCACTTCTCTTACTCTTTGTAAATTCACAAGGTACGAGCGATGGCATCTAAAGAACCCGAATCCTGTTAATCTCGATTCTAGTTCGCTTAACGTTAATGTACATACGAAATCACCTTCGCGCACATGAATATGTGTCACGCCGTTTTGTGTTTCAATGAAATGAATTTCCATCGGATCAAGTAAAATGATTTTATCGTTTACTTTCGCTGGAATTCTTTCAAGTTTCATTTGCGGAATCATTTGAACAACTTTTTCTCCATCGACTTCTTCCACTTCTTCTTGTTCGATTTCTATTTTTTTCACACCATCATTGTTTAATATGTATACATCTTCTGTTAACGAAAGGGCGTCCGATAGAAACGATGACGTAATAAAAATGGCCTTTCCTTGCTCTTTCATTTTCATAATTGATTTCCTGATAATAATCGTGCTCTCTGTATCTACATTTTGCTCCGGCTCTTCCAAAATAACTAAATCCGGATTATGAATCATAACTCGTCCAATATGAAGACGACGTTTCTCTGAAAATGATAGTTTTTCTATTTTAACGTTTAATTTATCTAAGAGGCCGACATATTGCACGACTTCTTCTGTGCTCATATTTGATTCATAAAGCCCTATTAAGAACTTAAAGTATTCCTTTACCTTCAAACGGTCGTATGCCTCATCTTTCAAAAAACAAAAACCGATGCGAAAATAATTTCTCTTTCCAATCAATTCTCCCTCAAATAGCACGTTGCCAGTTGAAGCTTCTTCCTCACCAATTATAATGCGGTGCAACACTTTAGCTGTATGGTTATTACATTGCAAAACAACACATTGTCCCTTCTCAACCTTCAGTTCAACTACTGGTAACTGGTTCGTCTTCCCTAATTGTTTCAACTCGAGTAACGCCATCCTGTCTCCCCCAAATGTTTTTATCTTATTATACCAAACAATTAATGGAAAATTATGATATTTCATACAGCATTTTAAGGTATTATAAAACTATGAAAACATAAAGGGGGAATTCGCAATGATCCGTGATGCAATTATGGAAGGAAACCACCGTTATAGTTTGACGAGAGAGTGGGATATTACAAACGAAAACCGTACTCTATTTATTATGCTAAACCCAAGTACAGCAGATGCACAACACGATGACATGACTACGAAGCGTTGTATTAACTTTGCAAAGCGATGGGAATGTGGCAGTTTAGAAATTTGTAACCTGTTTAGTTATCGTACAACTTATCCTAAAGACTTACATGAACTCCCGCACTCTGAAATCATAGGAGAAAAAAATTGCTATTACTTAGAAAAAGCCTTTAAAGAAGCAACTATTATTATCGTCGCTTGGGGAAAACACGGGAAACTACATAAACAATCCACTCACATACGCTATCTCCTCAAACAATGGTCACACGATCATAAAAAAACTATCTATTGCCTTGGATTTTTAAGAAACAAAGAACCACGCCATCCACTTTACGCACCTGCAGAAACCGAAAAAATTAATTTTTTCACAAATCCACCATTTGACGAAGGAGTAAATACCATGCAAAATTGGCAAACAATAATTAAAGTAGCTGGTGAAGGAGGCTCTATCTCATTATTCGGCTTACAACAAGCCGATAAAAGATGGATTTTTTCTCGGCATATAAATGAAATCGAATATGGTGTTGACGATATAGGTACTATTTCTCATTCCTCCCATGTTGTACACACTTGGGAAGAGGGATTAAATTTACTAAGGCGTTTTCCCTGGCCACATCTTCGCCCTATTACTGTTCATCCAGATTTTGAACAACATATATGGGAAGAAGTTCAAAGCCATACAATAAAGCGTCGTTCACGCCTGAAAGATTGGAAAGAAGTTTGTCATATCGACTAAAAAGAAGGCTATCCAAATGAATGGATAGCCTTCTTCTCTAGTTTTTCTCTACCATATACGTCTTGAGCTGATCACGCAGTGCTCTCTTTAAAAATTTCCCTACAGATTTTTTCGGAATTTCGTTTACAAATAAAATATCGTCTGGCATCCACCATTTCGGAAACTCTGCTTCTAATAAATCATACAGCTCTTCTCTTTCTACCACTTGTCCCTCTTTTAATACAACGCAAGAACGGAACGTTCTTGCCATTTTTCATGCGGTACCGCTACAACAGGTGCTTCTAACACTTTATCGTGCGACATTAAGGCATTTTCTAAATTTGCGGAAGAAATCCATTTGCCTCCACTTTTAATTGAGTCTTTCATCCGATCAGCAATCTTAATAAACCCTTCCGAATCAATCGTGACAATGTCTCCTGTATGGATCCAACCATCTTTCATTGATTTTTCTGTACGCTCATCCTTATAATAGCTCCCAGCGATCCATGGGCCCCTTAAACAGAGTTATGCCATCGCTGAGCATTGACGATTTATATATATCAACACTTCGACAAGGATAACCTATCTACTAACAAAAGAAAACCGTCCCAACATACCTATTGGGACGGTTTATTCTGCACCTTACTTCTTCACCATTAACTTTCCTTCATAATCGTTCATCGTCTTTATTTCAACGCCTTTGTAGTAATGAGCGACGATATCTGTATATTTCTTACCTTCTGCCGCCATGCCGTTCGCTCCGTATTGGCTCATGCCGACTCCGTGACCGAAGCCTTTCGTTGTAACGACGATTTTATCTCCCTCTTGTTTCCACGTGAAATCAGAGGAGCGCAAATCTAACTTTTCACGAACTTCTTTTCCTGTTAATGTTTTCCCTTGAAATGCTACGTCTTTTACTCGCTTTCCTTCCGTAAGATTTTTAATATTTCCAACCTTCCCGTCTGCTAGCACTTTCACACCGAGACGCTTTTGAAAGTCAGCGACTGTAAAGGTTTGCTCGCTCGTAAATTTTGGAGAAGCTTGATCCCACGGACTATCTACGCTCTTTAAGTACGGATAATCATTTCCCCAATAATCAGCCGCATTTTCTGTCCGTCCATTACTCGTTGAGAAGAAGGATGCTGAGATTGGTTTTCCATCATACGTTAAAACTTGTCCTGCGGTTTTCGAAACAGCTTCCTCGATTTTCTTCAAATTATTTTCGTAGTTATTGCCCCATTGTTTCTTCAATTCTTCTTTACTTTTGTACACTTGATCTTTCACCGTATCTGTCACGTCCGCATTGTTTTTCTTACCTCCGCTTAGCATACGCTGTACCACAAATGTTCTCGCTGCTAATGCCTGCGCCTTTAGCGCCTCTATTTCAAAACTGGCATTCATCTCAGAAGCTACTACACCGGTCACATACTCCTCCATAGGTAATGACTCTACCTTTTTTTGTTTCTCACGATATACAGCAACTTGAACCGCTGTATCCACTTTCCCTGGAGCTGGTATACTTTCTATCGCTGGAGGAGTTTTAGAAGCTGCTTCTTCTCCTACTTTTGCTTTCGCAAATGGAATAACAAGAGCAGCAGGTACAATGATAACGAGCGCTATGAGAAGCGCTACTGTAATAAAAAGTGGCTTTGAAAATTTCATCTTATTTCCCCCAATATAAAGTTGGCTTCCTTTCAATCTTATGGAACTATGGAATTTTTTAGAACATACTTGGAGGTATCGGTATAAAGTGAAATTTTAATGCGACGAAGTTCCCGTGATCACAAATAGCAGGGTAAAACTGAAATTTTCTAAATATTTTTACTGGTACGTGCATAAGTATAGAATTTATTGACTATAACAGTAATAAGCCCAAAAAAATAGCCCCTACGTCAAAAGACATAGAGACTATTTCAATTAAGCGTGAAGATCAGAAACTTCTTGTTCTTTCACTTCTTCTACTTTTTCGTTTACACGTTCAATAGTTGCACCTAATGCAGCTAATTTCTTATGGAAATCTACATAACCACGGTCAAGATGCTTTAACTCAGTTACACGAGTGTAACCTTCTGATACTAAACCAGCTAAGATTAATGCAGCTGCAGCACGTAAGTCAGTTGCGCCTACTTCAGCACCTTGTAAGCTGTTTGGACCGTTCATAATAACAGAACGACCTTCGATTTTAATATCAGCATTCATACGACGGAATTCTTCAACGTGCATAAAGCGGTTTTCGAATACCGTTTCTGTAATCATACTTGTTCCATCAGCTTGTAGTAATAATGCCATCATTTGTGATTGCATGTCTGTTGGGAAACCTGGATGAGGCATAGTTTTAATATCAACCGCTTTTAACTTATCTGGGCCGATAACACGTACACCTTCGTTTTCCTCAATAATTTTAACACCCATTTCTTCCATTTTCGCTGTAATTGAGCGTAAATGTTCAGGCACAGCATTTTCAATTAAGATGTCTCCACCAGTAATTGCCGCTGCAACCATGAATGTTCCCGCCTCAATACGGTCAGGAATAATAGAGTGGTTTGCACCATATAATTTATCAACGCCTTCGATACGAATCGTTCCAGTTCCAGCTCCGCGTACTTTCGCTCCCATCGCATTTAAGAAGTTAGCTAAGTCAACGATTTCTGGTTCTTTCGCTGCGTTTTCAAGGATTGTTGTCCCTTTTGCTAATGTAGCTGCAGACATAATGTTTTCTGTCGCGCCCACGCTTGGGAAGTCTAAATAAATTTTAGCTCCTTTTAGTTCTCCCTCAACGTATGCCTCAACAAAACCATTACCAACCTGTACTTTTGCTCCCATTGCTTCGAAGCCTTTTAAATGTTGATCAATTGGACGTGAACCAATTGCACATCCACCAGGAAGTGCAATACGAGCACGACCATTACGTGCTAATAATGGTCCCATTACTTGCACAGATGCACGCATTTTACGTACATATTCAAATGGTGCTTCGATGTTTAGTTCTTTAGAAGCATCGATTGTTACTTGGTTATTTTCAAATACGACTTCAGCATTTAAATGACGTAATACCTCATTAATTGTGTATACATCAGACAAAACTGGTACTTCAGATAGTACATTCTTTCCATCACTCGCTAATAGGGCTGCAGCGATTATAGGTAATACAGCATTTTTTGCGCCCTCAACACGCACTGTGCCGTTTAACCGCTTTCCGCCACGGACGATGATCTTTTCCAAATTATTCCCCTCCGTGTCCTTTTTTCAGTATCTATTCACTCAATACTCAGAAGTTATGATCGGTGTGCCAACCACAATTGTATCTTTGTTGTCTGTAGAACGTATTGCTATTTGCACATTTATTTTCTCTCTATTTGTTGAAAGAGCGTCATCCCACTTTTTATTGTATGCGGAGACTGACACAAATGCTCTTTCTTCTATCTGTTCGATCGCTCTTGCTGAAAGATCTTTCAAAACCTGATTGGTTTTATTTTGCAAAACACCTTCAATCTTATCATTCAGTACACCTTGAACACAAGTGTAAATTATAGGTTTTTCACTAAAAATTTTATTTGTTTTCCGAATGTACTTCGGGTCCCATTTCGCCCCGCTCACTTCAAAAATAATGAAAGTGTTTTCTTTAGTATTTTCCTTACTCCAAGTTACTACTACTCGTTCTTCATAAGAAGAAAACTTTTTATAGGATGTAGCTTTATATCCATCTGGAGATTGCTCTAATTCCCATTTTTGAATATTCGCCTTGTCCTTCACATCGTTTAACAATTTTTGAAACGTATGTATATTAGAAATTGTTTTTGTTTCTCTAGCTAACCATGACCACTTCTCTACTTTAGCATCATTTTTCTCTAAGGATGCGATCATGCTCTCCATTTTCTGTTCATCACTTGTCGGTTTCATCTCTCTATATCCAACCAAAAATAAAACAACACTCAAGGCAACAATAAGAATGGCTTTAAGCTTCAATTTCATCCCCTCCTATCCCCATTGTTAACGGAGATATGAGGTTCTATACACTTACTTTACTAAATACGTTAAACTCTTTGAATAGCCTAAATAATCAAGGAAAAAGTTACTTACAGATGTCCCAAGTGCAATTGTAATTAGGACGAGTAATACTCGCGTCTGCATTACCTTTCCAGGCTTCATTAAACGCTCAATATGAATGCCTTGTAAGGCCCACCATGTAATGGTAATAAACAATAAATGCGAAACAATGGCAATCAGTGCTTGTTGCCCTAAAAGATGTGCCAAAAAATCGACCCCTTTTTTACCTAGCTACTACTTATGAAATACTATAAAAACGATACCATAATAAGTAGGAGCCACACTTTTTCAAATACAAATAAGCATCTTACATTTCACATCGTAATTTTCTCTTAAAAAACGTATACTTATATGCATTTTCAATTGTAATTCACACAAAATAAAAAGCGCAGAGTAACGACTCCACACCTTTTATTTTCACTATTGTACCACGTTCCCTAGGAAGAAGAAATCTTTCATTAATGGAAAATATTCATAAAAGAAATTGTATCCAATCATCGGTATAATCCCTAGTATTACAATCGAAATTGCGCAAAGGCTCATCACAACCTTTATATTGAGTGGCAAATGAACTTTCTCTTCTGCTTCTCCCGTTCGGAAAAACATTTGCTGTAAAATACGGAAATAATATACGAATGAAATGACTGTCGTCCCCATCATAATCGAGGCTAGTACGTAATGAGCTGGCTCTACATGAAGGGCACCTAAGAAGATGTTAATTTTCCCGATGAAACCAGCCGTTCCTGGTATCCCGGCCAGCGATAAAATAAAAATGGTCATCACGATGGCTGTAAATGGCGACCTTTTATATAATCCGGTGAAAATGGTAATGTTTTCTTTGTCGCTTTGTAAGATTAAGCCGTGGATAATTGCAAATGCTCCTATATTCATCAGCATATACGCAAGCATGTAAAACCACATGCTATCCATCGTAAATGGTGATAATGCTACAAGCGGAACGAGTAAATACCCCGCATGCGCAATTCCCGAATAGGCAAATAGGCGTTTTACGTTATATTGCTTTAATGCGACTACGTTTCCGATAATCATCGTAATACTCGCTAGCACGGCAATGTATACGCTCATACGTCCGTATAAAGATTGCATGTCTCCTTGCACCGATACAGTTGCAAAAACCATGAGGAACAGGCGAGTAATGAGTAGGAACCCTGCAATTTTAGAAATCGTTCCAAGAAAAGCAGTTACAGGTGTAGCCGCCCCTTCATACACATCTGGTGCCCACATATGAAACGGCACTGTCGCAATTTTAAACGAAAGCCCAACAAGCAGTAGTAGAAATGCGAGAGCTAGCAATAACTGAATACCACCAGCAAGTTCCCCTGCGAATACTTTTTGCATATCCACGATATTAGTTGATCCTGTAATACCGTACAAATAACTCATTCCAAAGAGGGTAATTGCCGTTCCAATTCCTCCATTAATGACATATTTCATTGCCGCCTCATTTGATGCACGGTTCTTTTTTCGTATTCCTACTAAAATGTAGGAAGAAAGTGAAAGCAATTCTAAGCCGATGAAAAGTGTAATGAACTCAACGCTAGAAGCCATAAACATAGCCCCAAGAAGTGCCATTAAAAATAAGTAATAATATTCTCCCTTATCTTCAATTGGATTCTTCTTATCATCACTCATTGCGGTGCATAAGATGAGAGCAGCTCCGCCTAATAACAACGTTTTAAACCCTTTTGAAAACCCATCTAACACAAACGATCCGTTTAAAATATCTCCCGCTGGTTCACCGTATAGCGTAATTAATGAGACGATTGCTAATACGATGGCTGCGATTGCGCTAAGCGCTACGTATCTATGGTTCAGCTTAAAAAACAAATCACATATGGAAAGAAGGATGGCAACCCCGAGAATAATGAATTCTGGCACCATGAGATGCCATGATAGGCTAAGTAACGTATTCATATCCATCCTACTTCACCCCCAATGTTTTCAATGTATTTTGAAGCGGATCCCCTAGTATTTCTGGCATGACTCCAATTGCAATAATGCAGAAGATAAGCAGCAATATAGGGACATACTCCCATCCGTGTATATCAGCTTTCGCTTCCCACTCTTTCTTACCAAATGTTACTTGCAGTGTTGCTCTTAATACGTATACAGCGGTTAAAATGATGCCAAGTGCTCCGGCCGCAGCAATGACTGGCTCTCTTTGGAATAAACCGAGAAAGGCAAGAAACTCGCTAACAAATCCAGACATGCCCGGCAATCCAAGCGATGCCATTCCTCCCGCTAAGAAAAATCCGCTAAGTACTGGTACACTTTTTGCGAGTCCGCCAAGCGCTGTAATATCCGACGTTCCAAATCGCTGTTCTATAACCCCAAGTAAGAAGAAAAGTAAGGCTGCAATTAAGCCGTGCGACACAACTTGGAATAGTGCCCCCTGTATACCTGGTGCATTTAACGCCGCAAGGCCCATTAATACAATGCCCATATGCGAAATACTAGAGTAAGCGAGCACCTTCCGAAAGTCCGTTTGGATGAGTGCTAAAAAGGCTCCGTACAATAAATTAATAACTCCTAAAATCGCAATTAGCGTTGCAAAATCCTGAAAGTATTCTGGGAATAAACCTTTTCCGAAGCGAATCATACCGTATGCCCCAATCTTCAGTAAAACGCCCGCATGAAGCATAACTACAGCAGGATGTGCTTCAATATGCACATTCACCATCCAGCGATGCAGCGGGAAGACGGGTAGTTTAATCGCAAAAGCAATCATTATGGCAAGAAACAAACCGAACTGTAAGCTACTTGAGACAGCCATTCCTCCCTCAGCACCTACACTCGTTAATATTTCTTTAAGCTCTGTAATATTTGTCGTGCCTGTTTTTGCGAATAAAACCGAGAAAGCGATGAGCAAAATAGCGGAGCCAATACCGTTATATATTAAATAACTATAAGCAGCCTTTTCACTCGACAATTTCCCCCACTTTCCAATTAATAAAAACATTGGCGGCAACGTAATTTCAAAGAAGATAAAGAACAACATTAAATTTTGAGCAGCAAAGACGCCGAGCATCCCTATTTCTAACATGAGTAACAGCATATACAATGCTTTCAAATTTCTTTTAATAGTAAATGCTGCAATTGCTGCAAGCATCGCTAGAAGGGCCGTCAACACCATCATAACGAGCGATAAACCATCAATACCAAGCTCATAATAAATTGAGAACCATCTTTTATCCACCGCTGCAAAATCCCCAAATTTAATCCATTTCACTTTTTCATCAAATAGCGACAAACTCTTTCCAGAAGCATATGTACATGCGAGGACGATAGCGATTCCAAATGGAAGCGCCGTTCCAAATAAACCGAGCGCTCGCACTGTACGCGATTCTTTTTTCGGTGTTAATGCAAGTAAGAGAATTCCTAAAAGCGGGGAAAAAATGAAGAACGTTAATAACAAATCATTCATCGTAAATCCCCTCCCGTATAGAGCAAAATAATGACAAGTATCGCAAGTGAAACAGCTGTTACAGTCCCGTACACTTGTACATTTCCGTTTTGAAGTCTAGACCCAAGTACGCTTATCCCTTTAACTAGACTCCCTATTAAAACGGCAATTCCTTCAACTACATACACCTCAAACAAGCGAAGCACATGAGCGATTCCTTTCGTAATAGGAAGCACCGTCATATTGTATAGTTCATCCACATAATATTTTTCTTTCAAAAGGTTATAGTGAGGTGCTTCCTCACCCCCAGCCCAATCTCTAGAAATAGATTTCTTGCCATATATGAAGTATGCGAGAGCAATCCCTGCAAATGAAACGAGCGTCGCAACAATCATAATCCAAACCGGTCCATGTACCTCTCTCGCTTTAAATGCCACATCTTTCGTAAGCCAATCCCCGAGAAATGTCCCAAACCATGGTGTATTTATATAACCAGCCACTACTGCAAGAACGCCAAGGACAATCATCGGATACGTCATAATGCGGGGCGATTCATGCACACCTTCCTTCGTCTTCGCTTCCCCAGTGAAGACAAGGAAGTATAACCGGAACATGTAGAATGCTGTTAGGAATGCTGCAGTTACTGCTAATATGAATAAAACGTAATTGCCGTTCATCCAAGTCGCCGCTAGAATTTCATCTTTACTAAAGAAACCCGAAAGGAGTGGCACACCACTAATTGCAAGCGTACCGATTAAAAATAGTGCACCCGTTACTTTCATCTTCTTCTGTAAGCCGCCCATTTTATTAATGTTTTGCGTATGCACTGCATGAATGACACTTCCTGCCGCCAAAAATAGTAGCGCTTTAAAAAAGGCATGTGTCGTTAAATGGAAAACACCAGCTACATAACCAGCAGATCCTAGCGCGAGCATCATATACCCGAGCTGGCTAACTGTAGAATAAGCGAGCACTCTCTTTATATCCGTTTGTACAAGACCGATGGAAGCCGCAAATATTGCAGTGAAGGCTCCAACGATTGCCACCGTCTGCATCGCCACCGCACTTGCTGAAAATAGAGGAAACATCGTCGCCACTAAATATACGCCAGCTGCGACCATTGTCGCTGCATGAATAAGTGCCGAAACAGGCGTCGGCCCTTCCATTGCATCTGGTAACCACGTATGAAGCGGGAACTGACCTGATTTCCCCATTGCACCGATAAAAATTAATATCGCTGTTACTGTAATCATCGTAGGCGTCAGATCCCCAGTATGAATCGCTCTAAAAATTGCATCATATTCAAAACTACCTGCATGCCAGAAAATTAAGATCATCCCAATAAATAAACCGACATCTCCAATACGAGTCATAATAAAAGCCTTCTTCGCAGCAGCTTTCGCTTCTTCTTTAAAGAAATAAAAACCGATGAGTAAAAATGAACCAAGGCCTACTAACTCCCAAAATATATAAAGCTGTAATAAATTCGGTGATATAACGAGCCCGAGCATCGCAAATGTAAAGAACCCTAAATAAGCATAAAAGGTTGGTAATCTTTCCTCACCTTTCATATAACCTTTCGAATACACATGTACAAGTAAACTCACAAGTGTAACGATAAACAACATTAAAGCCCCTAATGCTGTCACTTCAAAGCCAAACGATATATCAATATCTCCAATTCTAAGCCATACCCACCTATGCTTCACTGGTACTGTCGAAAATCTTTCTATTAATACAAGTACCGCACATATAAAGGAGAGAAAGATGAAGAAAATACTAAGTACACTGCTTCCTTCTCTAATTTTCTTCCCGAATATAAGTAATAACAAAAACGAAACAAGCGGGAAAAGCGGTATGAGCCATACATAATCGATCATTGTTTCCTTCCCCCTTTTCGGTCACAATGCTATCCTTTGAGCGTATCCATTTCATCTACATGAACTGTCGTACGATTACGATACAAAGCAATTAAAATAGCGAGTCCTACCGCCGCCTCCGCTGCCGCTACAGCCATCGTAAACAGAGAGAAAATTTGCCCTGTTAAATTTGGAAACAAACCTAATTTACTAAACGCTACTAAATTTAAATTAGCTGCGTTCAGCATTAATTCAATACAAACTAATACAATCACTGTATTTCGCTTCGTTAAAGCTCCAAACAAACCGATGCAAAACAAAATAATCGCAAGTGTTAAATATGCAGAAGCAGGAACGCTACTCATTGGAATCCTCCTCTTTCTCATCCTTCTTCGCAAGAATAATCGCGCCAACAAGTGCTACAAGTAAAATAACTGATGTTAACTCAAACGGAATAATATATTCTGAATAGAGAAGTGTACCGATTTGAAGTGTGTTTTTTTCATGGAGAGGTAAACTTCCTTGTGTGCTTTCATTTGCAAAATCAATATTGTTAACAGCGAAATACATAACTGCCCCAAATGCTACAACCGCAAAGAAGATAATCCATTTTCGAAGAGTAAGACGCGATTCATTTTCTGCGTTATGTTGCGTTAACATAATGCCAAAAATCATAATAATTGTGATCGCACCAGAGTAAAGTAAAATTTGTGCAACTCCGATAAATTCGGCCGATAAAAGAAAGTACAAACCTGCAATGCTGAGGAATGTCAGAACGAGAGCTAGCATCATATGCATGACTTTCGTTAAGTTCAACATAAGAATACCGCCGATAATTGCAGACAAGGATAGGATAAAGAATGCTACAAACTCGCCATTCATGCTTTATTCTCCTTCCTGACGTTTTCGTCGTTTTCGTCAAGCCACTGCAAATTTTTAAATAAATCATCACGTGAATATTCCGCGAGCTCAAAGTTATTTGTCATAACAATCGCCTCTGTCGGACAAACTTCTGTACATAAATCACAAAGAATACAAATTTCAAAATTAATATCATACGTGTCGATAATTTTCCCTTTTTTCGTAGGATCCGGATGTTTTTTCCCCGTTAACTGAATACAGTCTGTCGGACAAATGTTGGAGCACTGGTTACAAACAATACACTTTTCCGGATAAAATTTTTGAATACCTCGAAAGCGGTCTGGCAACGGCAACGGTTGATTCGGATAATCATAAGTCACCTTCTTCTTACTCAAATTGCTTAATGTATATTTTAATCCTTTAAATAGTCCTTTCATCTCTTACTGGCACCCCCCTCATAGATTAGAAGAATAACTCCTTAATCAATGCCGTTAAGAAAATATTTGCAAGTGCAATTGGCAATAATACTTTCCAGCCAAACTCCATTAACTGGTCCCCTCTTATACGCGGAAACGTAACGCGGAACCAGATTAATAGAAAGACTACACTGCTAAATTTCAAAGCAAACCATACAGCTCCTGGAATAAATCCAAGGAACATAACTGGATTCCATCCACCTAAAAAGAGCACTGTAATTAAAGATGCCATTCCGAAGAAATATACGTACTCTGAAAGCATGAAAAACGCCCAGCGAAATCCTGAGTATTCCGTATGATATCCAGAAACAAGTTCCGACTCTGCTTCTGGTAAATCGAACGGTGTCCTATTTAACTCCGCTACCGCTGCGATTAAGAAAACGACAAAACCGATTGGCTGCACGAAAATGTACCAAACATTCTCCTGCCCCGCTACAATTTCATTTAAATTCAGGCTACCAGCTAACAAAACGACGCCAATTACACTCATTACGAGCGGAATTTCATAAGAAATCATTTGCGCCGCCGCACGCATCCCTCCTAAAAGGGAATATTTATTATTTGATGCCCATCCTCCGGTTACGACACCAATCGTCGTAATACCAGAAACAGCAATGTAATACAGTAAGCCTACGCCAATATCCGCGAACTGAAATTTATCAGTAAACGGGATAACTGCAAGCACCATAAATGCCGGTGCGAATGCAATGACAGGCGCTAATATAAACAACGGTTTATCTGCCGCTTTCGGAATACTATCTTCTTTCAGCAATAGTTTTAAAACATCAGCTACCGTTTGCAGTAAACCGAACCGGCCCCCAACTTGGTTTGGGCCAATCCGCCCTTGCATAAAACCCATCACTTTCCGTTCTGCCAAAATACCATATGTAACGAAGCCTAGGACTGCAAATAATAGAAGCACCGCTAACCCGAAAAAAATGAAGAAATTCGTCCAGCTTGAAGGTGATTGTAAGAGCGTTTCAATCATTAGCCATCAACCTCCCCAAGTACAATATCAACTCCACCTAAAATCGTAATTAAATTGGCGATGTTTTCACCTTTCAATAACTTCGGTAAAATTTGCAAATTGTAAAAAGACGGCCTGCGAAACTTCAAGCGGTACGGCTCTTTCTTTCCATCACTAGCAATATAGCAACCAATCTCTCCTCGCGGCGATTCTATACGGACGAACGCTTCCCCTTTAGGCGCCTTAATGATTTTCGGCACTTTCGCTAGCACAGCTCCGTCTTTCGGGAACTGCTGGACAGCTTGCTCAACAATTTTTAATGACTCCTCAATCTCTTGCATGCGGCAAACATAACGATCCCAAGCATCTCCCACACCCCCAACAGGAATATCGAAATCAAAACGATCATAAATGGAGTACGGTTCATCCTTGCGAAGATCCCAGTTTACGCCGGTACACCGCAAATTCGCTCCGCTTAAAGAATACGAAATCGCTTCTTCCGCGCTATATATACCAACGCCTTTTACACGATTTAAGAAAATCTCATTGCCACTAACGAGATCATGATAACCTGCCAATTGTTCTCTCATATACGGAACAAATTCTTCCACTTTTTCAATCCAACCATCCGGTGCATCCCATTTCACACCGCCGACTCTCATATAGTTAAAAGTAAGCCGCGCACCGCATAATTCGTTTAATAAATTTATAATCATCTCGCGCTCACGAAACGCGTACAAAAACGGGCTAACTGCTCCTATATCAAGAAGATTCGTCCCCCACCAAACGAGGTGGCTCGCAATCCTTCCAAGCTCCATTGCAAGAACTCGCAAGTATTCGGCCCGCTCCGGGATTTCAAGCCCCATCATCGTCTCTACAGCATGGCAAATGACGTAATTATTCGTCATGGCCGATAAATAGTCCATCCGATCTGTATAAGGAATAATTTGCGTATACTGTAAGCTCTCTGCAATCTTTTCGGTTCCGCGATGCAAATATCCAATAACCGGTGTAGCTTCTTTAATAATTTCCCCGTCAATTTTAATAACAAGCCTGAACACACCATGCGTACTCGGATGCTGAGGCCCTACATTCAAAAGCATTTCTTCCGTACGTATCATTAGCTACACCTCCACATCATACGGTTCATAATCTTTTCTAAGCGGGTGACCTATCCAATCATCTGGCATTAAAATGCGTGATAAATTCGGATGCCCCTTAAATACAATGCCGAGCAAATCATATGCTTCCCGCTCTGGCCAGTCCGCTCCTTTCCAAAGCGCTGTCACCGATTCTACTTGAGGCGCTTCCCTATCCAGCTTCACCTTTACCGCTACTGACTGTTTCTTTCCATATGAAAATAAATGAACATACACTTCCATATGTGTCACAAAATCCGTCGCATGTAGCTCTGACATATAATCAAATGCAAGTCCCTCATGGAATCTCAGTAACTCCATTACTTCATAATATTTGGAAGTCTCTACCACAAGAGTTGGCACATCTTTTGAAAGTTTATTAATGTAGGAATCTACTAATGTATCCTCTCCTACTTTTCCCTTAATAACTTCAACATACTGATTTAAATAAGATTGATTCACAGATGGCTCTTCCGGCTTCGGCTCCTCTTCCTTCTTACCTTCAACGTCCTTTTTCTTCGCTCTTGCAGCTGCAGCCGCTTTTGCCTTCGCCGCTGCAATTGCCTTCACCTTTTCATCGCCTAAATCCCCATCACCTTGCGAGACCTTCTGCTTCGCTAACGCCGCTGCCTTTGCTGCCGCCACGGCCTTCGCCTTCGCTTTGGCCTTTTCTTCTTCCGTTATCTTCTCTGTTCCTTCTCTTTTTTGCCTCGCTAATGCCGCTGCTTTTGCTTTCGCCGCTGCGGCTGCCTTCGCTTTCGCTTTGGCCTTTTCTTCTTCCGTTATCTCTTCTGTTCCTTCTCTTTTTTGCTTCGCTAACGCTGCCGCTTTTGCTTTCGCCGCTGCGGCTGCCTTCGCCTTCGCTTTCGCCTTTTCTTCTTCCGTTACCCCTTCTGCTCCCTCTCTTTTTTGCTTCGCTAACGCTGCCGCTTTTGCTTTCGCCGCTGCGGCTGCCTTCGCTTTCGCTTTGGCCTTTCCTTCTTCCGTTATCTCTTCTGTTCCTTCTCTTTTTTGCCTCGCTAATGCCGCTGCTTTCTCTTTTGCGGCCGCAGCTGCGCGTCGTTTTGCTTCTTCCACAGTCATTTCATTATTTTTTGGTAGCGCTTTCTCTTTTTCCTGATCTTCTTCCTCAAGTTCACTTATTTCTGCATCATGTTTCGCAACGAGACGCTTTCTCGCCTCTTCTTTCGCACGCTTAGCTGCTTCTCTTTTCAAATCCTCTAATTCTTTGCTTGGATCACTCATTTATTCGTCACCTGCTTTCCTGTCTTTGCCTCGTAACGAATTTTTTCTTTCAATTTATTAATTCCATAAATTAAAGCGGCAGGATTTGGTGGGCAGCCAGGAATATACACATCAACTGGCACAATTTGATCTACACCTTTCACAACAGCGTATGAATTTACATATGGACCACCTGCTGTCGCACAAGATCCCATTGCAATAACCCATTTTGGCTCAGGCATTTGATCGTATAAACGCCGAACAATAGGAGCCATCTTCTTCGTTACCGTTCCCGACACAATCATAACGTCCGATTGCCTTGGTGAAGTCCGAAAAAATGACCCAAATCGATCTAAATCGTAATGTGATGAACCTACTCCCATCATTTCAATTGCACAGCATGCCAGTCCGAATGTCATCGGCCATAAAGAATTGCTCCGTGCCCATCCTTTCAATTGCTCCAATGTAGAAAAAAAGATATTTCGTTCTAATTCCGCTCGTTCATTTGGATGTAATTCCTCAAAATTTATAACCATTGTAACACCTTCTTTTTCCAAGCATACGCTAATCCAACTAGCAACATTACAACAAAGATGAGCATTTCAATCAGTGCAAATAAACCGAGCTTGTCATATGCAACAGCCCATGGATATAAAAATAAAGTTTCTACATCAAAGATGACAAACAATAAAGCAAAAATATAATAACGAGCATGAAACCGAATATTTGCATCATGAAAAGGCTCAATCCCACTCTCATACGTCGTCGCTTTCGCTGCACTTGGTTTGTTTGGACGCAGCATCCTTCCTAATGTAAGAGCCACTACCGGCAGCAATATGCCTAATAGCAAGAAAATCAAAACGATCATATAACTATTTTCATATACACTTGCCATTGTGAAACCCTCCCCCCTGAATTAAGAACAAGTTCACTTAGTAAACAATATGTCCTAGTTGCAGTAATTATTATTTTTAAATTTTTCTAAATAATGCAACTATTTTAATCATTATAGCAAACTTCAAATTCCTATGTCGATATGTTGGAGGAAGAAACGAGAATTATTAAAATCTATTTTTATAACTCGCTATACCTGTGCAAAATAAGTATAGAAATTATATATATTTTTTAAGAAGCAATAAAAAAATAAAAAGAGGACGAGGAATTCATATGTATATATCGTGGGTGAGATAAATGAAAAAACAAACACATGTAAGTATTCTTATAAGCATTATATTGTTGTCTGTAGCAATTCATTACGTGGCAATGCCTTTTCTATATGAATACTCATTTCCTTTTCAAATTTTAATTGGAATGAGTACCTTATTCATTGATATTATCGCTTGTAGTTATATACTTTATTTTTCAAATAGGAAGGAAGGGTTACCTCGTTTATTTTGGACCATTTTATCTTTTGGAACCCTCTCTTATTTCATTGGTGATATTGTCGTTGCCTATCAACGTTTAATTTTAAAGGACTACTATACGTTCGTTGATCCGTCCGATTTTTTTTACCTACTTTTTTTAATTAACTTTGCAGTCGCCTTTCTATATGAAATCATTTATAACCGTGATTTATTAGAAAAGCTCTTTATGATATGTGATATTTGTATCATCGTTACAGCCCAATTTACTTTAAGTTACTACTTACTTATTGAACGAACCATTTACGTTTCTTCAACATCCTATGTCGACATATTTGTTCAACTTGCCTATCCAATGGCTGATTTACTTTTTCTTTTAATAGGAATCAATTTGTTATTCAAGCCATTATCGTTATTATCAAAAAAAGTCGGCGCAATTCTTGGCGGTGCCTTACTTTTATATGCTACTACAGATGCAATTTATGCTTATATCAAATACTTCACACCCGAGTATTCTATGTTTACAATTACTCCTCTCTATCAAGCAACTTTAGTACTAGTAGCAATCGCCTGTATTCTGCATACAAAAGAACCTGAAAGACAAGAGCAAGTACTATTAACACCTAAACTTGGGGAATCGATCAGATTGTCATTACCTTATATTTCTGTAGTCATGCTTATTGTTTTTATATTAGTTGAATACGTTTTTGCACCTATTGTAGTAATAGGGCTTATGATAACTTTCTCCTTCGTTCTCATACGCCATAGTTTAGTTCGAAAACAAAATAAAATATTATTACTAGCTCAAATGCAATTCAACTTAGAACTCGAAAAACAAATTGAACTACGTACAGAAGATTTAGTAGAACAAAAAAATGAACTTTACCATAACCAACAAATGTTTAAATCTTTATACGAGCACCATCCAGATCCAATCTTCACTTTAGATTTGTACGGTAATTTCCTCAATGTGAACAACGCCGGTACTACCTTACTCGGTTATCAAACGAATGAATTGTTAAAACAACCATACTATTCACTTACGTATGAAGAAGATTTGGAAGAAATCATTAATGCCTTTCATCGGGTAAAAAAGGGGAAATCTATTTCTTTAGAAATACGGGCATATCATAAAAATAGAGATATTTACTACTTGCATGTTACAGCTGTTCCTATCTTTTTAAAGGATCATATTTCTGGGGTTTATTTAATGATTAAAGATATTACAGAAAGCAAACAACAACAAGAACAAATTAATTTTCTAGCCTATCATGATACGTTAACAGAGCTTGCAAATCGCCGTGCATTTCATCAATATGTAGAACAAGCGATTGCTCGATCCGAAATATCAAAAAAGCCTTTCGCTGTTATGTTTCTCGATTTAGACCGCTTTAAAGTTATTAATGATACCCTCGGTCATAGGGTAGGAGACCTTCTATTAATTGCAGTAGCAAAAAGACTCGAAAGACTATCGACACCAAATATGAAGCTGGCCCGGCTAGCCGGTGATGAGTTCACAATCCTTATCGAAAATTATAAAAAGAGGCCAGATGTAAAAAAAATAGCTGATACAATTGTAGCAGCTATGAACGAACCATTCGAAATCGAAAATCAACATTTACAAATCTCACCGAGCATCGGGATTGCGATATATCCTGAAGCAGGTGCAGATCCATTGTCCATTTTACAGCATGCTGATATGGCTATGTACGAAGCAAAAAATCAAGGGAAAAACGGTAGCTCTCTGTACACGAAAGAATTGTATAAAAAAATGGAACGAAAAGCTCGAATTGAAAAAGATTTACCACTCGCTTTAGTAAACGAAGAGTTTTATCTCGTCTATCAACCACAAATTGATATTACGACGAAAAAGATTATTGGGGCTGAAGCATTAATACGCTGGAAACACCCCCTCCTTGGTGACATTCCGCCATGTGAATTCATTCCAATTGTAGAAGAGACACCACAAGTCGTTCCACTCGGTCATTGGGTATTAAAAGAATCTTGTCGCCAGTTAACAATATGGCATACTTTCGGCTACACAGATTTAAAAATAAGTGTGAACTTATCCGCAAAAGAGTTCCAGCAAGAAAATTTAATCAAGAACATTTCACAAATAATAACAGACATTAAAGTCAATCCAAAGCATGTAATACTTGAGTTAACAGAACGAATTGCAATGATTGATGAAAAAGAAACATTATCAAGACTAAAACAATTAAAGGAATATGGTATTCAAACGTCCATTGATGACTTCGGTACCGGCTATTCTTCTCTCGCTTATTTATCCATTTTCCCTATCGATACATTAAAAGTACCGAGGGAATTTACACAACTAGCCGATCATCGACCTGAGGAAAGAGCCATCGTTTCCACTATCCTTTCCCTTGCAAATACGTTAAATCTCTCTGTCATTGCTGAAGGAATTGAAACAGAAAAACAACTTAAATTTCTTCAAAAAAACAACTGCAAATATATGCAAGGCTACTATTTCAGTAAACCACTTACGAGTCATCAATTTATAAAATTTCTACAAAAAACACCCAGTATGAACCAATAGCTCATACTGGGTGTTTTTATCATGCTATTTGCGAATAGTAAAACTAGTCATCAACGTGAGATGCCCCACTTTATAGTGTCGGAATTGTTTTCTCATAATATTCCTCTGCAATTTCTTCATAAAAAGCTGCTGACGTCGTATAAAAATATGGAATTAACCATAGGAATCCAATCCCGAGTGTAATACAACTTAATATAAACCAACCAATAAAGCTTAAACATAAAATGAAATACTCCATCTTATGTCCATCCATCATACGACGGCTTTCTGTAATAGCTTGATTTATGGAATACTCAGGATGATCATTTATTATAAAGTACGTCATCGCATAAGAAAATGATTTAATAATGCCTGGAATAATAAATAGTAAAAACCATAAGAAAATATAAATATTCACTACGATATATAATAAAAATGACTTTATAAACTTACTTCCTTCTGTAAACCATCTGAATATATGCCCGATACTTGCTTCTTTTTCACGGATGAAATGCAGTGCTAAATAATAGCCACCTAACGTCAATGGACCTACCATCAATATTGAAATAACATCTACTGACAGTGAGCTATTTACTTCTTTCCAATCCCAAACCTGAGAGAAAATGAAATCAATACTAAAACTAAAAGCTGAAATAAGAATCGAAATCAGTAATGTTGTCCCGACAGCTAATCCCCATTTCCCTTCTAATGAATCTAGCGCTTCTCCTTTTAAATCACTAATCATATTTTTCCTCCTATACATAATAACTCTATTAGTATAGCATGTTCCTACTACAATTCATCTTTTGAAAGATAGCGATAAAAATGCGCTGTCGTTGTACTCATATACGGACTAAGCCAAAGAAAACCTATTCCGAGTGTAAGAATCGCTAAAATTGCCCAACCTATAAAACTCAGCCACAACAGAAATAAATCTAATTTGTGCCCCTTCATAAGACGCTTACTTTCTTTCATTGCCTTTGACACACTATATTCTGGATTTTCAATCATAACGTAGTACGTCATCGCATAAGAAAAGTACATCACAATCATACCAACAATTGAAATAGCTAATAGTACAAAGAAAGCGATAGCAAACGACGTATTTCCTTCTTCACCAAAAAATGCAAACAAGGCTACTAGCAGCATTGGAATCCATGTACCTGTATATAACAAAATCGCAAGCATTGCCCACATCGTTTTCATCATTCTTTTAAAGCCACGAAATCCTTCGAATAAGTGATCTACTTTGGCACCTTCTCGTTTACTAATCTGTAAAAATACATTTGTATAACCGTATGATGTAATTCCATACGATGCATTACTCAAAATTATTATGATACAATAAAAAATACCAAATGTAATACCTGCTCCGATTGACATTGTTTCCTCTTCAATTGACCCAGTTAAGCTAACAACTAAGAAAAATATAATAATTCCTGGAATTAACATTATAAGCATTGCAGCCATTGAAACAACATAACTTAAAATAAAATATAAAATCGTTGATCCAACACCTAGTCCCCAATTTCCTTTTAAAGAGTGCAGCGCTTCTCGTTTCATTTCACCGATCATTTATTCATCCCCTTTATAAATTGTTGTACATTCTCTACTTATACAAGCATCAATATAATTATACCATTTTTGTAAAATTATCCATGAACTACACAAAAAAATCCGTAAAGGCAAAGCCTTTACGGATTTTTTATTTCATATCGGAAACGTTTAAACGGTTCACAGCACGTTGTAATGCCATTTCTGCACGTTTAAAGTCAACATGTGCTTGTTTATCTTGCATACGTTGCTCAGCGCGACGCTTCGATTCATTTGCACGATGGATATCGATATGGTTTGCTTCTTCAGCAGATGATGATAATACAGTTACTTTATCTGGACGAACTTCGATAAAGCCACCGCTTACTGCTACATAATCAGTGTGTCCACCATGTTTCAGACGAACTGCACTAATTTTTAATGGTGCAACAGTTGGAATGTGACCTGGTAAGATCCCCATTTCTCCACTCTCTGCTTTTACGCTTACCATTTCTACTTCTTTTTCGTAAACCGGTCCATCAGGAGTTACAATACTGACTGGAAATGTCTTCATAATTCGTCCCTCCTAAGGCCTTACGCCATCATTTTCTTCGCGTTTTCAATAACTTCTTCAATGCCACCTACAAGACGGAATGCATCTTCTGGAAGGTCATCATATTTTCCTTCTAGAATTTCTTTAAATCCGCTAACTGTATTTTTTACAGGTACGTAAGAACCTTTTTGACCTGTAAACTGCTCAGCTACGTGGAAGTTTTGAGATAAGAAGAATTGAATACGACGAGCACGATGTACAACTAACTTATCTTCTTCAGATAACTCATCCATACCTAAGATAGCGATGATATCTTGAAGCTCTTTATAACGCTGTAAAGTTTGCTGTACTTGACGAGCTACTTCATAATGCTCTTCTCCTACGATTTCTGGAGAAAGTGCACGAGATGTAGATGCTAATGGATCTACGGCTGGGTAAATACCCATTTGTGTTAAACGACGCTCTAAGTTTGTTGTTGCATCTAAGTGAGCGAACGTTGTAGCTGGTGCTGGATCCGTATAGTCATCGGCTGGTACATATACCGCTTGGATAGACGTGATAGATCCTTTATTTGTAGATGTAATACGCTCTTGTAATTGACCCATTTCTGTTGCAAGTGTTGGTTGGTAACCTACCGCAGATGGCATACGACCAAGAAGGGCAGATACTTCAGAACCTGCTTGCGTGAAACGGAAGATATTATCGATGAACAGAAGTACGTCTTGTCCTTGCTCATCACGGAAATGTTCAGCCATTGTTAAACCTGTTAATGCAACACGTTGACGTGCTCCAGGTGGCTCGTTCATTTGTCCGAATACCATCGCAGTTTTCTTAATTACGCCAGAATCGCTCATTTCGTGGTATAAATCGTTACCCTCACGAGTACGCTCACCTACACCAGCGAATACAGAGATACCACCGTGTTCTTGTGCGATGTTATTAATTAATTCCTGAATTAATACAGTTTTACCTACACCGGCACCACCGAATAGACCGATCTTACCACCCTTAATGTAAGGAGCAAGTAAGTCTACTACTTTAATACCAGTTTCAAGAATTTCTACTTTAGTAGATAATTCTTCGAATGCAGGTGCTTGACGGTGAATTGGATCACGACGTACGTCGGCAGGAACCTCACCATCTAAGTCAATTGCATCACCTAATACGTTAAATACGCGACCAAGTGTTGCATCACCAACTGGTACAGAGATTGCTTTACCAGTATCTTCTACTTCTGTACCACGAACAAGTCCGTCTGTGGAAGACATTGCAACTGTACGAACTGTATCATCACCTAAATGAAGTGCAACTTCAAATGTTAAGTTAATGCTTGTTCCGTTTTCGTTGCTTTGTTTTACCGTAAGGGCGTTGTAGATTTCTGGTAGCTTTCCGCCATCAAACTTAACGTCTACAACCGGACCCATGATTTGCGTAACGCGCCCTTTATTCATCGGGTTCCCTCCTAGCTTTCTTTTAATTAGCTAACTTGCTACGAGCAGTTAGCTTTTAATTTTTTATTGGTTGATAGCTTACGCGACTCTTTTGAAAGAGTCGCGTAAGCTTTTTATTACTACTCTAACGCTGCTGCTCCACCAACGATTTCCGTAATTTCTTGCGTAATCGCTGCCTGACGCGCACGGTTGAATGAAAGTGTAAGTGAATCGATAACTTCCATTGCGTTGTCTGTAGCACTCTTCATTGCTGTCATACGCGCTGCGTGTTCACTTGCTTTACCGTCTAGTAATGCACCGTACACTAAGCTTTCTGCGTATTGTGGCAATAGTACTTTTAAAATTTCTTCTTCAGAAGGTTCGAATTCATAAGCTGTCGTCGGTTTATTAGACGCCACATCAGTAAGCGGTAAAATTTTATTTTCCGTTACTTCTTGTGAAATTTTACTTACGTAATGGTTGTAGTAAATATACAGCTCATCATAAGCACCATCTGCGAACATCGCAATTGCTCGAGAAGCAAGGTCTTTAATATCAGTAAATGATGGGTGGTCAGATAATCCAACTACTTCATCAATGATGTTAAAGCCGCGACGTTTTAAATAATCACGTCCTAGTCGGCCAAGCACAATAATTGAATATTGGTTTGAGTCCATATTATGACGTTCACGAATTACGTTACTCACTGTACGTAATACGTTACTGTTATAACCACCTGCTAGTCCGCGATCAGATGTAATAACGATGTATCCTGTACGCTTTACAGGACGCGCATTTAGCATCGGATGATTAATTCCTTTACTTCCTTGCGCAATGCTCGCTACTACTTCTTGAATCTTTTCCATATACGGAACGAAAGATTTAGCATTTTGCTCTGCACGGTTTAACTTAGATGCAGATACCATCTCCATCGCTTTCGTAATTTGACTCGTTTTCTTTGTCGAGTTAATCTTCGCTTTTATATCGCGTAAAGATGCCACAGGTTTTCACCACCTTTTTTCCGGAAGTTGGCACGATTAGTAAGAATTCTCTTCCTAATCTACGTTGCAAGATATTCTTGCTCATGATTGAAGGAAAAGAATAGGTGCACCTACTCTTTTCCTTTACATAACCGTCAGCAATCTCAAAGCCTGAGATGCCTTATATATTATCTAGCTCCGGCGGCTTGTACGAGCCGCTGGAGCTTTTATTTATTACTCAGAAGCTACGAATACTTTTTTAAATCCATTAATAGCTGCTGCAAATTTGTCGTCATCCGCAAGTTTCTTAGTTGTGCGGATTTCTTCTAATAAGTCAGTCGCATTAGAATCTAACCAAGCATGTAATTCTTCTTCGAAACGAGTGATATCTACTACTGGGATATCATCTAGGAATCCACGTGTTAAAGCATAAAGAATGATAACTTGTTTCTCTACACGTAACGGTTTGTGTAATCCTTGTTTTAATACCTCAACAGTACGAGCACCACGGTTTAGTTTCGCTTGAGTTGCTTTATCAAGGTCAGAACCGAACTGAGCGAACGCTTCTAACTCACGGTAAGATGCAAGGTCAAGACGAAGTGTACCTGATACTTTACTCATTGCTTTAATCTGAGCAGATCCACCTACACGAGATACAGAAGTACCCGCATCGATTGCTGGACGTACGCCAGAGAAGAATAGGTCAGATTGTAAGAAGATTTGTCCATCCGTAATAGAAATTACGTTTGTTGGGATGTAAGCTGATACGTCCCCTGCTTGTGTTTCGATGAAAGGTAGTGCAGTTAAAGAACCGCCGCCTCTTGCATCACTTAATTTTGCTGCACGCTCTAATAGGCGAGAATGTAAGTAGAATACATCCCCTGGATATGCTTCACGACCTGGAGGACGACGTAATAGTAATGACAGCTCACGGTAAGCCGCTGCTTGTTTTGATAAGTCATCATATACTACTAATACGTGTTTACCATTGTACATGAACTCTTCACCCATTGTTACACCAGCGTAAGGAGCTAAGTATAATAATGGAGCTGGTTGAGAAGCTGATGCAGTTACAACGATTGTGTACTCTAATGCACCGTGCTTACGTAGTGTTTCTACTACGTTACGTACAGTTGATTCTTTTTGTCCGATCGCTACGTAGATACAAATCATATCTTCATCTTTTTGGTTAATGATTGTATCAAGTGCAACTGCTGTTTTACCTGTTTGACGGTCACCGATGATTAACTCACGTTGACCACGGCCAATTGGTACAAGAGCATCGATCGCTTTAATACCTGTTTGAAGTGGCTCATGAACAGATTTACGATCCATTACACCTGGTGCTGGACTTTCGATTGGACGAGTGTTTGTTGTATTGATTGGGCCTAAACCATCAACTGGTTGACCTAATGGGTTTACAACACGACCGATTAGTTCTTTTCCTACTGGTACTTGCATGATGCGACCAGTACGACGAACTTCGTCACCTTCACGGATTTCTGTGTAAGGTCCTAAAATAATGATACCTACGTTGTTTTCCTCTAAGTTTTGTGCTAGTCCCATAACGCCGTTAGAGAACTCTACAAGTTCACCAGCCATAACGTTATCAAGACCATGAGCACGCGCAATACCGTCACCAACTTGGATAACTGTACCAACATCACTAACTTCGATTTCAGACTGATAGTTCTCGATTTGTTGCTTTATCAGTGCGCTAATTTCTTCAGCTCTGATGCTCATGTGCTTCACCCCTATCTATTCTTCATTAATTCACGCTGAATACGTGCTAATTTTCCTTGTAAACTTCCATCATAAATGCGATTTCCAATACGTACTTTAATGCCGCCTAGTAAATCTTCATCTACAACATTTTTTACGCGAATTGCATCTTTTCCTGTTCTCTTTGCAAATGCTTCTGCAATGTTAAGCTTCTCTTCTTCTGATAGAAGACGAGTAGAATATACAGTTGCATCCGCTACGTTACGTTCTTCATTAGCAAGAACAACGTATTCATCTGCAATTTCAGGTAAGATATCAATGCGTTTGTTATCAATTAAAATATATAACGTATTTAAAATAGATTCAGAAACAGACCCGAATACGTTTGCAAGAAACGTTTTCTTTTGTTCCTTTGAAATGTTCGGTTGCGTTAAAAAGCTATGTAGTTCTCCGTTCTTTACATAAACGTTTTGTACAAGGCGTAATTCCTCTTCAAACATTTCTAATACGTGTTTTTCTTTAGCAATTTTAAAAAGAGCGACAGCATAACGTTTTGCTACAATCCCATTGCTCATCGCGCTTCTCCTACTTCTTTAATATAATCGCGAATTAACTTAACTTGATCTTCTTCTTTTAACTCTTTTTCAATTACTTTAGAAGCAATTTGAACAGATAAAGAAGCGACTTGTTCTTGTAAAGCAGCAATCGCTTGCTCTTTTTCGCGTTGAATTTCTTGTACAGCAGATGCTTTAATTGATTCTGCTTCTTCTTTCGCAGCAGCAACAATAACATCTTTTTGATCTACAGCTTGTTTTTTCGCTCTTTCGATTAACTCTTGTGCTTCAACACGCGATTGTTTTAACATTTCACGTTGTTCTTCTACTAATTTCTTCGCTTCAGCGTTACTTCTTTCTGCAGCGTCGATTTCATTAGTAACATGCTCTTCACGTTCTTTCATAATTCCCATTAAAGGACCCCACGCAAATTTGCGTAGCATTACTAATAGAAGTAAGAAAATGAACAATGTATAAGCAATCGTTCCAAATGGAATGGCAGCCCCTAATAATAAAGTTGGCACAAGGATTCACTCCCTTCAAAATATCTAAATTGATCATATGAAAAAAAAAGACATACGTTTCATCCATAAAGCAATGGCGAAGAAAGTTCGGAAAAACACTCTTCGCCATCTATGTAAGGGGAGTCTCCCTTATTTGTTCATTACGATGAATGCAATAACTACACCGATGATTGGAAGTGCCTCAACTAAAGCAACCCCGATGAACATAATTGTTTGAAGTGCGCCTTTTAATTCTGGTTGACGAGCAACACCTTCGATTGTACGTGATACGATAAGACCGTTACCAATACCTGCACCTAATGCTGATAAACCAATTGCAATTGCAGCTGCGATTACACCTAAACTCATTTAATTTGTCCTCCTTTGTATTATAAAAAAATAAATTTTTTCTTACTTAAATTATATTAATGGTCATGGCTTACTTTATGAGCCATATAAACCATCGTTAACATAACGAAAATAAATGACTGGATTGATCCAACAAATACGCTGAATCCCATCCATGCTAACATTGGTACAAGCGCACCTAATGCTCCAAGGAATGATGCCCCGCCTAACTTAGCAAGTAATCCTAATAAGATCTCACCTGCATAAATGTTACCGAATAAACGAAGACCTAACGTTAATGTGTTAGCAAACTCCTCAATAACCTTTAATGGGAATAAGAATTTCATCGGTTGGAAATAACCTTTAACGTATTCTTTCGTACCCTTCATCTTAATTCCATAATAATGGGTGAGGGTAACTACCATCACGGCTAATGTTAATGTAACTGCTGGATCAGACGTTGGTGATCTCCACCATGCAATATGTTCGCCAGCCTCAACTGTTGAATACATGAATGGTAAACCAAGGAAGTTCGATACGATGATAAACATGATAAGCGTAACGCCAAGCGTTAAGAAACGTCCACCTGTTTTCCAGTCCATCGTACTATTGATAATCCCTTTCACGAAGTCAAACACCCATTCCATGAAATTTTGCATTCCTGTTGGGCGAAGAGCTAAGCTGCGAGTTCCGATAACAGCGATTAAGAAAACAATAACTGCTGCTACAGTAACCATCATAACTGATGACAAATCGAACGTTAAACCTAGAAATTCAACTAATCTACCGTGTTCCACTAGTAATTCACCTCTCTTCCCTGCTCTTATACTCTAAATAAAGAAAATCTATGATCATGACAAGGTATCCTGTCAGCAATCCTACACCTAGGCCCCACATCGCAATTAACTCTTGATATTTGGCTGCAAATAAAATTAATAACCCAATCGTGGCGAATCTTGAATATGTACTTACCGCCGTCGCCTTAAACTTTACGTTTTCTCCATTTGTTACGCGATCCAACAGCTTGTCTGTTCTACGTGCAATGATGCGCAAACTAAGAAAACTGAAAATCGTTCCGATAATCAGTCCAAGAAATACATCCTTGTAAGAGGTGAATCCCCATCCTAGCACTAGAAGCGCAAGCAAGTAGTACATATATTTCTTTTGTCTTTGGACAAGTCCATGTACGTCTATCATCATTGCTCTCCCGAATAGTAATGTCGAATGAGTCGAATCATTGCGTATATCCCAGTTCCTAATCCGAGTAATAACCCTATAATAAGAAACAACGGAAACGTTCCAACCTTATTATCAATCCACTGCCCACCAAAGATTCCAATAAGAATAGAACCGACTAACTGAGCAAGAATACCTGACATTAAAGCATAAGCTTTTATATGGCTGCGATCGTTTTTTTGCAAGGATTCATCCCTCCAATATGTAGCCCTCATTCACGATGTGTTAATAATAACTCATTTTTTTGCATAAATCCTATACAAAATAAAAAGTTTACATTTTCGTCACTGAATAGATGTATTTTTGTCACTGAAAGCCCTACCATCTATCCCCGTTGTTAGCATACAATAGGGTATTAACAGTGTCAACGAGAAATCGTAAAAAATCAAAAAATTTGAGTATTAGTCATTTCCTCCCAAAAATGAAAACGTTCCCCTTCTAAATACTGGTTAGAGATATGCAATTTCTAACAGTTTTCTCTTTATAATAGAAGGAAATGTTCACAAGTTTGTCACTATTATATTTTTAAGATATAACGCTTTCCTTCCATAATATAGTGCTCTTTAGACGTAAGACTTCTATATTATATGTGATGTGTATGCAACTTATGTTGTATATACTATGTATATTTATCCCCCCTCCCCTACCTCATCAAGGTACAAAAAAAACGAGAGGGGAACCCCCTCTCGTCAGTTGTCTTACTTCGTTCCGAATAAACGGTCACCAGCGTCACCAAGACCTGGTACTACATATCCGTGGTCATTTAATTTCTCATCTAATGCTGCTACATAAATATCAACATCAGGATGTTCTTCTTGTACTACTTTTACTCCTTCTGGAGCTGCAACGATACACATTAATTTAATTTGTTTTGCACCGCGCTTTTTCAGAGAGTTAATTGCTTCAGCTGCAGAACCACCTGTTGCTAGCATCGGATCTAGCACGATAAAGTCACGCTCTTCTACATCCGTTGGAAGTTTCACATAGTATTCTACCGGTTGCAATGTTTTAGGATCGCGGTATAAACCAACGTGTCCTACTTTTGCTGCTGGAATTAATTTCAGAATTCCATCAACCATTCCTAAACCTGCACGTAAAATCGGAATTAAACCAAGTTTTTTACCAGCGATCACTTTTGTTGTCGCTTTGCTTACAGGCGTTTCAATTTCAATATCTTTAAGTGGAAGATCGCGAGTAATTTCAAAAGCCATTAAGCTTGCTACTTCGTCCACTAATTCACGAAAATCTTTCGTACCTGTATTCTTATCGCGAATATATGTAATCTTATGTTGAATTAACGGGTGATCAAATACATACAGTTTTCCCATGTGAATCTCTCCTTTAGATGATATTCATGCGTTTGCACGCTTTTTTACACTATTTACGATTGTAAAGAAAACGCTACTAATATTCAAGGGCAAATTTGGCAAAATCATGATTTTACGATGAATCTATCTAGTATCTTTACCAATTATGGGAGCTGTATCCTTCATTATATCGCCAAAATTTATTCATCATTTGTATACATACTTAAAGAACAATTTATGTCCAAAAAAAAACTGCCAAAACAATTACGTCTCAGCAGTCTTCTTTCATCTATTATAGATCTGTGTACATTGGGAATTTGCTCGTTAACGCTTCTACACGCTTACGTGCTTCTTCTAATGCAGCTTCATTTTCATGATTTTTTAATGTGTAAGCAATAAGTGACGCAATTTCATCCATTTCTTCTAAACCGAAACCACGAGATGTTACAGCTGCCGTACCGATACGTACACCGCTTGTTACAAATGGGCTTGCCGTTTCAAATGGAATTGTATTTTTGTTCACTGTAATACCAACTTCATCTAATACGTGCTCCGCTACTTTACCTGTGATTTCTAAGTTACGAACATCAATCAGGATTAAGTGATTGTCTGTTCCGCCAGAAACAAGTGTAAGTCCTTCTTTTTGAAGACCTTCAGCTAGGCGGCTCGCATTATTAATGATATTTTGTGCATATGTTTTAAACTCATCTTGTAGTGTCTCTCCAAATGCAACAGCTTTTGCAGCGATTACGTGCATAAGTGGGCCACCTTGAATACCAGGGAAGATTGATTTATCAATTTGTTTTGCAAATTGCTCTTCACATAAAATCATACCACCACGTGGACCACGTAATGTTTTATGTGTTGTCGTTGTAACGAAATGTGCATGTGGTACTGGGTTTGGATGTAAACCAGCAGCTACTAAACCAGCGATATGTGCCATATCAACCATAAAGTATGCACCCACTTCATCTGCAATCTCACGGAATCGTTTGAAATCGATAACACGAGGGTATGCACTTGCACCTGCAACGATTAATTTTGGTTTATGTTCTTTCGCTTTTGCTAATACATCATCGTAATTAATACGGTGAGATTCAGCATCCACGCCATATTCTACGAAATTATATTGTACTCCACTGAAGTTAACAGGGCTTCCGTGTGTTAAGTGACCACCATGAGATAAATTCATACCAAGTACTGTATCGCCTTGCTCTAAAATCGTGAAGTATACTGCCATGTTCGCTTGTGCACCAGAATGCGGTTGAACATTTACATGCTCTGCACCAAAAATTTCTTTCGCGCGATCACGTGCGATATCTTCTACTACGTCTACGTGCTCACAGCCACCATAGTAACGTTTTCCAGGATATCCTTCAGCATACTTATTCGTTAAAACAGAACCTTGTGCCTCCATTACTGCTTCACTTACGAAGTTTTCCGAAGCAATTAACTCAATCTTTGAACGCTGTCTTCCTAGTTCTGCCTCAATCGCAGCAAATACCTTTTCATCTTGACGTTTTAAATGATCCACCAAAATCCCCCTTTTCTGAACGAATTACATCGATTCCCAATAGTTTTTTCTCATTTATTCAGAAAAAACGAAAATTCAGGTTGTAATTCTTTCGAACCTTCATGTTTTCAACTACATTCTAACATGACTTTCTATATCATAAAAGAAAAAAAAGACCGAAAATCGGTCTTTTCTTTCTTTTATGATAAAGTCAGACAACATACCTTATTCGTTGGATACAATGAAACTTTAACGACAAGAGATAGTCTCTTCCTTCGCCGCATAAACAGCACGTGCTCCACCAATTAGTTTTCCACGTGTTGTTGCCATCGTTACATGCGCACTTCCAATTTCCTTCACACCTGTACGAACCGGAACAGCTACATGTTTTAAATGCATACCGATAAATGTATCACCAATATCCATTCCTGCATCTGCTTTAATAAACTCAATTACTACCGGATCTTTCAAATTGTGATAAGCATATGTTGCTAATGCACCACCTGCTGATCTAACAGGCGTAACTGTTACAATTTCAAATTGATATTTCATCGCCAACTCTCTCTCAACTACTAAAGCACGGTTTAAATGCTCACAACATTGAAACGCCAACTCAATACCTGTTTGCTCTTGAAATTGTTTTAACTCAGAAAAAATCGCCTCTGCTACTTCCATCGTTCCTGATGTTCCAATTCTTTCTCCTAGCACTTCGCTCGTGCTACACCCCACTACAAAAATTTGACCATTTTGTAATAAAGCTTGTTCTTGGAAATCCGAAAGCGACATTTGTAACTGCTCTCTTACCTTTACGATTTCTGTCATTACGCCTCTTCCTTTCACAGGTTGGTTCACCAAATTATATTTCATACTACTTCTAGTTAGAATCTATTACTTTGTTTCGTATGTTTTAATTTTTCCTACGCGGTTTTCGTGACGACCACCTTCATAGTCGGTTGTTAACCAAATTTTTGCGATGTCACGTGCTAGACCCGCACCAATTACACGCTCGCCCATTGCTAACATATTCGTATCATTATGCTCTCTCGTTGCTTTCGCACTGAAAGTATCATGAACTAAAGCACAACGAATACCATTTACTTTGTTTGCAGCAATTGACATACCGATACCTGTCCCACAAACTAAAATACCACGATCTACTTCGCCATTCGCTACCATTTCCGCTGCTGGAAACGCAAAATCAGGGTAATCAACAGAACCAGCTTCACATTCACAACCTAAATCAATATATTCAATATTTAACTCTTCTAATAAACTTACAAGTTCTTTACGGATATTCATACCGCCGTGATCAGATGCTACTACTACTTTCATTTTTACCCCTCCAAAATTTCAATCAATTATCTTCATTTCTCACTCGCCACCACAATGGAACGAAGTGATCTCCAATATCGTATTATACACGAAACATCAACCTTCTGAATGTTTTTTCAGTAAAGTTTGTACAAGTTTTTCCATCTCTTCTAACGTTTCTTTATAAATAGAAAGTGATCCGCCAAATGGATCTGAAATATCCTTACTTCTCCCCTCGGTTACTCCATATAATGTATCTACTTTCTCTTCAACACTCGGATAATGCCCAAGGACAATTTGTTTATGATTTTCCGTCATCGTTACTACAATATCTGCCCAATCAATCAAGGTTTCGTTTACCTGCTGCGAAGCATGATCGATTGCAATTCCCTTTTCAGCTAAAGCTTCCTTTGCATAAATCGACGCATCACTTCCAGGATAGGCGAAAACACCAGCAGATTGCACTTCAAACTTTCCTTCCCCATGATGACGAAGTAACGCCTCAGCCATCGGGCTACGGCATGTATTTCCAGTGCAAACAAATAATACTCGTTTCATCCAAACCCACCCCTTTTCTCTGCTTCCTTTCCTTTATCATAACGTACATAAGAATAGAACAAAAGAAATGTGGATATACGAAAGACGCATTTCTCTTATATTTTTTCTAAGAAAAATGCGCCTTATCCACATATATGTGAAACCCTATTTCCAAGTGCCCAAAGTATTTTAACATACATAAGGAACAGACTACAAAACAAAATAAGGAATCCATTTCATACGAAACGGATTCCTTTCATGCAATAATTATTTCATTGTAACTTTCATTACTTCTGTTGAACCTTTTGTAGCAGTTACACCTACAGTTGTCTTAATAGACTCAGCTGCATCTGTATTTGTGATAACGATTGGAGTAATTGTGCTTTTCGCTTTTTCACGGATTAATTCTAAGTCGAATGAGATTAATTTATCTCCAGCTTTTACAGCTTGTCCTTCAGAAACGTGAGCTTCGAAACCTTCGCCTTCCATTTTTACAGTTTCTAATCCAACGTGGATTAAAATTTCTGTACCGTTTTTCGCTTTAATTCCAATCGCATGTTTCGTGTGGAATAATTGTACGATTTCACCATCAACTGGAGATACAACTACACCTTCAGTAGGATCGATTGCAACACCGTCGCCCATCATACGACCAGCGAATACCGGATCTGGTACTTCTTCAATATTTTTCACTGCTCCAGTTAATGGAGCTACGATTGTTTCTTCATTTGTTTTCGAACCAAGACCGAATAATTTTTTAAACATAGGATAGTCCTCCTTATAATTTACCTAAAAGTTTATAGGGCAATCTCTATTAAAGATCTGAATAAACGTAAGACCTCATACTTCGAATATTATACTGTAAAAACGCTTTCGAAATAAATTACGTTATTACTACTAGACTCTTATTGTAGCGTCTCACAAAATTCCAGTCAATTCTGATTGTCTGAATAACAATAAGAAGTTAACTTCTACTTATATTTTCTCTTTTTTTATCCAACTTGTCTAGAGGTCTTTACTACATTTTATTTTTTGTTGTTAATTTGTAAAATTTTATTCAAACTTTTTTCGAAATCCACTTGACTAAAGTAAGTAACTATTTTATTATTACTTACATAAGGTAAGTTAATAACTTTTTGGAGGTTTTTAAAATGATGGATTTCGGTCTTCTTATTATTCGTCTTATTATAGGTATTACATTCATGGGTCATGGTGCTCAAAAATTATTTGGTTGGTTCGGCGGTTACGGTTTAAAAGGAACAGGCGGCTGGATGGAATCAATCGGTTTACGCCCTGGTGTATTCATGGCATTTATGGCTGGCGCAACTGAATTATTAGGTGGTTTCTTATTCGCATCAGGTATTTTCACTGCAGTTGGTTCATTATTTATTGTTGGAACAATGTTAATGGCAATCTTCACTGTTCACGGAAAAAATGGTTACTGGGTGACACAAAACGGATATGAATACAATTTAATGTTAATCGCTGTTGCGATTGGTGTAGCTTTAATCGGACCTGGCGCATACGTTTTACTGTAATATTCATCTCAGTTTCGAGATTATTCGAACGGAACTTACTTCATTACAATTGAAGTAAGTTCTTTTTATTACATAAAAATATTATTTTCAGCAGGAGTTTTCCACTAACATCTTGTAAACAAACAATAAGTCGTCATATTTAGAAAGGGGATTTTAAGCATGTTATCCATTAATCCAAATGAACAAACAGAAAAAGAGAATTACAAATTATTAACGGGAAGTATCATTCCACGCCCTGTCGCATTCGTTACTTCTGTAACAAAAGACGGCGTATTAAACGGAGCACCATATAGTTATTTCAATATTGTTGCTGCTAATCCACCACTTATCTCAGTTTCTGTGCAACGGAAAGCAGGAGAAAGAAAGGACACTTCTCGAAATGCAATTGAAAAAGGTGAGTTTGTCGTACATATTTCTGATGAATCTTACGTAGAAGCAATTAACGAAACAGCAGCTAACCTCCCGCCAAATGAAAGTGAAATTGAATTGGCGAAACTAACACCAATTGAAAGTGATGTCATCTCCGTTCCAGGTGTAAAAGAAGCAAACATTCGAATGGAGTGCGTACTAGAACGTGCAATCCCTCTTGGCGGAACAGAAGACTCACCAGCTTGCGATTTACTAATCGGACGCGTCGTTCGTTTCCACGTCGCAGAACACCTATACGAAAAAGGTCGCATTCACGCAGAAGGACTAAAACCAGTAAGCCGCCTAGCAGGACACAACTACGCAAAACTAGGAGAACAATTTGAATTGGTGAGGCCTGTTTAAAAGTGGAGGCGACTCGTTCAGCTCTGACCAGCTAAGGTTCTCTCGCACAAAAGGTGCTTTTTACCTTTCGTGCGGGAGGTTCTTAGATGCGAAGAGCTAGTCGCTGGAACTGGATATATCTAAAAGTGGAAGCGGCTCTTTCAGAATCGCAGGGCATTGGAGCTCTCGACCTTGAAGCGCTTTTTGCTTCATGCGAGAGAGCGAAATGACCGGAGATTCTAGCCGCTGGAGCTGGATAACACCTAAAAGCGGAAGCGGCTCGTTCAGAATCGCAGGGCATTGGAGCTCTCGACCTTGAAGCGCTTTTTGCTTCGAGCGAGAGAGCGAAATGACCGGAGATTCTAGCCGCTGGAGCTGGATAACACCTAAAAGTGGAGGCGACTCGTTCAGCTCTGACCAGCTAAGGTTCTCTCGCACAAAAGGTGCTTTTTACCTTTCGTGCGGGAGGTTCTTAGATGCGAAGAGCTAGTCGCTGGAACTGGATATATCTAAAAGTGGAAGCAACTCAATTACTTCCATCACTTAAACATAAAATCCCCTGCTTTTTAGCAGGGGATTTTATCATTGTAATTCTTCCTTCTTCTCTTCTAAAGTAGGTACTTTCTCTTTTTTCGGTTTCCCAAGCTTAATGACTAAGAAATATAGGGAAAGCAATGTAATTAGAAAAACAATTAAAAACGGGTATGGAGAATAAAAGGCACGCGCTGCCTCCGTTTTTCCCGCAACAAACTTCAATGACTCAATATCTAAAAACTCAGCAAACATTTGTACACCGAGCATACTAAACCAAAATACAAAAAAACTAATAATAATACCAAAAACTTGCTTCAATCTCGTCATTCATCTCATCCTTTCTATATGTGTAATTTTTTAGCGCAATTAGTATAGTATAAATAAAACTATGCACAGAAAGGAGCTATCTTACCATTCGCGAATTAACTTCATCCAACCTAAAATTGAATTTTGCAAAATAATACCCCAAATAATAAGCAGTCGCAACCATCTAGGAAAGAAAGTTACAAATCGAATATACCATTCTAATAGCTTGTTCATAACGCCCTCCTCCTTAAAATTATATAGGAAAAAGGAGATATAATCCAAATCCAACGAGAATGATACCACCTACTATCTCGCCATATGTGCCGAGCATATCTTTCGCATGTCTACCAATTAATAAACCAATCCAAGCTAATAACATGCTAACAAACCCAAAAAGTAATATCGTAATAATTGTCTGTGCCCCGTAAATACCAAGACTAAGACCTACTGAAAAACTATCTATACTAACGCCAAATGCAAATACGAATAAGCTAATTCCAATAGGGGCCGTTCTAGTCCCTTCATTCTCTAAAATAGAGGAATATACAATATAGAACCCTAGTCCAATTAATAAAATAGCACCTGCAAAATGTGCAATATCTCCATACTGCTCTGATAAAAAACGACCTAATACCATCCCTATAAATGGCATGATAATATGAAATATCCCTATCGTCATACCGATATACAGGATTTGTCTTCCCTTTAAGGTCATCATTCCCATACCAAGACTCACCGAGAACGCATCCATCCCTAAGGCGAATGCCATAATTGTTAAAGGTATTAGCTGTTCAAACGTCATTCATGTCCCTCCTCGGACGTGCTACTTCAAAATATGCTTATCCAAGGAGAAATATTCTGTTTGCTAATCGTACCTTATCATTCAGTAATAATTTGATGCCCTGCCGCTTTTGTTAAGCGATTCATAATGGCATTCCCTATTCCTTCATTCGGGAATGATTCACTAAAAATAACATCTACTTCACTTGCATCAAACGTTCTAAGTACATCATATAATTTAGTTGCAACGCTAGCTAAATCGCTTCTTATACCACAAGACAATACAACATCCGCGCTATATACGTGCTGATACTCTTCTGTCGTTAATACACCTACTTTGAATCCTTCTTCCTTCTTCTCATCCACAAGGCTTTGAATAAATTCACGTGAACCTTCAACAATACTCAGTGGCGCTTTCGGTGCATAATGTGTATATTTCATTCCAGGTGATTTCGGTTTTTCCTTCTCATCCTTTAAAGCCGGATCTAGAGAAACAGTACCAATCACCGCTTCCAATTGTTCTTTCGTAATCCCACCTGGACGTAATATCGTTGGAACAGCGCTCGTACAATCAATTACAGTCGATTCAACACCTACCCCTGTTGCACCACCATCTACAATACCTGCGATTTTCTCATTTAAATCTTCATATACGTGAGACGCTAACGTCGGACTTGGACGACCAGAACGATTCGCACTCGGTGCTGCAACAGGTACATTTGCCTCTTCAATAAGAGCAAGCGCTACTGGATGATCAGGCATTCTTACTCCAACCGTATTAAGTCCTGCCGTCACCTTCTCTGAAATCCCTTCTTTTCTAGGTAAAATAATTGTTAACGGTCCTGGCCAAAAGTGCTCCATTAATTTCTCTGCAACGGGCGGGATTTCTTTCACAATCCCATCTAACTGCGATTTTGTACCGATGTGGACAATAAGTGGATTATCACTTGGTCTTCCTTTCGCTTCAAAAATTTTCGCGATTGCTTCATCATTCATCGCGTTTGCGCCTAGTCCATATACTGTTTCGGTAGGGAAGGCAATCGCCTCGTTTTCCCTTAATAATTTTGCTGCTTCTTGTAACTGTGGATAATATTTTTTTCTTTCCACAACATTATCCACAACCCACATATTTGTATGCATTTTTTCCCACGTCCTTTTCTACCCTGAAATACTTGTCTATTTTTAGTTTACTATGAGATTTATCCAAAAGACAAACAAGGTTTATCCACAAAATGTGGATAAACCTAATTAATCCGTGGATAACTTTGTGAATAGCTGACAATTTAGTATTATTGCATTTGGCTCTTTTATATTTTTACAAAAGTGTTCTAACTGTCGAATTCCCTTTGGTACGTTTTCTTTCTCTATAGTAACAAAGTCAAAAAACTGAAAGATTGTTATAGATTGTGGATGATTTGTTAATAAGTACAATTGTCGAATATTTTTTTCTTTCATATACCGCAAAAACATTTCAAAAAAATATAAGAAAGTCTGCTTATCCACATTAGGTGTGAATAAACAAGAACGAATCAGTGCGTTTTCTTTACTTTGTTCATATCCAATGACAGCCCGTATTTCTTCCGCCTCTTCCAAAATCATAAATTGCGCGTACAACTCATTTATTTTATCATCTTTTTTATTAGCTTGTCCGAAAAAAGAATGCAATCTTTCCACATCTGCCTTCGTCGCAAAATACACTTTCTTCATAGTAAATCCCTCCTCTTTTTTATATATGAGAAGGGACTTGTTAATAGTACTATTTAGAGAATAAAGATGCAAAAGCCTCTACAATAAATAACTTCACTTCTGGTTTTTCTTCTTCCTCCTCTACTTTTACATAATCATTTTGTTTTTCTTGCTTTTGTTCCACAGGCTTCTCCACTTTTTCCACAGTTTTTGTTTCTTCTTTACTTACAGGTTGTTCTTCTACTTTTGTTTCATTTTTTACTACTTTCTTTTCAGAAGCTGTTACTTTTTTTGCTACTTCCTGCTTTACAACTTTCGTTTCTTTCACTTTATCCTCTTTCTTCTCTGGTACATCTACTACTTCCTCATCTTGCTCCTTAACTTCCCCCTCTCCAGGAGATTCAGCCTTCACAACATGTTCTTCTTTCCTTACAGCTGTACCACTTGAAAAATCTAAGAAACACATCGGTGGAAATAATACACACCACCAGTTTGCCCCTTCACCTTCCCCAATTGTAATTAAGACCGCTTCATATTCCCCTGCTGGGTAAATAAAATTCCCATATACCTTTGTAGGAAACTTTACATTCTTACTGAATTTCACTTGAAATGCATCTTTACTTCCTTCTTTTTTCAACGTATTTGCCACTGTTTTTTCGATTTCTGGAATATGGCTTTGAATGACTTTACGCGCCTCTTCAAATGAAGTCAAATCCGCTACCCATCCGTCAATTTGTGCTTTTACTTCATCACGCACTTTGCGCTTTAAGGCCTGATCTTTATCTGAATCACTATTTGCTAAAATTCGTAATCGAACGGCCTCTTTCGGAATAACTGAAGGCCCTTTCGCATCAGCTTTCATATATCCAAACTGCACAAGTAACTGTGCACCAATTAGTAATAGAAGAAGATAAGCAATAACTTGTTTTTTCATTTCCTCCACCGTCCCTTCTACAAACAGTGTGGACAGACTTTCATCTTTCTAAACTATTAAATTCAAAATCTATATAAATTTTTCCAAAAAAAATAGAGTAAGGTGTGAACCTTACTCCATCTCTGCAAATACCATACGGTCTTTTCCATTAATATCAAAAACAACCTCAACATGAGCGTGAGGAAAAGTTTGTTGTAACAACTCTTTTACGTCCTCACCCTGCCCGACTCCAATTTCAAATGCCACAATTGCTTTCTTCTGCAGCACATTCGGCAACTCTTCCATAAAACGACGATAGAAATCTAATCCGTCTTCACCGCCAACAAGTGCTCTCTTTGGCTCATGCTCTTTCACCACAGGAGAAAGGCCACGCCAATCCTCTTCCGGTATATATGGAGGATTTGAAACAACAACATCTAACTTTTGACCTGTTTCATAAAATGGCGATAATAAATCACCGTGATAGAACGTTACTTCTGCGCCCAAGGTTTTTGCATTTTCCTTTGCAACTTCAATCGACTCTTGTGCGATATCTACCGTATACACATGAAGATTTTTATTTTCTAAAGCAAGCGTAATCGAAATCGCTCCGCTACCTGTACCGATATCTGCTACATGTAGTTTCTCATTACCAAAATGGCGCTCGACTCTTTCTAACACTCCTACTATGAGCTCTTCTGTTTCTGGTCTTGGTATTAATACTTCTTCATTCACAAAGAACGATCTTCCATAAAACATTTCATAACCAATCATATATTGAATAGGAATACCTTCTACATGCTTGTGGATAAACTCTGCAAAACTTTTTTCTTGTTCCGCAGTTATTTCCTCTCGCATATTCATCAATAATCCTGTTCTATTCGTCTTTAATACATGACAAAGGACAATTTCTCCCGCATTTTCATCTCGTCCATTCTCCTGTAAAAAAGAAGAAGCCCATTTCAGGGCTTCATAGACACGCATTACTCAGCTGCCTCCATCCTTTGAGCCTGATCTTCCATCACTAAGGCATTGATGAAATCATCTAACTTACCTTGTAAGATTTGATCTAGCTTTTGAATCGTTAAGCCGATTCGATGGTCTGTAACACGGTTTTGCGGGAAGTTATACGTACGAATACGCTCTGAACGATCGCCCGTACCAACAGCTTGTTTACGGTTTTGATCATACTCAGCTTGTGCTTCTTGTCTAAACTTATCATAAACACGTGCGCGTAATACTTTCATCGCTTTTTCTTTATTCTTAATCTGTGATTTCTCATCCTGACAAGATACAACTACACCAGTCGGTAAATGCGTTAAACGTACCGCTGACATCGTTGTATTAACGCTCTGTCCACCAGGTCCACTAGAAGCGAATGTATCAACACGAACGTCTTTTTCATGAATGTCAATTTCTACTTCTTCCGCCTCTGGTAATACAGCTACAGTTGCTGTAGATGTATGAATACGTCCACCAGATTCCGTTTCAGGAACACGTTGTACACGGTGAGCACCATTCTCGAATTTCAGCTTCGCGAACGCACCTTTACCGTTAATCATAAAGATAATCTCTTTATATCCACCTAACTCTGTATAGCTAGCCTCAATAATCTCAGTTTTCCAACCTTGCACCTCAGCGTAACGGCTATACATACGGTATAAGTCACCAGCAAATAAAGCAGCCTCGTCGCCACCAGCAGCTCCACGAACCTCAACGATAACGTTCTTATCATCATTAGGGTCTTTTGGAACAAGTAAAATTTTCAGACGCTCTGATAATGTTTTATCTTGTGACTCTAACTCAGAAACCTCTTCTTTTACCATTTCACGCATTTCTGCGTCTAACTTATCTTCTAACATTGCTTTCGCATCTTTTAGTTGCTCACGAACATCTTTATACTCACGATACACTTCTACCGTTTCCTGTATATCAGACTGTTCCTTTGAATACTCACGAAGCTTATTTGTATCGCTAATAACCTCTGGGTCGCTTAACAATTCATTTAACTTCTCATAACGATTTTCTACAGCTTGCAAACGATCTAACACATCATTCACCTCTACATCCTAGTATCTAATACAAATAGTATATGGTACTTACTCAAAAAAACGCAAATTATATTTAAAAGCGCAAGCGGCTCGCACCGCTCCTTCTCTCTATTCTGAAAAAAACCCGCCTTGCGCAGCGAGTTTTACTTATCTTTGTTTGTAGGAACTGCATGACAATGACGACAGCGTGGTTCATACGATTCTGAAGCCCCAACTAAGATAATCGGATCATCAAATGCCGCTGGTTCTCCATCAATTAATCGTTGTGTACGACTAGCCGGAGATCCACATGCAGAACATACTGCTTGTAGTTTTGTTACATGTTCAGCAATCGCCATCAGCTGAGGAACTTGTCCAAATGGTAGACCACGGAAATCTTGGTCTAAACCAGCTACAATGACACGATAGCCACGATTTGCCAATACTTGCACCACTTCCACAATGTCCCCATCAAAGAATTGCACTTCATCAATTGCAATTACATCCATCTCTTCAGTGATATGCTCAAATATATCTTTTGAAGCTGAAACAGGAACTGCTCTTACCTTTAATCCGTTATGTGATACAACGTCTTCTTCACTATAGCGATTATCAATACATGGTTTAAATACAATTGCATGTTGTTTCGCAAATTGTGTACGGCGCACACGGCGGATAAGCTCTTCTGATTTGCCAGAAAACATACTACCGCAAATCACTTCAATCCAACCGTTCTGATTTATTAAGTACATGAAGCTCTCCTTTCATCTACTTTTACTTAAAAGTAGGGTAAAGGTATAATATTTTCGCAAAAAAAACAGACAAGCGAATACATACACTTGCCTGTTTTATGTTTTTATTACTTAAGACCGTATTTCTTATTGAAGCGGTCAACGCGTCCGTCTGCAGTAGCAAACTTCTGACGTCCAGTGTAGAATGGGTGAGAATCAGAACTGATCTCAACTTTTAGTAATGGATAAGTGTTACCATCTTCCCACTCAACAGTTTCGTTAGATCCTTTAGTAGATCCGCTTAAGAATTTGAAGCCTGTGTTTGTGTCCATGAATACAACTTTCTTGTAATCTGGGTGAATTCCTGCTTTCATTCTTTTCATCTCCTTCCGCCCTGAATCATTTTCGAAACAGAGTTTTTCATCTTCAGCTGCATACACAACTATATTGATGAAACACATATGATGAAATTATAACAAGGCTAACTTCATTTTGCAACTACCTGTTTTTGTCTTTTTAAATTAAAAGTGGTGACGGCTCGTTCAGCTCTGACTGGCTAAGGTTCTCTCGCACAAAAGGTGCTCTTTACCTTTAGTGCGGGAGGTTCTTAGACACGAAGAGCTAGCCGTCGGAACTAGATACAATTTAAAAGCAGAAGCGGCTCGTTCAGAATCGCAGGCTATTTGGAACTCTCAACCTTGAAGCGCTTTTTGCTTCGAGCGAGAGAGTGAAATGACCGGAGATCCTAGCCGCTATCAACTTAAATCAGAGCCAATTCATCCGACTAGAATCAACTAATATTCTTCCACTTATCTCTCTTTAACATCACCTAAAAACTATAAAAAACTCGCTTACCACAAAATAAGCGAGTCCCAATCTTTTCCCTTTACTTCGTTGTTACATATCTTTTCGAATCTGCAACAATGTTTTGTAAAAATTCTTCATTTGTCTTTGTTTGACGAAGTTTACGTAAGAAACCTTCGACAAAGTCTGGTGTATCGCGCATTGTTTTACGAATACCCCATAGCTTGTCTAAATGTTCTTTCGGAATTAATAGATCTTCCTTACGTGTACCAGAACGGCGAATATCAATGGCCGGGAAGATACGACGCTCAGCTAATGAACGATCTAAGTGAAGTTCCATATTTCCAGTTCCTTTAAATTCTTCGTAAATTACATCGTCCATACGAGATCCTGTATCAACAAGCGCTGTTGCTAAAATCGTTAAGCTACCGCCTTCTTCAATATTACGTGCTGCTCCAAAGAAACGCTTCGGTCTATGGAAGGCAGCTGGGTCGATACCACCCGATAATGTCCTACCACTTGGCGGAATAACAAGGTTGTAAGCTCGCGCTAAACGGGTAATACTATCCATTAAAATGATAACATCTTTCTTGTGCTCTACAAGACGCATTGCACGTTCTAACACAAGTTCCGCTACTTTAATATGATTTTCTGGCACTTCATCAAAAGTAGAGCTTACAACATCACCTTTAACAGAACGTTCAATGTCTGTTACTTCCTCTGGACGCTCATCAATTAATAGTACAATTAATTCAGCTTCCGGGTGATTTGTTGTAACACTGTGTGCGATTTCTTTTAATAGACTAGTTTTACCAGCCTTTGGAGGCGCGACAATTAAACCACGTTGTCCAAATCCAACTGGTGCGATTAAATCCATGATGCGTGTCGGTAACTTTTTCGGTTCCGTTTCCAATTTCATTTGGCGATCTGGGTATAATGGTGTTAATGCAGGGAAATGCACACGCTCTTTTGCTGACTCTGGATCATCACCGTTTACAGCTTCAACTTGTAATAATCCAAAATAACGTTCATTTTCTTTCGGAGGTCGTACTTTACCAGAAACCTTATCTCCATTACGTAAATCGAAACGACGAATTTGCGAAGCTGAGATATAAATATCTTCTGAGCTTGGAGAATAGTTGATAGGACGTAGGAATCCAAATCCTTCTGATTGAATAATTTCTAATACGCCTTCCATGAAGAAGAAACCTTCTTTTTCTGCTCGAGCTTTTAAGATAGCGAAGATTAACTCTTTTTTCGTTAATTTGCTATAATACGAAATCTTAAATTCTTTCGCAAGCTCGTATAACTCTTTTAATTTCATGTTTTCTAATGCTGCAATTGACAAATTCATTCAGACACCACACTTTAACGTTATTCTCTTTTCACATGGGTAAAGGGAAAAAATACGGAAGGCAAATAATTAATAATGAAAGGCAATAAGTTCAAGTAGGGTAATATTCACTATTGTAACCCTTTTATCTAGTTTTAATCAATACGTTGGAACACAAATACAAGAAGCGAAGACAAGAAAATTTGTCTTCGCTTTTATTTGACCTAGTTCCAATAGCTAGAATGGTCGAGGGCTCCAATGCCCATCCCATTTTGAACGAGCTGCTTGCACTTTTTATTTAATCCAGCTTCAGCAGCTAGAATGGTCGGTGGCTTCACTCCTTCCTACGAGGCAAAAAGCGCCTCTACGTCAGAAGCTCCATCCCCCTCCCATTCTGAACGAGCTGCTTGCACTTTTTATTTAATAACCAAGTTCGGTTTTTTATTCAAGCTATGACGTCCGTCTACGAAGCGGACTGTGCCTGATTTTGCACGCATAACAAGGGATTGTGTTGTTCCTACGCTACCTTTAAATTGAACGCCGCGTAATAGTTCACCATCTGTTACGCCTGTTGCTGCAAAGATTGCATCGTCACCTTTTACTAAGTCTTCCATGCGCAGGATACGATTTATATCTTCAATACCCATTTTTTTACAACGTGCTAATTCAGCTTCGTTTTGTGGTAATAATTTCCCGTGAATCTCTCCACCTAAACATTTTAGTGCAACTGCTGCTAATACACCCTCAGGTGCTCCACCAGAGCCGAATAAAATATCTACACCTGTACGATCAAATGCAGTGTTAATTGCTCCAGCCACATCCCCATCGTTAATCAATTTAATACGAGCACCAGCTTTACGAATTTCTTCGATAATCGCTTGATGACGTGGACGGTTTAAAACGGTCGCTACAACATCTTCAATATCTTTATTTTTCGCTTTCGCAACTGCACGTAAGTTATCGATAATAGGCGCATCAATATCGACCGCCCCAACTGCTTCTGGGCCAACCGCGATTTTATCCATGTACATGTCAGGAGCATGTAACAAATTACCGTGATCTGCAATTGCAATAACAGCAAGAGCATTCCACCCACCAGCTGCCACGATGTTTGTCCCTTCTAAAGGATCAACTGCAACGTCTACACGTGGACCATATCCTGTACCTAATTTTTCTCCGATATACAGCATTGGTGCTTCATCCATCTCACCTTCACCAATAACAACTGTACCTTTCATCGGAATCGTATCAAATACGTCACGCATAGCTGATGTTGCTGCACCGTCTGCTTCATCCTTTTTCCCGCGTCCCATCCAACGCGCTGATGATAAAGCTGCAGCCTCTGTTACACGTACTAACTCCATAGATAAACTTCTTTCCACAATAATCCCTCTCCTTTAAGTCTTTATATTTCTGCCGTATTTTGTGAACCGTGTTTTTCTATAAAAGTGTACTTCCGCAAGTAGTGATGCTTCGCTTCCCCCCTTGCGGAAGTATCACTTATGCGTTCTTCATCTCTTCAATTTCTTGCTTTGTCATTTGTTCTCGCCAAATGTTTGCGCCAAGGCCCTTAAGCTTGTCTACTATATTTTCATAGCCTCGATCAATATGCTCAAGTCCGGTTACTTCTGTAATTCCATCCGCCATTAACCCTGCAATAACAAGGGCCGCTCCAGCTCGTAAATCACTCGCTTTCACTTTTGCACCTTGCAATAAAACTGGACCAGTTACAATTGCCGAACGACCTTCTACTTTAATTTGTGCATTCATACGACGTAATTCATCAATGTGTTTAAAGCGTGCACCGTAAATCGTATCCGTTACAACACCCGTTCCGTGTGCCTTTGTTAAAAGCGTCGTAAATGGTTGTTGTAAATCTGTTGGAAATCCTGGATATACAAGTGTTTTTATATCAACTACTTTTAACTTTCTATTACCGTTCACTGTAATTTGGTCATCGTTCGTTTCAACTTGGACACCAGCTTCTCTTAACTTCGCCGTAACTGACTCTAAATGCTGAGGAATAACATTATCAACCGTTACTTCTCCTCCTGATGCAGCTCCTAAAATCATATACGTGCCCGCTTCAATACGATCCGGAATGATTGTATGGTGACAACCGTGCAATGAATCCACACCATCAATTCGGATTACATCTGTACCAGCACCTTTAATGCGTGCACCCATACTTGTTAACAATGTAGCTACATCAATAATCTCTGGTTCTTTCGCTGCGTTTTCAATAACAGTTCTACCTTTCGCTCGCACAGCTGCTAGCATAATATTAATTGTAGCTCCTACACTAACAACATCTAAATAAATACGTGCCCCACGTAGTTCATCTGCTCTTAAATAAATCGCACCCTGTTCGTTCGTAACATGTGCACCTAACGCTTCGAACCCTTTAATATGCTGATCAATTGGCCTCGGTCCTAAATGACATCCACCTGGAAGCCCAATAACAGCTTTTTTAAAACGGCCAAGCATCGCGCCCATTAAATAATAAGAAGCACGCAATTTTTTCACTTTTCCATTTGGTAAAGGCATTGCAACCATGTTAGAAGGATCGACTACCATCTCTTCCTCCTGTCCATAAGTTACTCTTCCTCCAATTTCCTCTAGCAAGTCTCCTAACATTTTCACGTCCGAAATATTAGGGACACCACCAATAGTTACTGGAGTATCTGCTAAAATTGTCGCTGGAATTAGTGCAACGGCGCTATTCTTTGCACCACTCACTCGAATTGTTCCATTTAAAGCTCTTCCGCCTTCAATTAGCAATTTTTCCATATTGAGCTCCCTTCTTGTGAATGTATTTACTTTCTATATCTTTATAGAAAGCTCCCCTTAAGAATCTCAATCACTCTTTCCACCCTAACACTCAATAAATAGGAAACCATTATCTTCATTTCTCCTGTATTACGACTAGATAAAGATTAACTATTCATCGGATTTTCTTTATCAATTTAGATACGTTATCACATTTATTTAATAGGATTCTGCACATTATTTTCTATTCCAAAAGCAAAATGATAAAAATCTTTAGACTTGTTCACGCTTTCATTATACAACGAAAGGAAACCGTCTAAAAGACTAGACGGTTTCCAAAACGGAATTTTATTCTTACGCTTTACCGTTAGAACCGAATTCACGCATTTTACCAGCAACAGTTGCTTTAATAGCGTCGCGGCCAGGTCCAATAAATTTACGAGGATCGTAAACTTCTTGGTCTTTGCTTAATACTTCACGAACAGCTTTTGTAAACTCGATTTGGTTCTCAGTGTTTACGTTAATTTTTGAAGTACCTAAAGAGATAGCTTTTACGATATCAGCAGTTGGGATACCAGTACCACCATGTAATACTAAAGGTACGCCAGTGAAGTCACGAACTTGTTCCATTTCAGCGAATCCTAAGTTAGGCTCACCTTTGTAAGGACCGTGTACAGAACCTAAAGCTGGAGCTAGGCAATCGATACCTGTTGCTTCAACAAGGTGCTTACACTCTGCTGGGTCAGCGTAAATTACGCCTTCAGCGATTACGTCGTCTTCTTGTCCGCCAACTGTTCCAAGCTCAGCTTCAACAGATACGTTACGAGCGTGTGCGTATTCTACTACTTTTTTAGTAGTTTCAACGTTTTCTTCGAATGGGTGGTGAGAAGCGTCGATCATTACAGATGTGAAACCTGCATCGATTGCTTCTTTACATTTTTCGAAGCTTGAACCATGGTCAAGGTGAATCGCTACAGGAACAGTGATGTTCATTTCTTCGATTAAAGCTTTAACCATAGCTACAACTGTTTTGAAACCAGTCATATGACGAGCTGCACCCTCAGATACACCTAGGATTACAGGAGATTTTTCTTCTTCCGCAGCAGCTAAGATAGCTTGAGTCCACTCTAAGTTGTTCATGTTGAATTGACCAACTGCGTATTTTCCTTCTAGTGCTTTGTTTAGCATTTCTTTCATAGAAACTAAAGGCATGGTGAATCCTCCTAAAAAACGTTTTTTGTATCCGATAAGTTCTTATCGCTGGTAGTATGACCAGAATAAGGTAAAATATGTATATTTACATACCGGACTTTTTTCTACACTCAATAGGATAACAACTTGTACTCAAAAACTCAACCGTATTCACCTGCTCAATAGTCCATGTAAACGCTTTTTTCCATATTTTTTATAAAAAATTCATTTTTTACGCCTCTACAGCAAGCTGATTTCTCACTGCTTGACGAATCTCATCAATATCAAACGGTTTAGCAAAGTGCATTAAAGCTCCTAAATCTTTTGCTTCTTGGATCATATCAAGCTCCCCATAAGCAGTCATTAAAATTACTTTAATACTCTCATCAATTTCCTTTACATGCTTTAAAATCTCTATACCATCCATACCTGGAATTTTCATATCTAACACTACTAAATCTGGATTATCCTTTTTCACGATATCTAAAGCTTGAAATCCATTTGCTGCTTGGAATGTCTGATAACCTTCTTTTTGGAACACTTCATGTAATAACACACGAATGCCATATTGATCATCAACGATTAAAATTTTCCCTTCCATAACTCCCAACCTTTCTGTGTAAGTACAAGATTTAAAGCTTCTTATATCTTAACGATTAATTTTCGCTATTCTTTGGCAAATTCCTTCCTATTCTTTCTTATTTTACCGTTTCCTATTTTGTTATGCTACCCTTCGATTTCACCTTTCTAAAAAAATAAACTATAATGAAAGCCGGTAATCATGTACGAAGGGAGTAATATTATGTTAAAAATTTTTTCAACTCAATTAAGTGGTTATTTCTCCAGAGTTTCTCAGAAAGAGGAAATGAATATAGAAGATAGCGCCCGTCTACTTGCTCAAGCATTAATTGGCGAAGGTTTCATTTATTTACATGGTACAAATGAAATGGAGGGCGTTGTTGCTGAAGCACTATTTGGCGCTGAACCAATGAAGCAAGCAAAACGATTATTTGAAAATGGTAAAGAAGTAGAAGTAACTTCTGCAGATCGTGTACTTCTTATTAGCCGTTTTTCAACAGATGAAAAAGTTGTAGCAATAGCAAAAAAACTTCAAACAGATGGCCACTCTATCGTCGGGATCTCTGCTATTCAAGAAGGTACTGAATCACTAGAACAATATACAGATGTACATATTGATACAAAGCTGTTAAAAGGTCTTATTCCAGACGATGAAGGCAATCGTTACGGATTCCCAAGTTTAATGATAGCTTTATTTGCATATCACGGGATCAAATTTACAATCGATGAAATGTTAAATGAATATTAAAAAAAAGCGCCCTATTTCAGGCGCTTTTTTTATTACTTGCTCTCTTTATTCGTAATAGAAGCTCTTACGAAGTCATGGAACAATGGTTGTGGACGGTTTGGACGAGAAACTAGTTCTGGGTGGAACTGTGCTGCCACGAACCAAGGGTGATCTTTTAATTCAATGATTTCAACTAGACGACCGTCTGGGCTTGTACCAGAGAATACAAATCCTTCTTTTTCCATATCTGGACGGAATTGATTGTTGAACTCATAACGATGACGATGACGCTCATATACAACCGGCTCATTGTAAGCACTGTAAGCATTTGTTTCTTCAGCAAGCTTACATGGGTATAGGCCAAGACGAAGTGTACCACCTAAGTCTTCTACATCTTTTTGTTCTGGTAATAAGTCAATGATTGCATAAGGTGTGTCAGGATTAATTTCAGAAGAGTTAGCTCCTTCTAATCCTAATACGTTACGTGCAAATTCGATTGATGCAAGTTGCATACCTAAGCAAATTCCTAAGAATGGTACTTTGTTTTCACGAGCATATTGAATTGCAACGATTTTACCTTCTACACCACGATCGCCGAAGCCACCTGGTACAAGGATACCATCTGTGTCTCCTACTAATTCTTGTACGTTCTCTGCTGTTACGTGCTCAGCATTTACCCATTTCACTTCTACATCTGTGTCGAAAGAGTAACCTGCATGACGAAGTGCTTCTACAACAGAAATGTATGCATCTTGAAGCTCTACGTATTTACCAACAAGAGCGATTTTTGTTTTCTTAGAAAGGTTACGTACTTTATCAACTAGCGCAGTCCACTCTGTCATATCTGCAGCTGGATTGTCTAATTTTAAATGATCGCAAACGATTTGGTCCATATTTTGCTCTTGAAGAGATAATGGAACCGCATATAAAGTATCTGCATCGCGTGCTTCGATAACTGCTTTTGTATCGATGTCACAGAATAATGCAAGCTTGTCTTTCATATCTTGAGAAACAGGCAATTCTGTACGAACAACGATAATATTTGGTTGAATACCTAAGCTACGAAGCTCTTTAACGCTATGTTGTGTTGGTTTTGTTTTCATTTCACCCGCTGCTTTTAAGTACGGGATTAACGTACAGTGAATGTACATTACATTGTCACGACCGATGTCGCTCTTAATTTGACGGATTGCTTCTAAAAATGGTAGAGACTCGATGTCACCAACAGTTCCACCAATTTCTGTAATAACAACGTCCGCGTTTGTTTCGCGACCAGAACGGTATACACGCTCTTTAATTTCGTTAGTAATGTGAGGAATAACTTGAACTGTTCCTCCTAGGTATTCACCACGACGCTCTTTTTGAAGAACTGAAGAGTAAATTTTACCTGTTGTTACGTTGCTGTACTTGTTTAAGTTGATGTCGATGAAACGCTCATAGTGACCAAGGTCTAAATCAGTTTCTGCACCATCATCTGTTACGAATACCTCACCGTGTTGGTATGGACTCATAGTCCCTGGGTCTACGTTAATGTATGGATCAAACTTTTGAATCGTTACGTTTAAACCACGATTTTTTAAAAGTCTTCCAAGAGATGCTGCTGTAATACCTTTTCCTAAAGACGATACTACACCGCCTGTTACAAAAATATACTTAGTCATGAAAAAGCTCCCTCCTATTTTGCTGTTATATAATCACCGTTGCAAAGCGCAACGTATGTAGATAACACTGTATCCATCTTATTGTTAGACTCTTTTTATTTTCTAAACAAAAAACAAAAAAGAAAATTGCTCCCCTCATCACATAAAGTAATAAGTAGGGAGCAATTTTCTTTTATATTTACACTTTAAAAGTATTATCGTCCTTTTTTAAAGAGCCCAAAAATGATTCTACATGGACGATAATGAAAAGTCAAGAACTACAGTTCTTCCTCTTCTTCTTCTTCAGTTTCATCATACTCAAGTTCTTCTTCGGCGAAGTCATCTTCTTCATCTTCATCTAAATCATCAAGATCATCGTCATCTCCGTCTTCGTCTTCAAGAACCTTGTCCAGATCTTCTACATCTTCTTCTTCATTTCCGTCTGCATCGTCGAAGTCTTCATCTTCTTCAATGTAGTCGTCAAAACCGTCTTCTTCAACTTTACGTTTCTTCTTCGGTTTTGGTTGAGGCAAGATTTCTTCATCAATTTGCTCATATGGGTACCAGCTTCGTAGCCCCCAACGATTTTCTCCTAAATTAATGAAACGTCCATCGATGTTTAAGTCTGTATAAAATTGTGCGAGTTTCGCATTAACTTGCTCTTGAGATAGTCCCAGCACTTGAGCGATTTCTTGAACCAACTCGTTGAATGTCGTTGCTTGTTTTTTATCCCCTAAAACGCTATGTACAACTTCAATCATTGAACATTCTTTTAGCTCTTCTGGTGAATATTGCTTAAAATTCACTTATGCGGCACTTCCTTTCATCAAATATAACCTTATATATAACGGTCTGCTTAAAAAAATCCATACTATTCATTATAAACAAAAGTCGCACAAATATGCTACAAAAAAAACGTGAAACTTTATATAGCAATAAAATTATCATTTGCCCACTCTTTATTTCGGAAGCATATGGGCCCCTTGTAACACATACCTAATTTGCATTTCTGTATATTCTTCGAGCGTATATAGTTTTTGCAGCGCCCACCGTCTAAATCCCCACATCTGTCCTTGTATAAAAATATTATGTGCTAGAAGCTGTATTTCTTTTTTATTTAATGTAAATGTCCCATTTTCCGTACACTGTTCTAAAATATTCTCGAACATTCCTACCATTTGAAACTCCTTTTCTAATACGTACGGGAGTGATTCTTTCGGTAAAAAACGTACTTCTTGATACATTATCAATACTTCTTCCTGCAATTCATCCATTACTTTAAAATAATTCGTTATTGCTATCTTTAAACTTTCTACACTTCCTATTTCTGTACAAACTACTTCCTCTAGTCTTTCTTTTACGTGTTCATAAATACTATCACATACTAAATACAAAACATCATCTTTTGTACGAATGTACTCATAAAGCGTCCCTATACTAAATCCCGCCGCCTTTGCAATCTCTCTCGTTGTTGTACGCGGAAATCCTTTTTGCTTAAACAATTGCACTGCACCTTTAATCATTTGTTCACGCCTTAACGCGACTAATTTTTCATCTTTCACGGACGCATGTACATTATGTTTAACCATCCCCTTCACCTCTCTCTATTATTTTTTGGAAGGAAAAAGCGTAGGAAGATCCCTACGCCTTTGCTCCTACTTCGTTAACATACGAGAAATTACGAGCCTTTGAATCTCTTGTGTTCCTTCATAGATTTGTGTAATCTTTGCATCTCGCATATAACGCTCTACTGGATAATCTTTCGTATAACCGTAACCACCAAATACTTGTACCGCTTCAGTCGTCACCTTCATCGCTGTATCGCCTGCAAATACCTTTGACATCGCTGACTCTTTCCCATACGGAAGCCCTTCCGATTCAAGCCAAGCCGCTTGGTATGTTAGAAGACGCGCCGCCTCCACATCCGTTGCCATATCTGCAAGTTTAAAACCAATTCCTTGCTGCGCCGCAATCGGCTTCCCAAACTGATGACGCTCTCTTGCATATTCTACGGAAGCATCTAAAGCACCTTGTGCAATACCAACCGCTTGCGCCGCAATACCATTACGGCCACCATCTAATGTTTGCATCGCAACTTTAAATCCTTGGCCCTCTTCCCCAAGTAGGTTCTCTACAGGAATACGGCAATCTTCAAACATAATTTCAGTTGTTGGTGAAGAGCGAATCCCTAACTTACTCTCCTTCTTCCCAACTGAAAATCCTGGTGTATCACTTTCTACAATAAACGCGCTCGTGCCACGCTGCTTCGATTCAGGATCAGTTAACGCAAAAACAACATAAATATCTGCAATGCCACCATTTGTAATAAATATTTTCGATCCATTTAAAATGTAATGGTCTCCATCTCTTTTCGCAGTTGTCCTCATTCCGCCAGCATCTGAACCAGAATTTGGCTCCGTTAAACCGTATGCGCCAATTTTCGTTCCTTCTGCCATCGGTCGTAAAAACTTTTGTTTTTGTTCTTCCGTTCCAAATTTAAAAATTGGCCAACCAGCAAGTGAAGTATGTGCAGACAATGTTACACCTGTAGAAGCACAGACGCGGGATAATTCTTCAATAGCAATTACATACGCTAAGTAATCGCTTCCAATTCCGCCGTATTCTTCAGGCCACGGAATGCCAGTTAAACCAAGCTCGGCCATTTGATCAAATAGTGCACGATCGAATCTCTCTTCTTCATCACGCTCAGCTGCCGTCGGTGCTACTTCGTTCTTAGCAAAATCCCGAACCATTTTTCTTATCATTTCATGTTCTTCTGATAGTTTAAAATGCATACCCGTCTCCCCCTAGTTCTTTTATAAAGCTCGGCTAATAACGAGTTTTTGTATTTCACTCGTTCCCTCATATATTTGCGTGATTTTCGCATCACGGAAAAATCGTTCTACTGGATAGTCTTTCGTATAACCGTAACCACCAAATACTTGCACCGCTTCAATCGCAACTTCAACAGCTGTTTTAGAAGCGAACAATTTCGCAATAGATGCTTCTTTACCGCACGGTAATCCTTGCGCTCTTAGCGATGCTGCTCTATATACGAGTAATCGCGCTGCTTCTACACTAGTTGCCATATCTGCAAGTTTGAAGCCAATCCCTTGCTGCGCCGCAATTGGCTTTCCAAATTGCTCACGTTCTTTCGCATAATCAATTGCACATGCAAGTGCTGCTTCAGCGATTCCTAAAGCCTGTGCACCAATTCCAATTCGTCCAACATCTAAATTTGCCATCGCTACCTTAAATCCTTGCCCTTCTTCACCAAGTAAATTCTCAGCTGGCACCTTCATATCTTCGAACGTAAGTTGTACAGTACGAGAACCGAGAAGTCCCATTTTATGCTCATCTTTGCCAATAATTAAGCCCGGTGTATCTTTCTCTACTATAAATGCAGAAATCCCACTTTTTCCTGCCTCTGGATTTATAGAAGCGAATACAATGTACGTACTTGCTTCGCCACCATTTGTAATAAATACTTTCGATCCATTAATAATGTAGTGATCGCCTTTCTTTACAGCTCTTGATTTCAAACTCCCTGCATCTGATCCTGCATTTGGTTCTGTTAATGCAAATGCACCTAAGTATTCACCAGTCGCAAGTTTAGAAACATATTTCTGCTTCTGTTCTTCTGTTCCGAAATATAAAATCGGGTTCATTCCAACTGACGTATGTACAGCTAAAATTACACCAACTGTCGCACTCACCTTTGAGATTTCTTCAATCGCTAAAATGTAAGAAATAAAATCCATTTCTGCACCGCCGTATTTTGCAGGCGCTGGAATTCCCATTAGTCCAAGCTCACCCATCTTCTGCAAAATCTCTTTTGGGAACACCCCTTGTTCCATACTCGGAACAAAGGGAGCTATTTCCTTCTGTGCAAAATCTCGAACCATTTTCCTCATCATTTGCTGCTCTTCATTAAAACGAAAGTTCATATACTCCGCCTCCATTTGCTATATATCCTTTTAATAATTTGGTAAGACCACTATTTTGTAACAAAGGGGAATTTATTCGTAAACGTAGAAACCACGACCTGTTTTACGTCCTAACCATCCTGCATTTACGTACTTACGTAGTAATGGACATGGGCGATACTTACTATCACCTAATCCTTCATGCAACACTTCCATAATGTATAAACATGTATCTAAACCGATAAAATCAGCGAGCGTTAAAGGTCCCATTGGATGATTCATACCGAGTTTCATTACTTCATCAATCGCTTCTTTCGTCGCTACACCTTCATATAATGTATAAATCGCCTCGTTAATCATTGGTAATAAAATACGGTTCGATACAAACCCAGGGAAATCATTTACTTCAACTGGTACTTTCCCAATTTTCTTCGTAATATCCTCAATCGTTTCATATACCACATCATCTGTAGCCAAACCACGAATAATTTCAACAAGCTTCATAACCGGAACCGGATTCATAAAGTGCATACCGATTACTTTCTCTGGACGTTTCGTTACCGCTGCAATTTCTGTAATTGGCAGAGATGACGTATTCGTCGCTAAAATCGCGTGATCTGGAGCAATTTCATCTAGATTCGCAAAGATTTTCTTTTTAATATCCATTTTCTCAACAGCTGCTTCAATAATAAGATCCGCTTCCTTTACACAATCTAAATCAAGCGTTACTGTAAGGCGATTTAACGTTGCTTCCTTCTCTTCTTCCTTCATGCGTCCTTTTTCTACTTGGCGCGCTAAATTTTTCGTAATAATAGCCAATCCTCTATCTAATTGCTCTTGTTTTAAATCTTGTACCTTCACATCATATCCTGCCATTGCACATACTTGCGCAATTCCCGATCCCATTTGTCCTGCACCAATTACAACTATTTTTTGTACACCCATTCCTTCTTCCCCCTTAATATAAGTCTGTAATAAATGAATCGTTTTCTCGCCGTAAATTAATTAACTTCAATCATCACTGCATCACCTTGACCGCCACCGCTACAAATAGAAGCAATTCCAATTCCGCCGCCGCGCTGCTTAAGTGCATGGATTAGTGTTACGATAATGCGCGCTCCGCTTGCTCCAATCGGATGTCCCATCGCCACTGCGCCGCCATTTACATTCAATTTTTCTGGGTCAATTCCTGCGATTTCTGTACTTGCAATTGCTACTGCTGCAAATGCTTCATTAATCTCGAATAAATCGATGTCTTCAATTGTCTTGCCTGTTTTTTCAAGCAATGCGTTAATTGCATAACCTGGCGTTCTTGGGAAATCTTTAGATTCCACTGCAATTGCTGTATGTGCCAAAATTGTCGCTAATGGCTTTCTTCCTTCTTGCTTCGCTCTATCTTCGCTCATTAGTACAAGCGCGGCACCACCATCGTTTAGTCCTGGTGCATTTCCTGCTGTCACTGCTGACGTCTTATCAAATACAGGTTTTAATTTCGCTAATTTTTCAATCGTTGTATCTTCACGTGGCGCCTCATCTTTTGCAACGACAATCGGATCGCCTTTTCTTTGCGGAATCGTTACTGGCACAATTTCCTCTTCAAAACGTCCTTCTTTATGCGCTGACACCGCACGTTGATGGCTACGATATGCCCATTCATCTTGCGCTTCGCGAGAGATTCCATCTTCCTTCGCAACTTCTCCGCCATAGACACCCATGTGTATACCTGAAAATGCGCATGTTAAACCGTCAGCAACGTTTAAATCAACTACTTCGTTGTTCCCCATTCTGTATCCCCATCTTGCTCCACGTAAAATGTAAGGACTGTTACTCATCGACTCCATACCACCAGCTACAATCAATGATTGATCGCCAGTACGGATAATTTGATCCGCTAACGTAACCGCACGAAGCCCTGATGCACAAACTTTATTCACTGTTTCCGTCTGCACTTCCCAAGGGATTCCAGCAGCTCTCGCAGCTTGGCGCGACGGAATTTGTCCCTGTCCACCTTGAATAACCGTTCCAAATATAACTTCCTCAACATCACTAGCAGAAACATTTGCTCTTTCAAGCGCTGCTTTAATTGCAATTCCTCCAAGTTCTGTTGCTTTCACGTCTTTTAAAGATCCGCCAAATTTCCCAACCGGTGTTCTTGCAGCACTTAAAATAACTGTTTTACTCATATCTATTTCCCCCATCTCTTTTTTTAGAACCGAGCGCTCGCTCGGTATTCTTACGCTGAGAAGAGGTGCAATGATTGCACCTCTCTCTAAAGTTGTATTCATGCTTGCAAATTACATCGCTTCTTTCTTCTGTCCGATAACAGAGCGTTCTAAAATCTCTGTTACATCAAGAGTTTGAACCTTCTCTTCTACTTCTTTCGCTTTCGTCCCATCACTAATCATCGTTAAGCAATATGGACAACCTGTACCGATAATAGATGGTTGCACAGCTAGCGCTTGTTCTGTACGAGCAACGTTAATACGTGAACCTGCTGTCTCTTCCATCCACATTAAGCCACCACCTGCGCCACAACACATTCCTGTTTCACGGTTACGTGCCATTTCTACAAGATTCACACCTGGAATTGCTTTCAAAATGTCACGCGGGGCTTCGTATACTTCGTTGTATCTTCCTAAATAACAGGAATCATGGTACGTAACTGTTTCTTCAATAGCGTGAACAGGCTTTAAGCGTCCTTCTTTCACCCACTGAGCTAACAATTCTGTATGATGATAGACTTCTGCTTGCAAGCCAAAGTCTGGATACTCATTTTTAAATGTGTTATAAGCGTGAGGGTCAATCGTAACGATTTTCTTCACTCCTGCTTTTTCAAATTCCTCGATATTCTTTGTCGCCATCTCTTGGAAGACAAATTCATTTCCAAGTCGGCGTGGTGTATCCCCAGAGTTCTTTTCTTTATTACCAAGTATCGCGAATGAAATGCCTGCTTCGTTCATTAACTTCGCAAATGATATTGCAATCTTCTGACTACGATTATCATATGATCCCATTGAGCCAACCCAGAATAAATATTCGAACTCCTCGCCAGCTTTCGATTTTTCTTTTACAGTTGGAACCGTTACTTCATCATCACCTTGGCGCCAAGTTTCACGCTCTTTACGGTTCAGTCCCCACGGATTCCCTTGACGCTCGATGTTTGTCATCGCACGCTGCGCTTCCGCGTCCATCTTTCCTTCTGTTAAAACGAGGTAGCGGCGTAAATCGATAATTTTGTCAACATGCTCATTCATAACCGGACACTGATCTTCACAGTTACGGCACGTTGTACAAGCCCAAATCTCTTCTTCTGTAATAACATCTCCAATTAAACTCGGATCGTAAGTGATTGCTGTGGCTGCTGATTCCTGTTGCCCTTTCCCAGATGCCATCATCGCTAACTGATTTCCTTGCGTATTATTAAAAGCAACTACCGGAACCCACGGTGCTTTTGATGTCACTGCTGCTCCTTTATCAGTTAAATGATCGCGAAGTTTTAAAATTAAATCCATCGGCGATAACATTTTCCCTGTTCCTGTTGCCGGGCACATATTTGTACAGCGACCGCACTCTACGCAAGCATATAAGTCAATCAGCTGATTTTGTCTAAAATCTTCAATTTTACCAACACCAAATGTTTCTTGCGTTTCATCTTCAAAGTCAATCTTTTCAAGTTTCCCTGGATTTGAAAGACGACCGAAGAAAACGTTAGCTGGCCCCGCAATTAAATGCGCGTGTTTTGATTGTGGAACATACACTAAAAACGTTAACAAAATTAGTAGATGCACCCACCAAGAGAAGTAGAACACAGAAATGGCTACGGTTTCATTTATTCCCGAGAAAACGTAAGCGATTGCAGAAGCGATTGGTTCACTCCATGAAAGCTCCTCGCCGTGCCATATAATCCCCATCCCATTACCTAGTAGCACAGAAATCATTAAGCCACCAATAAAGATAAGAACAAGACCTGATTTGAAATTACGTTTTAAACGAACTAGCTTCTCGACATAACGTCTATGAAAAGCCCAAAAGACTGCAATTAAAATAACAAGTGTGACAATTTCCTGGAAGAATGTAAATGCAGGGTATAGTGGTCCAAGTGGAAGATGTGATCCTGGTGCGAGTCCTTTCCAAACGAAGTCAATTGCTCCAAATTGGACAAGAATAAATCCATAAAAGAACATAACGTGAATAATGCCGCTCTTTTTATCTTTCAGCAGCTTTTTCTGACCGAAAACATTGACCTTAAGAAGATCCCAACGCTCTTTAAAACGACGGTCAAATTCAATCTTTTTTCCTAACTGTATGTAGGCCATTCTCGTTCGTATAAGATACACAAACAAATATCCCGCATAAGCAATAACAGCAATGGCAGCCAGCCAATTCATGATCAGTAAGCTATTCATTTTTATGCTACCCCTCTCTTTGTAAGCCCTCTTTCTTTTTTAGAATCTTCAAAAACATATAATTTTCTGAATTTTTTCCCCTATCTTCATTATATAATGAGTGAGCATTCAGTCAACAGTTTTTTGTTATACAACAACATATTTTTTCATAAAGCTGTTTATTTCGGTGAAACTATAAAGTGAAACTTTAATCCGTAGAGAGCTGTTTATTCCCTACTGATTATTAGCCCTCACCAATCGTGCTTTTACGAACATTCAACAAAATCAAGGTGAAAAGAATGCAAAGGAGGGAATTCACTTATGTTCTTCTTATCTCTCTTGTTAATATGCGTTATTCTTTGGATCACAATTGACCTTTTATATGGGAGAATTCTTCATTTAAAGCGTGTGCGCTCTCGTATTTTCCCTTTACGTCAAAGTAATTTTCACCTTTATACATACGGGCAGGATTTATATGATGCTTTATTTACTGATATACAACAAGCAAGGCACCATGTACACGTTTTGTTCTTCATTGTAAAAAACGATAAAATCAGTCGTGAATTTTTAAAATTACTTATCGATAAGGCAAAGGAAGGAATTGAAGTAAGACTTCTACTCGATCGATTGGGAAGTCATTATTTATCAAATGAAGCAATTCGTTCCCTACAAAAACACGGCGTCTCTTTTTCATTTTGTCATAAAGTGAAGTTTCCGTTCCTTTTCTTTTCTGCCAATCAGCGCAACCATAGGAAAATCACAGTGGTTGACGGAAAAATCGGTTATATCGGGGGATTTAATATCGGTGAAGAGTATTTGGGACATAATGAACGTTTAGGATTATGGCGAGACTATCATTTACGCCTTACAGGCGAAGGAGTACAAGATTTACAAAAACAATTTTTACATGACTGGTTTGATGATACAAACCAAAATCTATTGGATGCTTCTCTTTATTTTCCGAAACTGCAACCTGGTACCATCCAACATCAATTTATTCCGACCGATGGGGCCTATTTACAACATACTTTTTTACACTTAATTGAAAATACGAAAGAAGAACTCTTTATCGGTACACCATATTTCATTCCTGGAAAAAAAATAATGAACGCATTATTAAAAGCACGAAAACGTGGGGTTCAAATCACGATTCTCGTTCCAGAGAAAGCCGATCACGCCCTTGTTCGAGAAGCAAAATTTCCATATTGCCGAAAGTTAATACAAGCCGGATGTAATATTTACGCATTTCAACAAGGTTTCTTTCACGCCAAAGTTATTATAGCGGACGATTATATTTGTGATATCGGAACTGCAAACTTTGATATGAGAAGTTTATATATTAATCATGAAATCAACTGCCTTTTATATGATAAACATTTTATACAAATAGTAAAAAACAAATTCCATAAGGATTTAGAAAGCGCGTCCTTACTTTCCTTTGAAGATGTTAGCCCGCATTCCATTATTGATAGAGGGAAAGAATGGATAGGAACGATACTTTCTTTCTTCTTATAGGAAAGATAATGAGTAAAAAGAGGTGTATCACATATGATTATGCGGTTTGGATATGTCTCACATGCAATGGCACTGTGGGACTGTTCTCCTGCCAAAACGATGACATTTACAAGCTTTCAAAAACTCAGTAAACAAGAACGAGAAGATAAATTGTACGATGTTACAAGACAGAATCTTGAGCATACAATACGTATTCTTCATTACAATATAGCGCATGAAATTCCTTTATATCGCTTATCCTCTTCCATCGTCCCACTTGCAACACATCCCGAAGTAGAGTTTGATTATATCGGGGCATTTACACCACTTTGGCGTAAAATTGGGACATTAATTAAAGAACATAATTTACGAGTAAGTTTTCATCCAAATCAATTTACGCTATTTACAAGCGACAAGCCGCATATTACAACTAACGCTATTACAGATATGACCTATCATTATAAAGTATTGGATGCAATAGGAGTTGCAGATTCTTCCTATATTAACATCCATGTAGGTGGTGCCTATGGAAATAAAGAAAAAGCAGTTGGGCGTTTCCATGAAAATATACAAAAACTTCCTACACATATAAAAAAGCAAATGACGCTTGAAAACGATGATAAAACATATACAACTACTGAAACTTTATCTATTTGCCAAAAAGAAAAGATCCCATTCGTATTCGATTACCATCATCACATAGCAAACCTTTGCGAGGAACCGCTAGAAGTGTTACTTCCTGCAATTTTTGAAACTTGGTCACATACAAATATCCCTCCTAAAGTTCACATTTCCTCCCCTAAATCAAAAAAAGAATTTAGGGCCCATGCTGAATATATTGATTTAGAGTTTATTAAGCCTTTCTTACACATTGCAAAAAAAATCAATCATAATTTCGATATTATGATTGAAAGTAAACAGAAAGATTTAGCAATGCTGCAACTCATACATGAATTATCCTCTATAAGAGGGATAAAAAGAATAAATAGCTCAACATTACAA
>NZ_BOQB01000084.1 GCF_018332475.1 Bacillus sanguinis | reverse complement strand
CGTGTTGAATCAGCTAATGTAAAAAGTTTTGTAACGACTATTTTATCACCTGGGTTCAGGTTACTTATCATACTTTTAAGTTGTGTTCTTTTTTTGGCTGATGAATGTTCCTCTGAAACGATTGTTGTACAATTTACTTTTTCTAATTTTTTTAGTTGTTCTTCGCATTTCAGATCATCTTGATACGGTCTCATATATCCGATTAACATACATGCTCTCCTAACAGTTAAGACGTTTCTTTTATCATACCATAACTTGGACGAGTAAAATAAGTATCAAAAAGGTTCCTTTTTGGGACGATAAGTGTTAGACTGTTTTTATCGTAATGTGAACACGGCTTTTATGAGACTTAAAAGCCAAAAAATAAATGATATGAGGTGTATAAAACAGTGGTAGAAAAATTAAAAACAGAATGGTTTTCAAATGTTAGAGCGGATATCCTTGCGGGGATTGTTGTTGCACTAGCATTAATTCCAGAGGCAATTGCATTTTCAATTATTGCAGGTGTAGATCCGATGGTGGGATTATATGCATCCTTTTGTATTGCAGTTATTATTGCCTTTGTAGGTGGTCGTCCTGGAATGATTTCAGCGGCAACAGGTGCAATGGCATTACTTATGGTTCCTTTAGTAAAAGAGCACGGGCTAAATTATTTATTAGCCGCAACAATTTTAACAGGTGTTATACAAATTATTTTTGGTGTATGTAAAGTAGCACGATTAATGAAATTTATCCCACGTGCTGTCATGATTGGGTTTGTTAATGCTTTAGCAATTTTAATTTTTATGGCTCAAGTACCACATTTTATTGGTATTTCCAATCTGACATATGTATTTGTTGCAATTACATTAGCAATTGTCTATATTGTACCGCGATTTATTAAATCAATTCCAGCTCCATTAATAGCGATTGTATTATTAACAGCGATTGCGATTTATATGCATTTGGACTTACGAACTGTCGGTGATTTAGGAGCGATTACAAAATCATTACCATCGTTCTTTATTCCAGACGTTCCATTCACATTTGAAACATTAAGCATTATTTTTCCATATTCCATTGCTTTAGCGATTGTTGGACTATTGGAATCTTTACTAACAGCGTCTATTGTAGATGACATGACTGGAACAGAAAGTAATAAAAATCAAGAGTCCCGAGGTCAAGGAATCGCTAATATTGTTACGGGTTTCTTTGGTGGTATGGCAGGTTGTGCAATGATTGGGCAATCTGTAATCAACGTAAAATCAGGCGGACGTGGTAGACTGTCTACTCTAATCGCAGGACTATTTTTAATGTTTCTCATCATTGTATTAGGAGATTTAGTTGTACAAATTCCAATGCCTGTTCTAGTAGGTATTATGATTATGGTTTCCATTGGTACATTTGATTGGTCTTCGTTCTCATATTTAGTAAAAGCGCCAAGAAGTGATGCAGCAGTTATGTTAGTGACAGTTATTATCGTAGTTGCAACGCATGATTTATCTAAAGGTGTAATTGCTGGTGTATTACTAAGTGCTATATTCTTTGTTGCTAAAATTTCAAAGATAAAAGTTACAAAACGACAAGATGGTTCAAATATGATATTTGATGTAGATGGTCAATTGTTCTTTGCATCTGTAGAAGGATTCGTAGAATCATTTGATTTTAATGTTAAAAATAGAAGCATTGTCATTGATTTCTCAAACACGCATGTTTGGGATGATTCGGCAGTTGGAGCTATCGACAAAGTTGTTATTAAGTACCAAGAAAATCAAAATATTGTTACCATTACAAACTTAAATTCTTCTAGTAAGAAACTCGTAGAAAAATTAGCTGTATATAATAACCCAAATAGAAAAGCTTCTTCACATTAATTCATGATTAGGAGTGAAAATTATGTATAAAAAAATCCTATTGGCTGTAGATGGTTCTGAACATTCCTTACGTGCTACACAAGAAGCAATAAAAATTGCATCCTTAGCTAACGAATGTACAGTTGAGATTGTATTTGTAGTTGATTATGCAAAAGCAAAGAATGAAGTTATTCACGCACAAGGGAAAGAAGAATTAGAGTTATCCCGTCGTAAGAGACTTTTACCTATTGAAGAAAAATTAAAAGAAAATCGTATTTCTTATGAAGTTAAAATATTACATGGTGAACCAGGGCTAACCATTGTAGAGCATGCGAATAAAGGTCATTTTGAATTAGTGGTACTTGGTAGTCGTGGACTCAATGCGTTGCAAGAAATGGTACTAGGAAGTGTGAGCCATAAAGTAGCTAAAAGGGTTCAATGTCCAGTACTGATTGTAAAATAATATATTTTTTGTATGATTCCTGATTTTGAAAATTCTTATTCAAAATCAGGAATTTTTATAATAAAGGAAACTTGAAATATTTTAATATGTAAGGAGTTGGCACATGAAAACACTACAAAGTGGAAAAACAAAGATTTTTGCTTTAGGTGGCCTTGGAGAAATTGGAAAGAATATGTATGTCATTGAGTATGAAGATGAAATCATCATTGTAGATGCCGGATTTAAATTTCCTGACTCTGAACTATTAGGTATTGATTATGTTATACCCGATTATACGTATCTAGAAAGAAATAAAGATAAAATAAAAGGATTATTCATCACACACGGACATGAAGATCATATTGGCGGGGTTCCCTTTCTATTTAAATGCATACAAGTACCGATATATGCTGGGAAGCTAGCTGCAGCATTAATTAAAAGTAAATTTGAAGAACATAATATCCGCCATGTTGAAATAAGAAATATATTGGATGAAACAGAAGTTAAATTTCAACACACGAAAGTACGTTTTTACCGAACAACACATAGTATTCCTGACGCATTTGGTATAGTAGTCACCACTCCAAATGGAAATGTTGTACATACTGGTGATTTCAAATTCGATTTTACACCCGCTGGTACTGAGGCGAACCTACACAAAATTGCTGAAATCGGAAAAGAAGGTGTATTGTGTTTACTATCCGACAGTACAAATAGTGAAGTTCCTGGCTTTTCAATGTCAGAAAAAAAGGTTGGGCAGTCTGTAAAGGAAATCTTTTCAGAGGCTCAGGGACGTATCTTATTTGCCACTTTTGCATCTAACGTTCACAGATTGCAACAGGTTGTAGAGGCTTCTATTTTGTATAATCGTAAAGTTGTAGTTGTAGGAAGAAGTATGGAAAAAACAATTCAAATCGGAAGAGACTTAGGATACATCCAAGCTCCAAAGGACATATTCGTTGGCGTACATGAAATCAATCATATTCCAAGTCACCAAGTAACTATTATATGTACGGGAAGTCAAGGGGAACCAATGGCAGCTTTATCAAGAATTGCATATAATAATCACCGACAAATTCAAATTATTCCTGGAGATACAGTTGTTCTTTCTTCCTCCCCGATTCCAGGGAATGTGTTAAGTGTTAACAGAACGATTAATCAACTATATCGAGTAGGTGCAAATGTAATTCATCATAAAATAAGTGATATTCATACATCTGGTCATGGAGCACAAGAAGAACAAAAATTGATGCTCTCCCTTTTAAAGCCGAAATATTTCATGCCTATTCACGGAGAATATCGTATGTTAAAAAAGCATGTAGAATTAGCTGTAGAATGTGGTGTCCCTTTAGAAAATTGTTTTGTTATGGATAATGGGCAAGTATTAGAAATCTCCAAAGGAGAGGCTAGAATTAGTAGTAAAACCATATCTTCTCAGGCTGTGTATGTTGACGGGAGTGGTATAGGTGATATTGGAAACATTGTTTTACGTGACCGTAGAATTTTATCTGAAGAAGGAATCATTATTATAAGCCTAAATTTAGATTGTAAACAAAAGCGATTAGTATCTCAGCCGGCGATTGTTACAAGAGGCTTTGTATATATGCGTGGATCAGAAGAACTCATGAAGAAAATAGAAGATATTGTAGAAGATTGTATATGTAATTTACTAAATGAAGGGATCATAAATTGGGCACAAATAAAACAAACACTTGTAGAAGTATTAAGTCCATTCTTATATTCCAAAACCGGACGTCGGCCAATGCTTCTTCCAATCATTATGGAAGTTTAAAAAGAAAAACATTCATAATATTTATACCTTATTTTATGTATTCCAATACGTCAGGTTCCAAACTATTAAGGTACTAGATTAATAAAAAGCAAAAACCAGTGATGCCACCAATCACTGGTTTTTGCTTTTGGATTTGAAATCATTACAATATTAGCCTAATAATTTTTCCATAATCATAACATCGACATGCTCGCCGTCCATGATTCCCTGTTTTTCAAATACCCCTACTTCTCGATAGCCCATTTTACGATATAACCCTTGGCCAAGATTATTAAAAGAAAAAGTGAATAAAACAAATTTATAGAATTCATTTTGTTGTCCATTTTTTTCTAGTGCTAAAAGTAAATTCTGTCCCAAACCTTTTCCTCTATATTCTCTTTTTATGTATATAGATAATTCTCCTACTCCACGATAGGCGCATCGATGACTGTATGGATTAATGGAAGCCCAGCCAACGATATGAGAATTTTCTTCCATGACAATTACTGAATATCTTTTTTCTCGTTGAAATAGCCATTCCATTACATATTTATCTGTTCTTATTTCTGTCTCTAAAGTTGCAATACGATCTTCGATACCCTCATTATAAATAGTCGTAATTTCTTGTACATCTTGTTCAGTTGCTTTTCTAATCTCCATACTTATTTCCCCCTAATCTCCCTTACCTTTACATTACTTTTGATTTTTGACTTAAGTTGTGCAATTTAAGGACGTAACCAAATCCCCACCAAGTCATAGGGTTAATATCATTATCTAAAATATTCATTTTTCAAATAGCTTATTAGCTTTCTCACAACAAATTTAGCATCCGATCCAACTCCCCTTAATGTCGCAGAAGAAAACGAACGTTGACCTTCCAAGCCAACATAATACACCCCTTGGACCTCTGTACTTACACCAGCTATTTGTAAAGGTCTTCCTTCTGAGTCCAGTGCTCCAATAGCATTGAAGTAAGAGAGATTAGGGTGATAGCCCGTTGCAAAAATGACCGTATCGATTGGCTCCTTCTTCCCATCAGGCCAAACTACACCATCAGTGTAAAAAGATGTAAACATAGACCTTTGATCTGGATTCCCCCTAGCTAATCGTTCCTTGTAATCACCTAAATCGATGACTCCTCCTGAACTCGGTGCTGTTTTTCCAAATCGCCAAAACGGAAAGGTATCTACACCTAATACCTTAAGCCAAAAATGTAAATCCTTCCCCCACACTTTTTGTTTCATGAGTTGAACAGGCTTTCGTACAGCTAAAGATACTTTACTTACATCGGCCAGTTCAAGTGCAATTTGGACAGCTGAATTTCTCCGCCCCACCACCACTACTCTTTGATTAATATACTGATTCGGACTCCGATACATAGCGGAATGTATAATATTCCCCTTGAATTCCTCTTGATCCTTTATTATCGGATTAAACGGACTGTGGAAAGAACCAGTTGCATTTATAATAGTTCTAGTCAAAAATGTCTTTCCAGAGACTGTTTGAACTTTAAATATTCCATCTTCTTTTTCTATAGATTCTACTCGCTGATTTAACATAACTGGTAGCTGAAAATTGTCCACATAATTTTGCAAGTAATCAATCACTTCGTTCCTCGTGGGATAATCATCAGGATGCCCTGGGAATTGCATTCCAGGTAACGATGAAAAACGTGCGGGAGAAAACAATTTCAGACTTTCATAATAGTAAGGCCAAGACCCAGCTGTTCGCTCACTCGCTTCTAATATTAAAAACTGTAATCCTTTTTTTTGAAGGTGATAACCAGACGCAAGACCAGCTTGCCCTCCTCCAATTACAATGGAATCTAATATTTCTTTCATCATTATCCCACCTTTGATTTACTTATTTAATTAGATTCTTTTAATTCTCGATACGCTTCAAGGAAACTCTGATAAGTTTTCTTTCCTAAACTGTTTTTTTCGAGTCTGAACATACTTTGAAAAACATAATCCTTTGCATTTTCAACATTACATTGGTGGGCATTCATTATTAATCTTATATAGGATACAAAATAGTCTTTCTTTAAATTACCCGCATGATTAATAACCATTTCATTGTGTTCTCCTTTCAAACTTAATTCTTCTGTAAGGAGGCGTAATATAAATTACTACTCCTTACAGTCAGTCTCCTTAACAACAAGATTCTGTACCACAACATGAATCATCTACTTTATTAGGCTTTACATTCACACTACAAACACCAGTCTCTGGCAAATCAAGTTCTACTTTTTCAGCTGCCTCATAATCACCAGTAAGGTAAGCAACTATAGATCTAACTTGTTCATATCCTGTCGCCATAAGGAAAGTAGGCGCTCTTCCATAACTTTTTGAACCTACAATATAGAAACCTTTCTCTGGGTGTCGAAGCTCTTTTTCACCATGGGGGCGAACAGTGCCACAACTATGAAGGTTAGGATCGATTAGTGGTGCTAAAGCCCCTACACTTTCAGTAGCAGTATCAATAGAAGTACGTATTTCACTTATCATAGATAAATTAGGACGATTCCCTGTATTTACAATCATCTCTTGGATATCAGTAATTTTTATTTCTTTCTCATCTTGATGACCTACAATGTCCATTCCATTTTTTGTACTAACTACGTATTGAATTTTATATGGTGTCATTACTTCCACGATTCCTTCATCAACCAATTGATGAATGTGGCTACCTAAGGTTCCGCGCGCTTCAAGAGCATCTTTTTCCTCTCCCCCGTATGCTTCTTCCACACGTTGCTTTCTCATAATCCATACAATCTTAGTCCCTGGATAGGACTCCTTTAATTTTGCCAACTCCAATAAAGCATTGATTGCAGAATGACCACTTCCAACGACAGCTACATGCTTATTGGCATATCGCTTTTGTTCGTTTCCTAATATATCTGGAATACCATAAAAAATATGCTCGTTAAGGGATTGCTCTTCTTTCAACCAGATACCATTAGAATTTGCCGGATTTGGATTTCCCCACGTACCGGAAGCATCTAATATCGCTCTAGCTTCATAAACTTGAAGTACACCTTCTTTTTCTGTATAGATCATAAATGGCATTTTTTCACGATTCGTTGTTTTCATTTTATCTGTATCCTTCTTACCTATAGATAGTACTTTAGTATTCAAATGGATAAATGGTTTAATTTCCGGAAGATTCGCAAGCGGTTGTAAGTATTGTTCTACAATTTCTCTTCCTGTTGGTAATGCTTTTATGTCTGGTGATTCCCAGCCATGTTGTTCAAGAAGAGCTAGAGCTGCTTTATCTATGTTATATTGCCAAGGTGAGAATAACCGCACATGGCCCCATGTAAGGATGTTTGAACCTATATTTGCCCCAGCTTCTAATAAGATAAATGATTCACCATGTTTTGCTAAATGTGCAGCTGCAGCTAAACCTACAGGACCTCCCCCAATAATGGCAACTGGTAACTGTTTTAATCCTTGCATATCGATATTGCTTTGTAATGTTTGATTGTCTGTTCCACAACAATCTTGTACTTTGAATGAAAGTTGAATAGGTTTCATAAAAAAACCTCCTAATTTTCTTTAAATTTGTAAGTGTAAAATATAAATTTAATTATTTAAATCAAAAAAAGTTGATTTAAATACCAGAATGATTATTCGAGTTTAATCATTTATAAAAAGCTGTATTGATCAA